>JADKFU010000005.1:846384-1153326 GCA_016717285.1 Chitinophagaceae bacterium
TTCAACAAGGGGAGAGTGAAGCCGGAACAAAGGAAATTCAAAAAATTTATGCAGCTTTTGATAAGAATCAGGCCATACAGTGGACCAAGATTCACAACCTGCCTGATCACGTATATTTCAATCACTCTCAGCACGTAGCTGTTGGTAAAATTGCCTGTCAGACTTGTCATGGACCAATTGAAACCATGCCGCAGGTTTACCAGTTTGCAAGCTTGTCAATGGGTTGGTGTATCAATTGTCACCGCCAGACCGATGTACAGTTCGGTTCCAATAATTATTACAGCATGTACACAGAGCTGCATGAGGATTTTAAAAATGGGAAAATTGATAAGGTAACGGAAGAAATGATGGGTGGTACGGAATGTCAAAAATGTCACTATTGATTTAGCGCAAATAAATTCGGAATGGAACAAAAAAACTACTGGAAAGGACTTGAGGAGCTGCATGAAGATCCCGGGTTTCTGAAAGAGCGAGACAAGGAGTTTGTTGAAGAATTGCCCGTAGAGGAAATTTTCAATTCATCTGTTGTCAACAAACCTGCAAGCCGACGCGACTTTCTAAAGATGCTCGGTTTCAGCGTTTCAGCCGCTACTTTAGCTGCGAGTTGCCGGATTCCGGTTAACAAAGCAATTCCATATGTAATTAAACCTGAAGAAATTGTTCCCGGCGTTGCCAATTATTATGCATCGTCATTTTTTGATGGTAATGATTATTGTCCGGTATTGGTGAAAACCCGTGATGGCCGTCCAATTAAAATAGAGCCACTCAACAGCAAACACATTGCTGAGAATTCTCCGAATCGTTTTTTATTTGGTGGAACAAGTGCAAGAGTGCAGGCTTCTGTACTTTCATTGTACGATATCACCCGTCCTCAAAATCCAACCGTAACCGGAAAGAAAGCAACCTGGGAAGTGGTGGACGGAGAAATCCGTAATCGCTTAGCGGATATCAAGGCAAAGGAGGAAACATCAGAATATTGACACCAACTTTATTGAGCCCTTCAACAAAACAGGTAATTGCTGATTTTATAACTGCTTATCCAACTGCAAAACATGTGGTGTACGATCCTGTTTCTTATGCAGGTATTGCGGTTGCCAATGAAAAGAGTTTTGGAAAAGAGTTGTTCCGGGTTATCATTTTGAAAATGCAAATGTGATTGTTTCCATTGGCGCGGATTTTTGGGTACCTGGATTTCTCCGATTGAATATACCCGTCAATATGTGAGCAACAGGAAAGTGTCGCCGGAAAAAACAGACATGAACCGGCATTACCAGGTGGAATCACGTCTTTCACTTACTGGATCCAATGCTGACAAACGTGCTGTGGTGAAGCCTTCGGAAGAAGCGGTTGCTGTAATTGCGCTTTATAATAAGCTTGCCGCTTCCATGGGCGCAACAACAATTGCAGGTGGTCAGCTTACAGGCCGGGCGGAAAAAGTAATCAGTGCCGCCGCCGCTGATCTTGCTGCAAACAAAGGAAAATCTTTGGTGGTTGCCGGTTCTAACGATGCCAACGTACAAGCAATCGTAAATGCAATCAATGTGATGCTCGGAAGTTACGGCAGCACTATTAATATGAATCAATATTCCAACACACATCAGTCAAGTGATAAAGACATGATGCTGTTGATGGATGAAATGAATAAAGGCGCAGTAAGTGCTTTGGTTTTATATGGAGCCAATCCTGCTTACGATCATATGAATGCAAAAGGTTTTACTGATGCAGTAAAGAAAGTGGAAACATCCATTTCACTCAATGATCGCGCGGATGAAACTTCAGCACTTTGCCGCTACCATTGTCCTGATCATCATTATCTCGAAAGTTGGAATGATGCTTCACCCAGAGCAGGATTATTCACGATGGTTCAACCTGTCATCTGGCCATTATTCGATACACGCCAGGCTCAGGATAGCTTGCTTCGCTGGTCAGGTAGTACAGAAGATTACTATACTTATATCAAAAAGAATTGGGAGAAGAATGTCTATCCTGCTCAAAGCATGTACGGCGATGCGCAGACATTCTGGGATATGTGCGTGAAAGAAGGAGCATTTGAAATAACTACTGCTAATGTTGCTAATTCAACTTCAACGATTGATGTTGCTGCTGCAGGAGGTGCTGTAATGGCCATTGCTTCCAAAGCCAATGGCCTCGAACTTTCGCTTTATGAAAAAGTGGCCATGGGAAATGGACGGTATGCAAATCTTCCGTGGTTACAGGAAATGCCTGATCCGGTTTCAAAAGTGGTATGGGATAATTATCTCTGTGTTTCTCCAAAATTCGCGAAAGACAATGGTCTTGAAATGGATTTGGTGGAGCATCTTACCGATATGGTTAAAATTTCTGCGGGGAGTGTTTCCGCAGAAGTACCCATTTATATTCAACCCGGACAAGGTGATACTTCCGTTTCCATTGCACTGGGTTATGGCAGAATGAAAGCAGGTCGTGCAGGCGATGGTGTTGGTCAGAATGTTTATCCATTTGTAACTTCCAATGGGGAAACCTGCAATTACAATGCTTCAGGTGTTACGGTAACCAAACTTAATAAGAAGTACGAGATTGCGATGACGCAAACGCACTTTAGTTTTGAAGGGCGCGATGCAATCCAGGAAACGGTTTTATCAGAATACAAAAAACACCCTGAAGAAGGCAAAGAAGAAAAAGAAGAACTCAAGCATCTCTGGGCAGAGACGCTTTATCCGGAACAAAAATTTCCCGGAGCAAAATGGGGAATGTCTATCGATCTTAATTCCTGCATTGGCTGCGGAGCTTGTTCAATAGCCTGCCAGGCAGAAAATAATATTCCGGTAGTTGGAAAAACAGAAGTGATGCGTGTGCATGAGATGTCGTGGATCCGTATTGACAGATACTATTCTTTCCCCGGAGAAGACGGAACGATCGATAAAGAAAAAGAATACGATAAGATACAGGATTACCAGGATGTACAGGTTGTTTTCCAGCCTATGTTGTGTCAGCATTGCGACAATGCTCCTTGCGAAAATGTTTGCCCGGTTGCTGCCACCAATCACAGCAGTGAAGGCCTTAATCAAATGGCTTATAACCGTTGCATCGGTACAAGATATTGCGCCAATAACTGTCCATACAAAGTACGCCGCTTCAACTGGCTTGATTATACTACTGCTGATGTTTTCCCCTGGAATGAACCCTGGAAAATACCAACACTTGGCATCAAGGATCCGGGCATGACAGATGCGATGACGCGCATGGTTTTGAATCCGGATGTAACCGTACGTTCACGAGGTGTGATGGAAAAATGTTCTTTCTGTGTACAGCGTATTCAGGACGGTAAATTAACGGCCAAGAAAGAAGGACGTCCGCTCATGGAAGGTGATGTGAAATCAGCTTGTCAGACTGCTTGTCCTGCCGATGCAATTTCATTTGGAAATCTGAATGATGAGAAGAGTGAAGTGCGTAAAAACCATGAAGATGGTCGCGCTTACTATACACTTGCGGAACTGAATACCCGTCCTGCCATTGCTTACATGAAGAAGGTGAGGAATACGGATGAAATGGTGCCGGGAGAAAAGAAAGAACATACTGCAGAAAAGCACGCATAATAAATTACTTCGCGATTGATTTTCTGTTCAGAAATAAGGAAATCAATGAGTAGAAGCAGATGATTTTGAAGAAGATTTTTGTTGAGATAAAAAAATATTCATGCACGCAGAATCGTACCTAAGGCCGCCGTTGATTCAGGGAAACAAAACATATCTTCAGATTACAGATGATATTTCTCGCTCTGTGGAAGCAAAGCCTTCCCGTTCCTGGTGGATTGCTACATCCATTGCTGCAACCGTGATGTGCTGGGGACTGTTTTGTATTGGATGGACAGTGTGGTTTGGAATCGGAACCTGGGGATTGAACAGAACGATTGGTTGGGGTTGGGATATTACCAACTTTGTGTGGTGGATCGGTATCGGTCACGCCGGAACACTGATCTCCGCTATCCTTTTACTTTTTCGTCAGAAGTGGCGTACCGGTGTAAACCGCGCTGCAGAAGCCATGACTATTTTTGCGGTAATCTGCGCAGCTTTATTTCCGGTATTCCACATGGGTCGCGTTTGGCTTGCATTCTTTAACCTGCCTTATCCGAATAGTCGCGGACCGCTCTGGCCGAATTTCAATTCACCGTTGATGTGGGATGTATTTGCAATCTCAACTTACTTTACCGTTTCCTTAATGTTCTGGTATACCGGTTTGATTCCTGACATTGCTACCATCCGCGACCGCGCAAAATCAAAAATTGCGAAATGGGCGTATGGACTATTGAGTTTCGGTTGGGTGGGTTCAGCTAAGCACTGGCAACGCCATGAAATGCTTTCACTGGTACTTGCGGGTATTTCCACACCACTTGTGCTATCCGTTCACACCATTGTATCCTTTGACTTTGCCACGTCCGTAATTCCTGGATGGCACACTACCATTTTCCCCCCTTACTTCGTTGCGGGTGCCATCTTCTCGGGTTTTGCTATGGTGCTTACGCTCATGATCATCACCAGAAAAGTGTTGAATCTCGAAGAATACATCACGCTTGATCATATTGAGTCGATGAATAAAATTATTGTGTTGACGGGATCGATCGTTGGTTGCGCATACCTCACTGAATTATTTACCGCTTGGTATTCTCAAAATCCTTATGAGCAGTATGCTTTTGCCAACAGGGCACTTGGTCCTTATTGGTGGTCGTATTGGGGAATGATGACCTGCAATGTAATTTCCCCACAGTTGTTCTGGGTTCGCAAGCTCAGAAGAAGCGTGTGGTTTACTTTCTTCATGTCAATTGTAATCAATTGTGGAATGTGGTTCGAACGGTTTGTAATTATTGTCACTTCACTGCACCGCGATTTTGTTCCTTCCTCCTGGGCAATGTATTCTCCAACGTGGGTGGAAATCAGTATTTATGTGGGATCGATCGGGTTGTTTTTTACAGCCTTCCTCATTTTTGCCAAAACAATGCCTGTAATCGCAATGGCGGAAATCCGTCACATAATGAAAACTTCCGGTGAAGCACAAAAGAAAGCGGCACATGCTCATGAAAAATCCCATGGTCATGATCCGCACGTTGTTCCACAGGCTATTTAACGAATCTGAAATACTGAATTCATGAAAAGATATCTTTTAGGATTGTACGATGATGATGAGGTGCTGTTGAATGCAGTGGACAAAGTACGCGCGCAAAACATCAAAATTCATGACGTGGTAACTCCATTTGCAGTACATGGACTTGATGAAAAGCTTGGATTGCGTGAATCGAAATTACATGTCGGCGGCTTCTTTATTGGCTTGACCGGTTTGGCCATTGCCTTTTCATTTATGACATGGGTATTTACCGCCAACTGGCCAATTGTATTCGGAGGAAAACCGCATTTTTCTTTTCCTGCATTTATTCCAATCATGTTTGAGTTCACGGTATTGTCAGCTTCCATAGGAATGACGGTGGCATTTTTAGCGCTTTGCCATTTATATCCCGGAAGGTTCCGGGAACCGCTTGATCCAAGAACTACCAGCCACCTTTTTGGAATGGTATTTAAAATAACTGATCAGACCACGAAAGAAGAAAAAGATCGCATCAGCCAGTTGTTGAAAGAATCAGGAGCGGTGGAAGTGAAAGAGCGGGAAATGGAGAAACATTATTAAAAATTGATTATTCAGATAACGATTCAAAGAAGCAGCATGAAGGAACGAATCAATTTTAGAACAGGAAGCTTGATGGTGGCAGCCATTGCAGTTGCAATCATGATGATCTCTTCCTGTTACTATCCACGAACCAAACCAGGTTTTGAATACATGCCCGACATGGCACATTCACTGGCTTATGAAACCTACACTTCTAATCCTTTTTTTCCGGATAGCATGAATGCGATTCAAACCGTGCCGAACACTATTCCACGTGGTGTTTACATGCCCTTTCATTATAGCACCAACGTTACCGGTTATGATTCTGCAGGCCTTTATCTTCACTTCCCTGCATGGTTAGGTGATAAAGATTTGGAAGAAGGAAAAAGGTTATTCGGAATTAATTGTGCGGTATGCCATGGGTTTGGTGGAAATGCAAACGGATCAATCGTGGTAAATACTAAAATCAAAACCCCTATCCTGCACCACCTTCCTACTTTGCAGATAACCTGATAAATATTCCCGAAGGAAAAGCATACTACAGTGTTCATTATGGTAAAAACCTGATGGGAGCTTATTCAAAAGCATTGGATCATGATCAGGTCTGGAAAGTGGTGTATTATGTGAAGTCATTGCAGAAACATTATATGGATAGTGTTGCAACAAAAGGTGCAACCGCGGTGGCAATGATGGATACGGTGAAAAAGTAATGAGTAGTGAGTAGTGAGTAGAGTGTAGCAAGTAATTAGAAAGATACAGGATAAAGAACCACAGATTGCCATCCAAACTTCATTTTTAAAAATGAAGAGCGGGTGAATCGCAAACTTCAAGAAAACATGGACGAAAGATTTATTTTTCCGCAGCGCTTAAAGACAATCAGTTTTGGACTTATGGCCATCGGACTGGTTGGCACCATTGCAGCATTTTTCATGTACAATGATGCAGAGGGTACACAACGGTGGTGGGCCAATATGCTGTTGAATGCTGTTTTTTTTCAAGGTATTGCAATGGCCAGTGCATTTTTTCAGGCGGCAACGTATGTTGCTTACAATGGGTCCATCACAGTTTTTAAAAGAATTCCGGAAGCAATTGCGGGATTTCTTCCATACACTGCTTCATTGTTGTTATTGGTGTTGATTTTCGGACATACGAATTTGTATGAGTGGTCAAATCCCGATGTAGCAGCTAACGATCCATTGGTTCACGCGAAGATTGGTTATCTGAATCTTCCTTTTTTCTTCGTACGCTTTGCATTTTTTGTGGGTATCCTGCTTACACTTTCGTACCTGATGCGCAAAAATTCTCTGGCGGAAGATCAGCATGGCGGCATTTCTTATTATAAGAAAAACCTTACGGTTGCGTCTTTGTTTCTGATATTTTTCGCGGTCTATATTTCAGTAACGTCCTGGGATTGGCTGATGTCATTAGATCCTCATTGGTACAGTACGATGTTCGGTTGGTACACATTTGCCAGTTTTTGGGTAACAGGAATTTCTGTGATGGCGTTGGTAGTGGTTTACGTAAAGAGGAAAAGGGTATCTCGATGTAGTGAAAGAAGGTCATCTGCATGACCTGGGTAAATTAATGTTTGCGTTCAGTATTTTCTGGACGTATTTGATTTTCTGTCAGTTCATGTTGATCTGGTATGCAAACATCCCTGAGGAAACTGAATACTTCCGTCAACGGTACGATCATTATATGATCTTATTCTATACCATTTTTATCATGAATTTTATTGCACCATTCCTGGTATTGATGAGCAGAGACGCGAAAAGGAAAGTGCAGGTGCTGGTAATTGCTGCCTGCATCATCATTGTTGGCCACTACATAGATTTTTATTTGATTGTAATGCCCGGAACAGTTGGAAATAAGGCAGGATTTGGACTGCCTGAAATTGCGCCATCATTGTTCTATGCAGGATTGTTGATTTTTGTTGTGTTTACCAATTTGACCAAAGCGAATCTTGTTCCGAAGAACCATCCATTCCTCGAAGAAAGTTTGCACCATACTAGCTGATTAACGTTTTGAAAGAACCCGTTTTATGACTACATCTCTTTTAGTTGTCATTGCCATTGTACTTTTTACGCTGGTTATTTTTCAGCTTGCAAAAACTACGGAGTTCGTAGGCATTTTGCGTGGCGATGAAAGGACCCATTTGGAATCAGACAGGATCAATTCCCGTTTGATGATGGTTTTTCTTATTCTGGGAATGATCGCATTGTTTTGGTCAGTTTACTATTTTAAGGACGTAATGATCCTGAATGCCGCTTCTGTTCATGGCGTCTGGATCGACAGCATGTTCAATGTAACGCTCTTTTTTACCGGCATTATGTTCGTGCTGACGCAGATTGGCCTGTTTTATTTTGCGTGGAAGTACAAGCATACCAAAGGAAGAAAAGCTTTGTATTATCCTGAAAATAATAAATTGGAAATGTGGTGGACGGTAATACCTGCCATCGTTTTAACTTCACTGGTAGTAATAGGATTATATCGTTGGTTTCAGATTACCGGTCCGGAACCTAAAGACTCAAATGTAGTGGAGATTACCGGCAAACAATTTAACTGGATGCTGCGATATGGGGGTAAGGATGGAAAGCTTGGTGCCAATCAATTTGAATACATCACCGAAGGAAACGGTGTCGGTATTGATTTTAATGACCCTTCGAGCAAGGATGATTTCATGCCTACAGAAATGCACCTGGTGGTCAACAAACCGGTTTTACTGAAAATAAAAGCGCGTGATGTAATTCATGATGTTGGTATTCCATGGTTCAGGGTAAAGATGGATGCTGTTCCCGGTATCACCACCAGGTTTTGGTTTACGCCTACAGCCACTACGGAAGAAATGAAAAAGAAAATGAACAATCCTGATTTCGTCTATGAAATTGCCTGCGATCAATTGTGCGGTAAGGGTCATTTCGGGATGAAAGGTGTTGTAATAGTGGAGACACAGGAAGAATATGATAAGTGGGCTTCTTCTCAGCAATCATTTTATGATGCTGCCATCAAGGGGACCGCTGAAGAAAAAAAATTCGCTGATCTCAGCGAACAATTGAAAAATGCCGAAGCTGCAAAAGCAAACATGGAACACCACGAATAGGTGGTTCATTTTTTTGCACAATGCTTAATTGATAATTTAAAGTAAAAGTTTCAGTCATGATCGATCCAGTTATTAGTCCGGAAGTACATAAGGTTTTTACTGGTGATAGCACACATCATCAGGATTCCATGGGTGAAATTCATGAACCGCATCATCATGAACATCACAAGGATACTTTCATCACCAAATATATTTTCAGTCAGGATCATAAAATGATTGCCAAGCAATTCCTGATCACCGGAATGTTCTGGGCATTCATCGGAGGCATGCTGTCGGTTATATTTCGTGTGCAGTTGGGTTTTCCTAACCAGGCTTTTCCAATCCTCGAAACTATTTTTGGTAAGTGGGCGCCGGGTGGCATCATCAGTCCTGAGTTTTACTACATGCTGGTTACGATGCATGGTACGATTCTCGTATTTTTTGTACTCACTGCAGGTCTTAGTGGAACTTTTGCCAATCTCCTGCTTCCATTGCAGATTGGTGCACGCGATATGGCATCTCCGTTTCTAAACATGCTTTCGTATTGGTTCTTTTTTATGGCGAGTGTGGTCATGTTATCATCCTTCTTTTTGCCAGAAGGTGCTTCGGATGTTGGCTGGACTGCTTATCCTCCATTGAGTGGTGTTCGTGAATCTGCTCCGGGAGCAGGCGCCGGAATGGATTTCTGGCTAGTGGGTATGGCACTCTTTATTTTCTCAAGTTTGTTAGGCGGTCTCAATTACATAACTACTGTTTTAAATCTTCGTACCAAAGGAATGTCGATGGCCAAAATGCCTTTGACGGTTTGGGCCTTGTTGATTACAGCAGTGCTTGGATTGCTTTCATTTCCTGTATTGCTGGGTGCTGCCATTCTCCTGATTCTGGATCGTACCATCGGCACCAGTTTTTATCTTGATAATATTTTCATTAACGGTCATGCATTGCCCAATGATGGTGGTAATGCGATTCTTTATCAGCACTTGTTCTGGTTCTTAGGTCATCCGGAAGTGTATATCATAATTCTGCCTGCCTTCGGATTGGTTTCTGAAGTGTTAGCGACGAATGCGCGCAAACCGATTTTCGGTTATCGTGCTATGATTCTTTCCATGCTCGCCATTGCAGTGCTTGCATTTGTAGTTTGGGCGCATCACATGTTTGTTACCGGACTCAATCCGTTTGTCGCATCTGTTTTTGTGTTTCTGACATTGCTGGTGGCTGTTCCTTCAGCGATTAAAGTATTTAACTGGATTGCAACTGTTTGGCAGGGCAACATAAGATTTACACCTGCTATGTTGTTTGCAATCGGATTTGTTTCCATGTTTATTTCAGGCGGCTTAACAGGAATTTTTCTCGGCAACTCTGCATTGGATATTGAATTGCATGACACTTATTTCGTAATTGCGCACTTTCATATTGTAATGGGAATTTCTGCTTTCTTCGGCATGTTTGCCGGGGTTTATCATTGGTTTCCTAAAATGTATTCGCGATTCATGAACAACACACTCGGATATATTCACTTCTGGGTTACGATGGTGGGAGCGTATATGATTTTCTGGCCTATGCACTACATGGGACTTGCAGGAGTACCGAGAAGATATTATTCGTTTGACGCTTTTCAGTCATTCAATATGTTTGGAAGCCTGAACCAATTCATCACATTTGCAGCGATGCTGGTGTTCTTTGCTCAACTTTTATTTGTTGTGAATTTCATATTCAGCATTTTCCATGGCCGTAAATTGACAACGAAGAATCCATGGGAATCCAATACGCTGGAATGGACAACACCGATCAAAGCAGGTCATGGCAACTGGCCAGGCGATTTACCAACGGTGTACAGGTGGCCTTACGATTACAGTAAGAATGGCGAAGAATTTATTCCGCAGACAACACCATTAAAAGAAGGAGAAACAGGGGGACATTAAAACACATACCACGACATTCATGTCTTGACCCTAACCCTCCCATAAAAGTGTAACCAGTAATTCACGAATAGCATTAACAAATAACCATTTCTTTCTAATAAATGAATGAAGTAAAAACAGAACGTATCACCATCGGATTGCTGGCAGCAGCTAAGCTCAGGGACTATGCCCAGCTCGTAAAATTCCGTCTTTCCATGCTGGTAATTTTTTCTTCAGTAATCGGATTTCTCATGGCAGCCAATGGAAATTGGGAATGGCCGCAAATGTTGTTATTAATTCTAGCAGGATTTTTAACAACTGCTTCTTCCAATGCATTAAACCAGGTGATAGAAAAAGATTACGACCGGTTGATGAAGCGTACTGCTAACCGTCCGCTCCCCACTGAAAGAATGACGAATGCGGAAGCATTGCTTGCTGCAGGGATTTTCGGAGTAGCCGGTATCAGCATTTTCTGGATTTACTTTAATCAGCTGGCAGCATTATTCAGTGCGCTTGCCTTGTTAAGCTATGCTTTCATTTATACACCGTTAAAAAGATTTTCACCCATTGCAGTTTTGGTTGGAGCTATTCCCGGTGCCTTGCCTCCATTAATTGGTTGGGTAAGTGCTACAGGACATTTATCTCCGGTTGCATTTGCATTGTTCGGCATACAGTTTATGTGGCAGTTCCCTCATTTCTGGGCTATTGCATGGGTTGGTCATGACGACTACATGAGAGCAGGTTATAAACTGCTTCCATCAAAAGACGGCAGGAGTAAATTCAGTGCCATTCAAATCATGCTGTATATCCTTGTTTTGATTCCTGTAAGTCTCGTTCCTGCATGGATGGAAATCAGTGGCATTTTTTCAGCAGTGATAGTGCTGGTTTGTGGCATTGTATTTTTAGTGCAGTCGATCTTTTTAATCAGGCAATGCAGCATTGAAGCTGCTAAGAAATTAATGTTTGGATCCTTCTTTTATTTACCGGTTGTTCAGTTAGCTATTTACTTTGACAGACTTTAATTATATGACAAGCGCCACCGCAAATAACAATCGTTTTCATCCGCATAAATTCGGTCTGTGGCTGGGTATTGCAAGCATCATTATGCTGTTTGCATCACTCACCAGTGCATACATCGTAAGAAAGGCGCAAGGGAATTGGGTGGAGTTCAGAATGCCGCCCGTTTTCTGGTTCAATACAGTGGTGATACTGCTGAGTAGTTTTACCATGCATTGGACATTAAATTCATTCAAGAGCTTTAAGATTGTCGCTTACAAAGTTGCACTGTTTATCACTTTAGCATTAGGAGTTGTTTTCCTGGCAGGTCAATACTACGGATGGCTTGATCTCGCCAACCGCGGAATTTACATTGATGGCAATCCATCTGGTTCATTTGTGTATGCTATTTCAGGTGTGCACGCAGCGCATATTCTGGGAGGACTGATTATTATGCTGGTGATGTTGATCAGGGCAATGATTGTTCCGTTTAATCCTAACCGCTTGACAGGAGTGCAGATGATGGCCACTTACTGGCATTTTGTAGACGTACTCTGGATCTACCTTTTTATCTTTTTTCAAATTAATCTTTCTTAATAGCAACTGATGGCAGAAGCAACACTTACAACTACCGCCGTAAGGCCTTCGATCTGGAACGGAGGACGTTCACCTTTCAAGGTGAGTTGGGGAAAACTGATGATGTGGTATTTCCTCGTGGGTGATTCCTTTTCATTCGCATCTTTCCTGATCACTTATGGAGCACTTCGCTTCAGTTATAATGCCTGGCCGGCGCCAACGCATGTCTTCTCCTCTGTGCCCTTTTTGGAAGGAGTGAAGCTTCCGCTGATGTTTGTGAGTTTTATGACGTTTACGCTTATCATGAGCAGTGTAACCATGGTGCTGGCTGTTCATTATGGCAATCATGAAATGAACCGCAAAAAAGTGACGAAGTGGTTGTTGTTTACCATTCTTGGAGGAATTATTTTCCTCGGAAGTCAGGCCTGGGAATGGACCCACCTGATTGTGGATGAACACATGACATTAGCATCCAATCCTTTTGGTGCTCCGGCTTTCGGATGGTTATTTTTCACCATCACAGGATTTCATGGATTTCACGTTTTTACCGGCGTAGTGATTAATACACTGGTGTGCAGGAAAGTGGCGCGTGGTGATTATGACCGCAAAGGAAGTTACGAGATGATAGAAAAAATTGGCTTGTACTGGCACTTTGTGGATCTGGTATGGGTGTTTGTATTTATGGCATTTTACCTTCTTTAATAATTAGACAAATAGCTTTTCAGCAACTGATTTTTGAAAAATTCAAACCGATAAACAATGAGTAACGAACACGGAGAAAGCGTTGACATGGTAAAACTGATCTGGAGAACCACTTTATGGCTTTCCATCATCACGATAGTTGAAATTGTATTGGCGGTTTCTTTAACCGAATTTTTTACGCAAAACGGAATGCTGCTGGTATTGAATGCCTTTTACATCATCATGAGTCTTGCGAAGGCATTCTTCATTGTATCCGTATTTATGCACCTTAAGTTTGAAATAAAATACCTCGCCATCACCATCCTTATTCCGATGACGTTTCTGCTGTTTGCTGTGATCGCCTTGCTGGCTGAAGGCGATTCATGGTTGCATATGCGGACGTATTGATTGCTCAAAAACCAGAATCCGGTATTTAAAATCTCTTTTCGAAGAGATTTTTTTATTTACAGGTAGTCTGAATATTACTGTTAAGGTTGATCAATAAAACGTGGGCATTGTTATTCCTTTTCTAGCAATCAACTTATTTCTAAAATTGAAGTTTCAATATATTCCGGATTTAAAATAAAAGTGTTCGAAACCTTTCCTCTGTAGGAATCTGTCGCATAGAATTGTGTTAGCGTATGTAGCGCAAAGCAGGCTCATTGGCCGGTTAGCCATTTTCACATATTCGCATACCACCTAAATTCTTTTGCTGCATTTCAGCATCTGTGAAGTAGCTTTGCGCCTTCAATTTTTTATATGAATAAGTTCAGATCACGTTTAATTGCTTTTGTGATCCTTGTCGGTTTCCCGCTCGGATTTTTTTTCTATTACAAACAAAAGATTGATGCATTGCCGAACCGGCAGAAAGAAGTGCAGGTATTCTGGGATGCACCGGATTTCACCTATGAAACCCAGAATGGTGACACCTTACACAGTAAAGATTTGAAAGGGCATGCTTATGTTGCCGACTTTATCTTCACCAATTGTGAAGGTGTTTGTCCGAACCTTTCAAAAACAATGTCGCTCATACAATTAAATTTTAAAAATGACGACCGTTTAAAACTCGTGTCTTTTTCGGTTGACCCTGACCGTGATTCTATTCCTGTATTGAAAGATTATGCAAAACGATACGACGCTATTGACGGAAAATGGTATTTCCTTCGTGGTGAAAAACAAAATGTCTGGGACATGGCACAAAAAGGATTTAAAGTGCCGGTGGTGTACACTCCGGAAGGAGGTAAAGGCGCTGAATTCACCCATACTGAAAAGATTGTGTTGGTGGATGAAGATGGAAAAATCCGCGGATTTTACAACGGTCTCGACAAGCAGATGATGGATACATTTTATAACAATCTCGCCAGCATCCTGGTTGGCATTCAGCAATGAAAGACCGTTCAATTAACTGGGCTATCGGAATTGTTTCTGTTATGGTGCCCACTCTGGTCCTTTTGCTGTTTTATATAAAGCCACCTGATTTAAAAATGGGATTCGACCTTCGTATTCTTCCGGCTCTCAATGCTTCCTTAAATTTCTGTACAGCAGTGTTGTTGCTTACCGGTTATTATTTTATCAGGAACAAAAAAATCCGGAGTCATAGGTTGTGCATGATTACTGCTTTTTGTTTTTCAGCACTGTTTCTTGTTTTCTATGTAATCTATCATGCATTGACTGAACCGACTTCATATGGAGGACAAGGGATGATCCGAAATATTTATTTTTTCATCCTCATCAGCCACATCGTTTTGGCAGCAGCTATTTTGCCTTTGATCCTGATCACTCTTACGCGTGGTCTGCAGGAAAGATTTGACCGTCACCGGAAAATTGCGCGGTGGACTTTTCCATTGTGGTTGTATGTGGCGGTAACTGGTGTGGTGGTTTACCTGATGTTGTCGCCGTATTATTAATTACATCCCTGAAATTTGAACATCATGGGAAAACCCTTCTGCAAGCTGAGGGTACAGACTACTGAATCGGATGGCACGCGTCGAAATCTGAGCTTTATGTGTTAGTATTTGTAGTGAGAAATTGCAGTAAGCATTGCAAATCAAATCCTGAAAAATTCAAACATTCCGCAATGAATTTTGTAGTAATTTCGAAACATAATTTTATGAGCATGAAAACCACACTCGTTGCACTTTTATTCACGCTTGTTCTCATTGCAGGTTCTTTCCGGCTGGCATCAGCTCAATGTGCCATGTGCAAGCAAAGTGCAGAAAGTTCATTAAAAGAAGGCAGCACAGATGCCAAAGGATTGAACATCGGCATCATGTATCTACTGGTGATTCCATATGCATTGGTTGGCGGAATCGGTTATTACTGGTATGTAAACCATAAAAAGAAATCCGCCGAAGACATCCAGGAATAGTCAGCAGCAGACAATTGTCAACTCCCCTCCACCCAATCACCATTTTCCTTAATCAGCAAGATCAGTTCATCCACAGCCACCAGTGATTCAACTGATCGTTTCACTACTTCCTTTCCCTTATACAGCGTAATTTTTCCGACGCCGCTTCCTACGTATCCATAATCAGCATCGGCCATTTCTCCCGGACCATTTACAATGCAACCCATGATGGCAATTTTTACACCCTTCAGATGATTGGTGCGTGCCCTGATGGCGGCAGTTGTTTCCTGTAAATCAAAAAGTGTTCTGCCACAGGAAGGACAGGAGATGTATTCTGTTTTCGAAATGCGTTGACGTGTTCCCTGCAGAATACCGAAGCACAACCTGTTAATGGTATTCGCCAGGTGCTGCGGCGCATGAAGCCAGATACCATCACCTAAACCATCCAATAGTAAGGCTCCGAAATCGGTGGCAGCGTATAAGGTGAGTTCATCTGACAAAATATTTTCGAAGGAACGTTTGATGATCACAGGATTTTCCACTTGTTCGGTAATCAGATCAAAAAACACGCGGCGTTGTTCCATCATGCCGTTGAAATGATCGGTCGTTAAAACTATAACAGCCGATGGGTCTTTCTTCAACTGATCAATTAATGCATCTGAAATATCATCAATGTTGATGATCACAAATTTCAACTTCTCATCTTTTTTCTTCAGGCTCAGAAATTGGGAAGCGTTGAAAGAGCGAAAAGTCCTTTCACCTGCAACATCATTTTTTCCTGCATCAGCATTTTTAATAATTCCCAGCGTTCCTGGAATAGCAAAGTCAATATCTTTTCCACCTGTAAAAATATAATCAGCGGCCATGTCTCCGATGTTCCATTTATCAGTAGCAGGATCATATCGATATCCGGCAGTCAGCAATGTTTCTGGTGTGATTGTTTTTTCTTCCGAAAAATCCATTACTACAACAGGCACATGATGAGCCCCAATATTTTCTATTGGAACAGTAGTCCTTTTATTATATTCAAATGGATGGATGGGTGATTTTTTGATCGTCGCAATTTTCGGAACTTTTCTTTCAGGTGTATAGCGGTATACCAGGGTTTTTGCAACCGGTAATTCAAGTTCCGGATCTTCCGTAAGCGAAACGCGAATAGTATCACCCAATCCGTCTTCGAGCAGAGCGCCAATGCCGATCGCTGATTTGATACGGCCATCTTCACCATCGCCGGCTTCTGTTACTCCAAGATGTAAAGGATAAATAGAATCCGATTCTTTGCCCTGAGGTTGAATGTTGATTGCTCTTTCCTGCATTTTATTTACAAGCAACCTGTAAGCCTGCACCATCACCTGCGGATTGCTTGATTTCATCGAAAGCACGATGTTGTAGTATCCTTCACTTTCCGCAATTCTTAAAAATTCAAAAGCGGATTCCACCATTCCCAGGGGCGTATCGCCATATCGACTCATAATGCGATCACTGAGTGAACCATGATTAGTGCCGATTCTCATCGCAGTTCCATATTCCTTGCAGATTTTTATGAGTGGCAAAAATTTCCCGCGGATGCGGTCTAATTCTTCTTCATAATCGGCATCTGAATATTCAATCACCTGGAATTTTTTCTTGTCGGCATAATTGCCCGGATTCACACGCACCTTTTCTACAATTCGCGCAGCAACTTCAGCAGCGTTAGGTGTAAAGTGAATGTCGGCAACAAGCGGCGTAGTGTAACCTCTTGCTTTTAGTTCGTTTTTTATTTCTGCAAGATTATGCGCTTCATTGATGCTGGGTGCAGTGATGCGCACCAATTCACATCCGGCTTCAATCATTCTGATGGATTGTTCGACTGTTGCAATGGTGTCCATCGTATCTGTCGTAGTCATTGATTGAATGCGGATCGGATGATTTCCACCAATGATAAGATCACCAACTTTTACTTCACGCGTTTTAAGTCTTGAATAGCTTGTGAGAGAATTGCAATATTTAAAAGACATACTTTCCGGATTATGCTCGGTCAAAATTAGGATTTATAAACAGGGTTTAGAAAGAATTGTTGTCGCCTGCATTCTTACAGATGAGTGTACAATAAAGTATGAAAATTGCTGCTGAAAGCACCTATGGCAAATGTTTATATTTTCTTGTTCGCTTTGCACCTTTGCCAGATTCCCGGAAAGAGATATTGTTGTGTATGCCCTTATTTCTTTTGCGTGTTTTGCGCCTTGGCGAGAGTCCCCGAAACTGAAATTGTCGCACATTCCATCAGTCAGTAAGCATCAACCTGTATTCTTTATTTCCTATTTTCACCTCACTAAATGCAATATGTTTATTGTGACTTTCAGGAAACCCGATTTTTTATTACTCTTTATCATTTTTGTCGGAGCGATCCTTCGTTTCTATGCATTTCCTCACATTCCATTTATGTATGATGAAGTAAGCGCTTGGGCACGAACCGGGTTTACGAATTTTCATGAATTAATTAATAAGGGAGTAAAAGGCGATGGCCATCCTGCTGCTATTCAGGTGTTCCTGAACTACTGGAGAATGATTGTTGGCGACAGTGAAGCAGCTTTCAAGATTCCATTTTTGGTAATGGGTTTGCTTTCTGTTTGGTTGGTCTTCCTGATAGGAGAATTTTGGTTCAATAAAACAGTTGGTTACCTGAGTGCAGCATTGGTTAGCTGCTTACAGTACACAGTGATGTACAGCCAGATTGCAAGGCCTTACATGAGCGGCTTGTTTTTTTCATTGATGATGGTTTTGTGCTGGACAAACTATCTGTTTAATAAAGAGGAAAAGCATCCATTACGGCAATTGTGTGGATTTGTGGTATTCGCAACATTGTGCTGTTACAATCATTATTTCTCGCTTTTATTTGCATTTATAGCAGGAGTTACTGGATTGTTTCTTATCAGGAAAGAAAATTGGAAAGCTTACCTGATTGCCAATGTAATTATTGTGCTGTTGTTTCTTCCACATCTATCGGTCTCCTTATTCCAATTCGGTATCGGTGGGGTAGGAGGATGGCTTCCAAAACCAGGGCCTGATTTTTTCAGGAACTACCTCAATTACATTTTTCATTTTTCTCCATGGTTGAAAGGTTTGGTGATTGGGTTGATATTAACAAGCATTGTTTTTCATTCTGCTCATTTAAAGGCGCGGTATAAGTTCCGGATCATTGCCCTGTGTTGGTTCCTACTGCCATTCTTTATTGGTTTCTATTATTCCATCTATCGCAATGCAGTGTTGCAATATTCTGTTTTGATATTTACTTTTCCTTACCTGCTGTTTTTTATTTTTTCGTGGATTAAAGAAGTTCCGTTGAAATACAATTGGTTGATGGTGTCACTCATTCTGCTTACAGGTATTTATACTTTGGTTTCAGGAAGAAAGCATTTTGATATTTTCTATCATCAACCTATTGAAGAATTAGTAGAGAATACGATCAATACCATGGATATGGAAAAAGGTATTCAATGTACAGTGATGATGAATGAGCCGCGAAAGTATGTTGGTTATTATCTGCGAAAATACAATCGTGAAATAGCAATGGATTACTGGCCGGAAAAGGAATTTCAATCTTACATCGCGTTCGGAAAATATCTTTCCTCGCTCCATTCGGAATGTTTTATTGCTGCGAATGTGCCAACAGATTACCAGATGTTGATAAGGCAATTTTATCCGAATGAAATTTCACGTGATAAAGGATTCACCTATCAGTATCATGCATTTTCCAAAGCAAAGTCAAATGAGCGGCTGGCTCCTGATATAGTTTTTCAGCAAACGCTTGATATGCATCATCCGGGTGTAAATTGGAAAATTGATACCAATCTTGTAGCAGTCGATTCGCTCACCGGACACTCCGTATTTCACTACAAAAGCAACATTGAATTCGGTCCCACTTTGATGGCGCCGTTGTCGCGATTGCTTTCTAATGGCTATAACGTGGTGAATATTTCGATGAAAGTTTCAGGCGTACCACCTGATAACAAAGCATCATTGGTTGTAAGTTTTGATGCCGACGGAAAAAGCCTTTTCTGGCAGGAAAAACCATTCAATTATTTTTTGGATTCGTCTGAAAGCAATGGAACTGTTTTTTACAGCATCAGTGTGCGGGATTTGGGATTTCCTGTTACGGAGAAAATGATACTGAATGCATATGCCTGGAATAAAAACCAGGATGATTTCAGCATCAGTGATTTTAACGTGACGATTGATTCGGGTAATCCGTGGATTTACGGACTGATTGAACCGATAGAAAAGCATCATCCCTGATTTTTTATAATTTCATGCGCATGAATCGTTTAAGAATTTTTATAGCATTGCTGACTGCAATTATTTTGTTGCAACAGCCTCTGCTGGCGCAGGTTTCGTCTTCCCGGTTAATTCCTTACAGAATTGGTTCGCTTTGGGGCTTCTCAGACAGGAAAGCAAACATTATTATTCCCACCCGTTACCAGGAAGTGTTTCCATTCTACAATGATATAGCAGTAATAAAACAAGATGGTCACATGTCGATAATTGATGACAAGGGTGATGTGAAAATTCCATTCAGGTATGATTTCATCAGCAACTTTAATAGCGATGGAATTGCTATTGTTTCCCGCGCCGGCAAGTGGGGCGTGATTGATAGTCGTGGAAAGGAAATTGTGAAATTGAAGTATGATGCAATTGATGCATTTTCGGAAGGATTTGCTGCCGCAAAAACCGGAATGAAGATTGGATTCATTAATCAGAAAGGAGATGAAATAACGCAACCATTGTATGATGCTGTTTTACCTTTTCATGAAGGACTGGCATTGGTAAAAGCAGGTCCGCAGTTTGGATTTATAAATGAAAAAGGTGTAGAAGTAATTCCATTGCAGTTTGACGGCGCCACTTCATTTCAGGATGGTCTTGCACTCGTGAAAAAAGATTCTTTAATGGGCTTTATTAAGACAGATGGCAGCCTCAGGATTGGCTTCCAGTACAATGGTGCTAATGTTTTTTCGGAAGGACTGGCAGTAGTGATGAAAGCCGGCCTTGTTGGATTTATTAACAGTGCCGGTGAACCCGTGATTCCACTGCAATATGAGAATGCAAATAATTTCAGGGAAGGACTAGCACTGATTCAACAAAATAAGCTTTTTGGATATATAGATTCAAAAGGAATAACTAAGATTGAGCCTCAATACGAAGCAGCAAATGATTTTCATGATGGACGTGCACTTGTTGTTAAAGATGGTTGGGCGATCATTACTAAGGAAGGTAACCTGATTCCGCTTCCACAGTACAACCTGATTCATGATTTCAATAATAACTACGCACGGGTGGAACGTGATGGACGTTGGGGTTTTATTGACATAACCGGAAAGGAAGTGATTCCGCCGAGGTACGAAAATGCTGACGACTTTGAAGGTGGACTTGCATTGGTAAAAAGCGATGGAAAGTGGGGATATATTGATGTGGGGGGAAAGGAATTTTTCCGGGATTAGAAAAAATTTAAAGAAAAGTATAAATAAGCTGCGGTTACAAAATGATTGAGCCGTTGTTAATTTCAGGAGATATCTCCCTGCGCCGGTCGTATCAAAATTTCTTCCACCACTGATTGCGATGATAAGGTAAACGCATTCCATATAGAGCGCGAAATATCGGTCGGTTTCATAAAACGTTCTTCCGGTAAATCAACGCCATCCCACGATGCAGTGAGTGTTGCTCCGGCAATTACTGCAGTCACTCTTATATTATAGGGAATCATTTCCAATCGCAGATTTTTGGTAAAGCCAAGTAATGCAAATTTTGAAATTCCATAAGAACCGCCATTCGGATAGGCCTGCACACTTGCCGTGGAACAGATATTAAAAATATGTCCGTGCTTATTTCGGATCATCACTTTTACCAAAAACTGCGTGAGATAATAGGCACTGTATAAATTGGTCTTGATCTGCTTCTCCAATATGCCCGCCTTTTCTTTGTGCACTTGTCCCGCCAGAAAAATGCCGGCATTGTTTACCAGTACATCAATAGCATCCCATTCGGATTTAATGAGATCAGCAAATGATTTCAATTGTTTTTTGTCCGATACATCGCAAGGTTGTGCCAGCACCTCAATATCGGGAAATTTGTTACGCAATTCATCACTGAATATTTCCAACTCTTTTTTATTACGGGCGCAAATGGCCACATTAAATCCTTCAGAAGCGAATTTTTCAACGATAGCTTTTCCGATTCCTTTCGTAGCTCCGGTAATTACTGCATTCATGGGTCGGTTATTTTAGCAATTAAACAATTTGGCAATTTAACAATTTAACCATTTAGCCACTTAGCCATTTCGTCATTGGTCATTAAGTGCAACCCGAAAGAGTTTCCAAAGAATGGCTACCTTTAACCGCACTCAACAACATGCCCACCATCACATTTTTCGAACAATTCGGACAGTACATCCTGCTGATGAAGAAATCCTTCGTTCGTCCGGAAAAAATGTCCATTTATTGGAAAGAACTGATGCGGCAAATGATTGAAATAGGTGTCGGTTCTGTTGGTATAGTTATTATTTTTTCTGTGTTTCTTGGTGCTGTTTTGACGGTTCAGACTGCTTACCAATTCACTTCACCTTTACTTTCAAAATCAATAATCGGTTCGATTGTTACGAACTCCACCATTATCGAGATGGCACCAACGGTCACTTGTTTGATCCTGGCAGGAAAGATAGGTTCGAGCATTGCTTCAGAACTTGGCACCATGCGCATCTCCGAACAGATTGATGCGTTGGAAATTATGGGTATTAATTCAGCCGCTTATCTTGTATTACCCAAGGTGATTGCAGCTACTTTCATGATTCCGATCATCATCATCATCGGCGGATTTTTGCAGATTCTTTCCGGAATGCTGGTGGGTCATCTTCAGAATGTGGTTTCGTCGACTGAATTTATGCAGGGTTCTATTCAGTTTTTTATTCCGTTCACCGTCACATTTGCAATTATTAAAGCCACCACTTTCGGATTTATCATTTCATCTGTGTCGGCTTACCTGGGTTATTACACTACAGGTGGCGCGTTGCAGGTTGGAAATTCTGCTACCCGTGCCGTTGTTGCCAGTTGCATTCTCATCCTTATTTTTGATTACGTGCTTGCCGAAATTTTGCTATGATCGAAATAAAAGAAGTACGCAAATCATTTGGGGATCGCGAAGTGCTGAAAGGCGTCTCTGGTTTGTTTGAACCCGGAAAAACAAGTTTGATTATTGGTGCAAGCGGATCCGGAAAAACTGTTTTAATGAAATCTATGGTAGGATTGATAGCCCCTACTTCAGGTACCGTCATCTACAATAAAACGGTTGACTTTGTCTCATTGGAAGAAAAAGCTAAAAAGGAAATACGGCAGGAAATCGGCATGTTATTTCAGGGTACTGCATTATTTGATTCTATGAATGTTGAGGAAAACATTTTGTTCCCACTCAATATGTTTTCTAAAATGACAGTGAAAGAAAAGCTCAACAGGGTAAATTTTTGTCTGGACCGTGTTAACCTTAAAGGAACCAATAAGCTGCACCCAAGCGAACTGAGCGGAGGCATGAAAAAAAGAGTCGGCATTGCGCGTGCGATCGTGCTGAACCCTAAGTATTTATTTTGCGATGAGCCCAATTCAGGACTTGATCCTCAGACTTCCATCCTTATTGATGAACTCATTCATGAGATCACGATTGAATATAATATCACTACCATAGTGAACACCCACGACATGAACTCGGTGCTCGGCATTGGCGACTATATCATTTTTCTTTATAAAGGTGTGAAATGCTGGGAAGGAAACCGCCATGAAGTACTCTCCAGTACCAATAAGGAGATGAACGATTTTATCTTTGCTTCTAAGTTCCTCAAAGAAATCAAAGAACTATCTTCAAAAACCTAAGTAGATTTCGATATTTTTGCGCCTTTTCAACTAAGATGGATTCCATTTAGCTTTGAACGACCGTAGCGCATAATCGCGCTGTCATCTTCACTGATAAATAACAATTTAACAATTTAGCCATTCTCGAATAAGAATAGAAAATAGCTATCAAAGAAAAACCAGCAACAAATGAGCGTATTAGTCAACAAAGATTCAAAAGTAATTGTACAGGGCTTCACCGGCCAGGAAGGAACATTTCATGCCACACAGATGATCGAATATGGAACTAATGTGGTAGGAGGTGTAACTCCAGGCAAGGGCGGACAGCAACATTTGGAGCGGCCTGTTTTTAATACGGTGGAAGATGCTGTGAAACAAGCCGGAGCCAACGTATCCATCATCTTTGTTCCACCTGCTTTCGCAGCAGATGCCATCATGGAAGCTGCCGATGCAGGCATTAAAGTGATTGTCTGCATTACTGAAGGCATTCCGACGCAAGACATGATCAAAGCAAAGGAATTTATCAAGGATAAAGATTGTCGCTTGATCGGGCCAAACTGTCCGGGTGTAATTACTCCCGGAGAAGCGAAAGTGGGCATCATGCCGGGTTTTGTTTTTAAGACAGGCACCGTAGGCATTGTTTCCAAATCAGGAACACTTACTTATGAAGCCGCTGACCAGGTTTGTAGAACCGGACTTGGAATTTCATCAGCTATCGGCATCGGTGGCGATCCGATTATCGGCACTACAACACGTGAAGCAGTGGAGTTATTTATGAATGATCCGCAAACAAAGGGCATTGTGATGATTGGTGAAATCGGTGGTGGTATGGAAGCCGAAGCAGCTCGCTGGATCAAAGCCCATGGAACAAAACCTGTTGTGGGTTTTATTGCGGGTCAAACCGCTCCACCTGGCCGCAGAATGGGACATGCGGGTGCAATTGTGGGTGGAACGGAAGATACTGCGATCGCTAAAATGAACATCATGAGGGAATGTGGAATTACAGTGGCAGAAAGTCCGGCTGTGATAGGCGAGATGATGGCGAAGTTGCTGAAAGGGTGAATAGTGATGGGTGAATGGTCAGCAATTCGCGCATAGTTTGATTTGTTTCTATAGATTGGGAATTATCCCGGAGAATCATAAATAAAAAAGGTATTTACATGTTTTTACAACTAAATCATTGAAAATTGTGGAGCACTTCCTGAGTTGACTTCAGGTTGTTTCAGAATGTTATCAAAGTTAATTAGTTCAACAGTTTAAAACAGTGATCACCATTCATCATTCACTTTTCACCATTCACTTATGAAGATTCTTGAAGGAAAAACAGCCCTCGTCACCGGCGCTTCACGTGGCATCGGAGAAGCTATCGCTAAAAAACTCGCAGAACATGGAGCTAACATTGCATTTACTTACTTGTCATCTGCTGAAAAAGCTATGGCACTGGAAAATGCTTTGCATGCTATGGGCGTTAAGGCCATTGGTTATAAATCAGATGCCGCTTCATTCGCGGAAGCAGAGAAACTCGTGGGTAATATTTTGATGGAATTTCAAACTATCGATATTGTGGTGAACAATGCAGGCATCACACATGATAACCTGATTCTTCGCATGACGGAACAACAGTGGGATGCTGTAATCACCACCAATCTGAAATCTGTCTTTAACATTTCAAAGAATGTTTGTAAGCCCATGATGAAGCAACGTGGTGGATCAATTATTAATCTGAGTTCTATTGTTGGAATGACAGGTAATGCCGGGCAAACCAATTATGCCGCGTCTAAAGCCGGGGTGATTGGTTTTACAAAATCATTGGCGAAAGAACTAGGATCAAGAAATATCCGTTGTAATGCGATCGCACCGGGATTTATTGAAACCGATATGACACATGGCATCAGCGACGAAATGAAAGAACAATTCAAGAAGAACATTCCGCTGGCACGTTATGGTTCGGCAGAAGAAGTGGCAAAAGTGGTGCTCTTCCTTGCTTCCGATCTTTCCAGCTATGTAAATGGACAAGTGATTTCAGTCTGCGGCGGGTTGAATACTTGATGGGAGTAGTGAGTAGTGAGTTTTTAAGTCTTCAGTCTTTGGGTCTTTTAGTCGTTAGTCGTTTTTTAAAATTAAAAATCACAAATACAAGGTAAGCATCGGCACATAGTTCATAATTTATAGTTCATAGCTCCTACATAACTTGAATCTCTCCCTCTCATATCCTTCCTGGTTCATACTGTTATGTCTTGCGATTGGTATTGGCGCATCATTTCTGCTTTACTACCGTGACTGGCAATTTAAAGATCTTGGCAAATCATTTAAGAAATGGTTGTGGTTATTGGCCATCATTCGCGCTATTACTATCAGTTTTATTGCTTTCCTGCTTTTGTCGCCATTGATCCGGACTATTTCAACTCGCATTGAGAAACCCATCCTCGTTTTTGCGCAGGATAATTCATCATCGGTAATGGTGAATCATACAAAGGAAGATTCTATTCGCTATGCGAAAAGTGTTACAGAATTCATAAATGAACTTTCGAAAGATTATGATGTGAAGTCCTACTCATTTGGAAGTTCACTGCGTGAAAATCCTGACTTTTCTTTCACTGACAAGACCACTGATATCTCTTCTGCTCTTGATGAACTTGCCAACTTATACACCAATCAAAATCTTGGTGCCATTATTCTTGCCACCGATGGTATTTATAATGAAGGCAGCAGCCCTGTTTACCTTAAAGAGGAGTTAAACGTTCCCATTTATACAGTTGGCATGGGTGATACTACTGTGAAACGTGACCTGCAATTATTGAATGTGCTGCACAACCGCACTGTATTTTATGGAGATTACTTTCCGCTGAAAGCAGAATGGAGGTCTCAGTTTTGTGCCAATGAGAAAACATCAATTTCGATTAGCCTGATTGCAGGCAGCACTGAAAAAAAACTGGATGAAAAATCTATTACCATAGAGGGAAATGATTTCAGTGGGAGCTCAGAATTTTTATTGAAAGCAGAAACACCCGGCGTAAATCACTATCGTATTATACTTGCTGAAGTGGAAGGAGAAGCATCAGCCAGCAACAACGTAAAAGATGTTTTTATTGACGTGATTGAGAAGAAGGAAAAGATCCTCATCCTTGCCAATTCAGCGCATCCTGATATTGCAGCGATTAAGCAATCTGTTGAAGCAAATAAAAATTATGAGGTCACGGTTGCGTTTGGCGGGACTGTTCCTGGTAAGATCGACGATTACAACCTTGTGATTCTGCATCAGTTGCCATCTTCAGTTAATAATATTGAGCCGGTACTCCAGGCGATTAAAGCAAAAAAGAAATCGGTGCTTTACATTCTTGGTGCGCAGACTAATACTGCATTACTCAACAGTTCGCAGACACTTATAAATCTTACGGGCGCTAATAATGCCACCAGCGATGCATTTCCGGTTTTCTCCCAGGAGTTTAACCTTTTCAATGTACCTGAAGAATTAATAAATAAGATCACTTCATTACCACCGCTCATTTCACCGTTTGGTGATTACCGCATTTCACCGGGAGCTGCAACACTTGTGGTGCAAAAAATTGGTTCTGTAGTTACCAAATATCCCCTCATTCTTTTTCAACAGGATCTCGATGGACGGACTGGAATGATTGCCGGAGAAGGACTGTGGCGCTGGCGGATGAACGATTTTGAAATGAATGGAAATCATGACGCATTTAATTCATTAATCTCTTCTGTTGTTCAGTATTTATCAGTGAAGTCTGATGAGCGGCAGTTCCGGGTGAGGCTGGAGAAGGAACAGAAAACCGGCGGCAACCATATCTTCTCTGAGAATGAATCCGTGGTATTTAATGCAGAGTTGCTTAATGAATCCAATGAACTTATAAATGCACCTGACGTTTCCCTCACGATTAAAGATGAACAGGGAAAAGAGTTTCCATTTATATTCAGCAAAAATGCGAATGCCTATACATTGAATGCCGGTTACTTCCCGGTAGGCAATTATACATATAGTTCAAAAGTTAATTATAACAAGAAAGATTTTTTCGCTTCAGGTTCGTTTACTGTTTCACCCACGCAATTAGAATTTGAAACAACAAGAGCCAATCATCAATTGCTGTATGCTTTAAGTCAGAAGACCGGCGGGAAATTATTCTATCCGTCACAACTCAGCGATCTGTCGAAAGAGATCAAAGCGAAGCAGGAAATTAAACCTGTACTTTATAGCTCCACACGCACTGAGCCTTTAATCAATCTGCGTTGGTTGATTATTCCAATCTTATTATTGCTGGCTATTGAATGGGGAATCAGGAAGTTTAATGGGGGATATTGAAGACGATAGTCTTTATTTCTTTTGGCTGATTTTTACCGCCAAAGCAACTTCAAAAGTCAATTGTTCCAGATTATTGCCTGCGACACCTTCCATAAAATCTGCCATGTGGGATAGTCCTTTATAGATTCTTTCCTCAAGCACAAAATTATCAGACAAATCCTGTATGAAACCGAGTTCAACGGCGATATCTGTTTTATGTATGTCTAACTTTGTTTCTTCCTCATGAGGATTTGTAGCATAAAGATATACAGGAGGCGACACTGTAAAATCATAGTTATAGTTAGTTTCTGAATACTCCCATTTACTCCCATTAAATAATAGAATACTCCCTTTCAATCCTGCATAAATGCTGAGTTGATTTTTATTTCCGAATGAAATTCCAAGATCAAGCGGAATCTGGCCATAAGTATTTCGAAAGCGAGCTTTTATGTTTTTGTATTCTGTAACTAGTGCACCCTTTACAGCCCATTGCGCATTAATTTCAGCACTTGTCACATGATAGCTAAGCATTCCACCCGCTCTGAAAAATAACTTATTCCCCAGGCGCATTTCTCTGCTAACCCCAAATATAAAACCAGGCAATGGATAAAGGTTGGTGAATTCATAACCTGTGGTTCCTCCTAAAGGACCGCTGTATTCCTGATCCACCTGTTGAAGAAAATTTGCAGTTAAACCAAATTGAAAAAATGTTTCGTTAGACTTTTCCTGGGCAAAAACAAGTTGAATGAAGCAGAAGAGCATACAGGGAAGAAATAATTTCTTCATAAAAATGCGTCCTTGATAAAATTGATAATGAAATAATAAGAGATAGTCTATTTCTTCTCCGGAACAATCACAAATAAGTCCTCATCATCTTTCTTCATCATATACTGTTCGCGGGCAAATTTTTCGAGCGATTCCTGATTAGTCAATAACTCTTTTTTTTCATTTTTCACGTCAGCAATCTTCTGCTCATAATATTCTTTCTTATTGCGGTACTCTGAAAGTTTCATCCGCAACTGAACCTGCGATGCAATATCGTTATTGTCGAAAAACAACATCCATGATAGAAAAGCAATGGACACAATCAGGTATTTGTTAGTCAGTATGGTAGGGATCTTACCCTTACGAAGTGTGGAGAAAAATTTATTGAATGATTTTTTCATAATCGTCAAAACACTTTCTTAAAAGAAACAACAACAAATTTCACCAATTAAAAATGAACGCTTCACTATTCAAAATTCATTTTTTCAACATGCCCCAACCAAAGTGACCAATGCCCAATTACCAATGACTATTGACTAATGACCTTTGACCAACTAACCACTCAGGACTATCGACTAAGGAATCTTCTTCGGATCTACAATAATCTCCTCCGGCCTCGTCGATTCTATCATAAAAGTGTCTGACAATACTTTAAAAGTGGTGCGCCTGTTTTCCTGGAATTGTTCTTCTGTACACTTTACACCATTCACACATTCATTCACCGGTTGCGTTTCACCATAGCCTTTTGCAGTCAACCGCAATGGATCAATACCTTTCAACACCAAATAATCTACTACCGACTGTGCACGTGCCTGCGACAACCGAAGGTTATAAGCATCCTTACCACGTGAATCAGTATGTGAACCAAATTCCACCTGAACGCCCGGATTTTCATTGAGCAAAGTGATCAGGGTATCCAACACTTTCGCGGCATCCTCACGAATGTCCGCTTTGTTATAATCGTAGTAAATGTTGCTCAGATTAACCTGAACATTTTTATAAATCTTATCCAGAATAATTCTTGCAGTTGCGGTCACTGTGTCTTTATCAATCACCGTAAAACCTATCGTACTCGCGGTTTCCGACTTGCTGAAATAGTCGGTTTTTGAAGCACTCATCTTGTAAGTTTTTTCTGCTTCCGCCTTAAAACGAAATGCTCCGTTTTTATCAGTTTTAATCACCTGCTGTGTTTTTGGAACCACGTTTCCTTTTTCATCCAGCGTGTTAATCGTTACATCAATGGCTACAAGCGGAGCGAAGCCTGTTATAAGACTGTTAGGGTTGTTTTCTTTTTCAAATATTTTTTCAACCACATCACCGGTAACCATGTACACTTTCACTTTTTCTTCTGTGAAATAATAAATATCATCGTGACCTTTTCCTTGCGGCCTGTTGGATACAAAAAAGCCTTGTGATTTTATTTTGTACTGATCCTTTGGATTCACCTTGTCAAAAATTATCGCGAGGTCATCTGCTCCCGAATTGATGGGTGATTTAAGGTTCTGAACATTTCCCCATTGATTTTTTATTCGTGAGGCAACAAAAATATCCAGTCCGCCCATACCCATCTGTCCGTTTGAAGCAAAATATAATCTTCCGTCCTCCGCCAGGTAAGGAAAAGTTTCTTCTCCTGTTGTATTTACGTTGGGTCCAAGGTTCAAGGGATTACTCCATCCTTCCGACGTTTTTGTAAGCACATAAATATCTTTTCCTCCATAACCTCCATCCACATCTGCCGCGATATAAAGTTCGTTGCCGTCGGCAGATAAAAAAGGCTGCGATACGTTAGTGCTGTCGTTAAATATAGGCACTGCCTGGGGATCACTCCATGTATCATCTGTCCGAAAGGAGTAAAAAACTTTACAGTAATCATTCATGGTTTGATTACTGCCGCAACGTGTGAAATAGCACTCCGAAAAATCTTTGCTGAAACAAGCTGCTCCTTCGTTATAAGCGGAATTTAATACTTCACTGAAAGGAACCGGTGCACCAAAATTTCCTTTTTCGTCCTTGGAACTTGTAAACAGGTCACTGAATTTTTCGCCGGTCCATCCATATATATTATTGCCGGCGGCATCTGAACGGTCTGAGGTAAACACCAATCCGTTTTTGCCGAAAAAAACCGGAGCATAATCATAAGCCGGAGAATTTAATGCTTCCACATTGGTAATGGTAGTACCGGACTCTGTTGTTTTCCATTGCTGTGCAAGGTTACAGGCTTCCACTTCACTCCGTGCCTGATCATCGAAAGGAGATTCTTTTAAGTATTCGGTGAAAGTGGCCGCAGCTTCTGTGTACTTCTCATTGCTTTTTTGCATCTGGCCATAGAGATATTGCGACCGTGGATCATCATTCAAAGCAAAGGCTGTTTTGTACCATTTTTCAGCAGCTTCGGTTTCACTGTTAAAGCGGTAACATTCTGCGATCAGGAATGCCTTTTTTGCTTTTATGGAAGGTTCACTTTCTTTGTTGAACTCACTTTGAAGCAGGTCGGCAGCTAAAGTATATTGCTTTTCAGCAAAGAGTGTTTCACCAGTCTTTGTTTGTTTGGTAATCAGACAGGAAGAAAAGCAGAATAGGATAAGCAGTAAAGGAAAAATACTAAGATTATTAATTTTCATTTTTTGCAGTGATTGAAGCAAATTTATTGGAAAGTAACTAGGAAACGAAAAAAGGTTGGTCAACGTGTGCGATGAATAGGTACTCCAAATGAATTTTCTATCATCATTTTGGGCTGCTAAAATTGCAGCAAGTCTGTAAACGCGGCAAACCACTATTACTTCCTTATATTTGCCCGCAAATTTTATCAGTTTTATGGAAGTAAGAAAGATACCCTTTCGCCAGGCACTTCGCGAAGCCATGGTAGAAGAAATGAGGTTAGACGATCGCGTGTTTTTGATGGGTGAAGAAGTGGCTGAATACAATGGCGCTTACAAGGTTAGCCAGGGCATGCTTGATGAATTCGGACCAAAACGCGTGATTGATACACCGATCGCTGAGCTTGGATTTACAGGTATTGGAGTAGGAGCAGCTATGAATGGCACCCGTCCGGTGATTGAATTTATGACCTGGAATTTTGCTGTGCTTGCGTTTGATCAGATCGTGAATTCTGCGGCAAAGATGCTGTCTATGTCAGCCGGCCAGTTTAACATCCCGATTGTATTTCGAGGTCCTTCTGCAGCAGCCGGACAATTGGGTGCGCAACATTCGCAGAGTTTTGAAAACTGGATGGCGAATGTCCCGGGATTGAAAGTGGTTTCCGTTTCTAATCCGTATGATGCTAAAGGACTATTAAAAAGTGCGATCCGCGATAATGATCCGGTTTGCTTTTTTGAATCAGAAGTGATGTATGGCGACGTTGGCGAAGTGCCGGAAGAAGAATACCTGATTCCGATTGGTAAAGCGGATGTTAAACGAGAAGGAACTGATGTCACCATCATTTCCTATAACAAGATGATGAAGGTTGCTTTTGCAGCAGCCGATGAATTAGCAAAGGAGGGAGTTTCCGCTGAAGTAATTGACCTGAGAACAATTCGTCCATTGGATATTCCAACCATCATTACTTCCGTCAAAAAAACTAATCGCCTGGTGATTCTTGAAGAAGCCTGGCCGTATGGTTCGGTAACTTCCGAAGTAACTTTCCAGGTACAGAAACATGCCTTCGATTACCTGGATGCACCAATTAAAAGAGTAACAACGCTTGATACTTCTATTGCTTATGCACCCACACTCGTACAGGCATTCATGCCGAATCCGGAGAAAGTGATAAAGGCGGTGAAGGAAACGATGTATCAGAATTGAAGATTTACAAAAATTTTGTAATCAAAGGGACTGTTTGGGTTAGTTGTAGAAATTTTCTTTGAACGCTAAAATTGTCGACAACACCGGCATTATTTATCAAGTCATTTATCTCTGTCTCCTGATTAAGTGGCTCACTTATTACGCATTCGAAAATTTGAATTAAAATAAACAGTTACTCTTGAATCATCCATCTAAAATAAATGCAGTATTGAATACCGAGACATCCGATGAAATCATCATTCAGGGTGAAGAAGAGGATAGTCTTTACGAACATTTTCGCATAACGGTTGACAAAGGTCAGACTCCTTTGCGTATTGATAAATTTCTATTCAACCGTATCGAAGCAATCAGCCGTAGCAAAATTCAGCATGCCGCCGATGAAGGCATGATTCTGGTCAATGGCATTTCTGTAAAATCTAATTACAAAGTAAAGCCGCTTGATCTTATCACGGTCATGTTGCCTGAACCGAAGATGGAGCATGATCTGTTGCCTGAAAATATTCCATTGAATATTGTTTTTGAAGACAGTGATGTGGTAATAATTAATAAACCTCCGGGACTTGTGGTGCATCCGGGAGTGGGAAATTATACCGGCACAATGGTAAATGCTTTGATCTACCACTTTCAACAATTGCCTGTTTCACCGGGAGAAAAAAATAAAGACCGGCCAGGATTAGTGCATCGGATTGATAAAAATACCAGTGGCATATTGGTAGTGGCGAAAAATGAATTCGCCATGAATTTTTTGGCCAGGCAATTTGCCGATCACTCCCTCAAGCGAACATACCAGGCACTTGTCTGGGGCGACTTCAAAGAAGAAGAAGGAACTATTACCGGTAACGTAGGACGAAGTTTGAAGAACCGTAAAATGATGGACGTTTTTCCGGAGGCAGATTATGGAAAGGAAGCGATCACACATTATAAAGTATTGGAGCGATTAGGTTACGTGACCTTGATTGAATGCAGGTTGGAAACCGGACGCACACACCAGATTCGTGTTCACATGAAATATGCAGGTCATCCTGTTTTTAACGATGAAACGTATGGAGGAAACAGGATTGTGAAAGGAACTGTATATACTAAATACAAGCAGTTTGTAGAAAATTGTTTTGAAATGATACCCCGTCATGCATTGCATGCAAAGTCACTGGGTTTTGTGCATCCCACTTCACGACAGGATGTTTTCTTCGATTCGGAATTGCCGGATGATTTCAGGAATGTATTGGAGAAATGGAGAAAATATGTGAAGATAAAAGGCTGGTAAATATACGGCCATAATCAATCATTTGACTGAAGAAACTATATTGCAATTCCTTTCTGCTGCAAGACTTTTTTGTAATAACTTGTCTTTTCCGGATCAGCCCAACTCTTAAAAATCAACAGTAAATTTTGCCTGGCGCTTGCATAATCAGGATGTTTTTCTAAAATCTGAATGCACATCTGTATTGCTTCCTCGTATCTTTTTTGCATCGCTAATATTACGCAAAGATCATTCTGCGCGTCCAGGTATTCAGGATCAAATGACAGTGACTTCCTGATAAGATTTTCTGCTTCCTGTAATTTCTTTTGATTTAGTTGCAGCAATGCAAGATTGTAGTAAGTGACTGCGCTTTCAGGATTGATCTCCAATTCTTCATTAAATAATGTTGCTGCTTTTTCAATGCTACCGTTGTTAAGGTAAATACGTCCGAGGTTATTGCGGACTTCTTTCAAAGCAGGATTGAGTTGCATAGCCAGCAGGTATTCTTTTTCAGCTTCTGCAGTTTTCCCTGAAGTGAAATAACTGGTGCCCAGTGATCTGTGTGCAAATGAGGCGTCGGGTGATGTTGAAACTGCACGTGACCAATAACTGAACTCGTCTTTGTAATTTTTAGAGTTGATAAAAGTAAGAGCAGAAAACAATAACACGATTGCTCCGGCAATGATTTTTGATTTGACTGAAGACCAATTGAATTTTTTCAGCAGATCTGTCTCAAGCCACAAAAGCAAGAATCCTATCAATGGAAAATAAAGCCGGTGTTCAAGAAAAACGGATTCGTATTCATCTGAGGTACGCAATATTGCAGGAAGCAGGAAAAGCAACCACCAACACACGGCCAGCAACAGGTAATTGTGCCGGAGGTTTTTTGAGGCATAAAGAAAATAACTTACCAACGCAATGGTTACGATTCCGAATAGGAAAGAGGTGTTTTTTAAAATCGGAAAAGTGGAAAGGCCAAAAGGCAGCAACATTTTTCCGGTGTATTGTATTAACGCCGGAATGTTTTTAACAAAATTTACTATCGTGAAACTCTGTGGCAAACCGACAGGTGAACCTAAAACAGCTTTGCGAATAAGAAGAAATACTGCGATCAACACTACCCATGAGATAGTAATAATACCAATTGAATAAATTTTAACTGCCAATGTATTTGCCTTGCTTGCTTTATCTGTACCAAATATTTTCCAGGCGATCACAAAAAGTACTGGTAAAAACACAGCGCTTTCTTTTGAAAGTAAGGCGATAAAAAAGAACAACAAATGAAAAATCAGAAAATGCATTTTTCGCTTTTCGAAATAATCAACCAGCATTAATAAGGAGGCAAGAGAAAATGTGGCCACCAACGAATCATTTCTGCCGGGAATCCATGCGACGGCTTGCACCATTGCAGGATGAACAATAAAAAAAAGAGCGCTGATAAACGAAAGTTGCTTGTCAAATTTCAACTTCCCTAAAAACATATACAACAGAACAGCAGAACTTGCGTGCAGCAGGATATTTGTTAAATGAAAACCTGTTAATGAATTGCCACCTGCTAATTCGTTCAGATAAAGTGATAATGTAAGCATAGGCCTGTAATAAAAATCAGGACCTCCTTTAGCTGAACCAAAAACACTTATGGAAAATATTTCAAAAAAGGAATGATGTCCTGCGATGAACACTCGCATATTCTCAATCAGTGTTGCATCATCATAATAGATAAGCTGATAGGAAAGAGAAGGAAAATAGAGCAACAAAGCGATGCAACAAATTGCACCAATGTGAAAACGGCTGCTGTGTAACATTGAAAGATCAGCAGCTTGTTTTAACGTTGACTTTTGCTGTTGATTTCCTTGCTGTTTCATTTTTTACGGAAGGAAAGATAGGAAGTCTTTCTATTGTGTCCGCAACAGATCAGGCAATTTCAGAAAGTTCAAGCCATCGCATGCTTTTTTCATCAATAGCCTGCATCACTGCAGTCATTTCACGCGATAACTTTTGTAAATCATTAAAAGGTAAGTCTGCAACCTGCATCGAGGAAGTCAGTTCTTCTTTTCTTTGTTCAAGTTTAGTTATTTCTTTTTCAAGTAATTCAAATTCACGCTGTTCTTTATAGCTGCGTTTTATTTTGGGTTTTGACGAAACAACTTCAGTGATTGACTCCGGTTTCTCGCCGTTTTTGATAGAGTTTCGGGTTTCCTTTTTGTCATCTTTCCAGAAAAGGTATTCTGCATAAGTACCCGGAAAATCAATGACATTACCATCACCTTCAAATACCAGAAGATGGTCAGTGATCTTTTTCATAAAATGCCGATCATGTGAAACCACCACCAGACAACCCGGATATTCTTCTAAAAAATCTTCCAGCACATTTTGTGTAATGATATCGAGGTCATTGGTAGGTTCATCAAGAATCAGAAAATTCGGATTCTTCATTAAAATGGTAAGCAGATACAACCTTCGTTTTTCTCCACCACTCAGTTTCGCTACGTAATCATATTGTTTATTTCTATCGAAAAGAAAACGTTCCAGTAATTGGGAAGCGGATAGTGTTTTTCCTTTTTCAAGCGTAATATAATCGGCAATGTCACGAATTACTTCTATCACCCTTTGATCATCTTTGATCTTCATTCCTTTTTGGGTATAGTATCCGAATTGTACCGTTTCTCCAATAACAATTTTTCCGCTGTCAGGCTTTTCCTGGCCGGTAATGAGATTGAGGAAAGTTGTTTTTCCGATGCCATTTCGTCCTGCGATTCCCAGTCGTTCTCTTGGTCTGAATTTGTAAGTGAAATCTGAAAGAATAGTAAGTCTGTCAAATTTTTTGTGCACGTGGTGAAACTCAACGATCTTGCCACCCAGTCTTGTGATTTTTATTTCTGCTTTTAATTCCTTTTCACGCAAATCCCTTGAGGCTTCCTCTTTTATCTCATAGAAAGAATCAATCCTGGATTTGGCTTTTACAGTACGAGCCTTAGGTTGACGGCGCATCCATTCGAGCTCTTTCCGCAAAAGGTTTCTGGCTTTGTCAACAACAATGGCATCGTTCTCTTTCCGTTCGGCTTTGCGTTCAACATAATATTCATAGTTACCTGTATAGAAATAGAGTTTGCTGTCATCCAATTCTATTACTTCATTGCATACATTATCGAGAAAATCGCGATCATGTGTAACGATAAGCAGCGTATCGTAATTTTTCTTGAGGAATTCTTCCAACCACTCAATCATGTCAAGATCCAGATGATTGGTTGGTTCATCCAGAATCAGGAATTCTGGTTCATGTAACAAAACGCTGGCTAGTCCAACACGTTTTTTCTGTCCACCGCTTAAAGTACCGATCTTTCGGTTTACTTCACCAACACTGAGCTTCGTTAAAATTTGCTGTGCTTTTGATTCAAAATCCCAGGCCTGAAGCAGATCCATCTGTTCCATGGCATCCTGCATTTTTTTGGAATCTGCATTTTCCAGAAGGCACTGTTCATAAATTTTCACCGCAGTAACTACCGGATTGTCTGAATCAAAAATAGTTTCGATAATGGTTTTATTATCATCCAGGAGTGCTTCCTGTTCGAGGAAACCAACAGTCAGATCCTTGCGCAGCAATACAGAACCCGAATCGGGCGGTTCGATGCCGGCAATAATGTGAAGCAAAGAAGTTTTTCCAAAACCATTTTTAGCAACCAGCGCTATGCGTTGCCCTTTATTGATACTGATTGTTATATCACGAAATAATTCCTTGTCACCGAAGGACTTTGCAATGTTTTCTGCGAAGAGATAGTTCATAAGAAGGAACAAAGATAACCCGTAAGTTGAGACCAACGGATTGCTTGCATATTCGGGTTACCCTTGTAATTTATGCATGGGACTACTTTGAAGATAAGAGTCAGGGATTAATGAACATATCCCTGATTGCTTTTCAGAACGTGCAATGATATCCTTGCCTTTAATAATTTAATTATTTAACCACTTAAGCACTAACCATTCAGCCATATAACCGCATAGCTATTCTGCTCAGTACGGTTTATTTTTATACACCTCCGTTTGTTTAAAATCTGAAGTTGTAATATCTGCCTTTTTACCCAGGTAGGTCCAGATAATAGCATTGGTATTTTGATCCATCACCCTGTTCAGATCCTTGAGCGTGGTGCTGTTCACACGTTGAACAAACTCGTCGTACATTTTCCAGTTACCACGAATGGTCCAGACTCCAAGTGCCTGCGCCTGTGCATCTGATGTCTCAAGTCCCATGAGGTAACGGGTAAGAAATCCTTCTTTCTTGTTGACCAGTTCTTCCGGTTTAAATCCATCCCGCTTAATTTCATTCAATAAATCAACCATCACCTGAATAGATTTTTTAGGTGAATCCGTTGAAATATAAACCTGACTGTAAGGGCTTGTGATTGCGCTGGTATTGATGTAGGCGGCGGGTGCATAAGAGAGACTGCGTTTGGTTCTCAACTCTACAAAAAAACGGTCGTACATGATTGCCATTGCCATCATCATCGGAATTCCATCCGGGCTTGCTAAAGTTGCCGAAGACATAATACCGCAGAGATAATTGGTTGCAATATCACGGTCAACAATATTCTCTGCACCTTTGGTAATTACAAACCGTGATTCCGGTTTTGCTCCTGATCCGCCAGGGAGTTTTGCGAGTGTTGCTTTCACTTTCGCAATAATATCTGCTTCAGGAAGATTTCCAACCACTACTAAAAAGCAGCGGGCTTTACCGATCGTACTATTGTAATAGGTTTTTGTATTAGCTGAAGTAAGTTTACTCAGGGATTCAGAAGTACCATTAGGATCTTTTTCGTAGCTCCTGCCCTTGAAAGCAAATCCGTTTGCAAGACGCTCCAACGCTGCATCAGGATCTTCCTCCTGTTGTTTAGCATTACTTACCATCTGTTCTTTAATCAGATCAAATTCATTCTGATCAAAAGATGGGTTCATTATCGCATCTGCAAAAAGTGCCCATGATTTGTCCCAGAAAGGTTTAATACAGGTCATGCTCATCTGGCTGTAGTCGAGTGATGAAGAGTAATCGAAACTGGTTCCTATTTTTTCTGCTTCTGTTTTGAATTCATTCTTGCTCTTAGATGTAGTACCCCCATTCAAAGCGGTGTTTAATGCTGCCGATTCGATGCCTTGTTTATCCAGAGGATAATTTGCAGTTCCGCCAATAACAAATAACCTTGCACTGATTACATCTTTCGGTGTTGACTTAATGATCACACGTAATCCGTCCACATTAATTTCCTTGATTCCTGAATCTGCATACACTGCGAGGGAAACTGTAAACAGGAATAGTGTAAAGGTCGCAGTAGTGAAAATTGAAAATTTCTTATTCATAAATGGAAGTTTTTTTTACCTGAATCAAATTATTGAAACAATTGATCATAACTCGTAATCCCAAGCATTTTTTGCATTTGGCTCGACATAAGAATGCCTGAAACTTTTGGTTGGTCTTTAATATATTTTCTGACATAATCTTGTATGTCCTGCCTGGTTACCTTTTTCAGGTTGTCAATATATGTGGTGTAATAATCAATATTTGCAGATCCCCACCAAAAAGTTACCGTATGAACATAAGAAGATGTTTTTTCCTGGCTGTAAACCTCACTGATCGCTAATTGATTAATGGCAGTCTCAAGTTGTTCATCAGTAAAGTAGTTATCACTGTCCCAGCGTTTTATTTGATCTTCTACCTTTTTCATGCAGGCTTTCAACCGTTGCGGATTAGGAACAAAAAACAATTGAATAGGACCGGTATATTTGGAAGTCTGATATCCAAATTGCACCTGGTAAGCAAGTCCGCTATCCACAAGCTCCTGTTGGAATTTAGAAGAAGATTGAGAAAGTATAAATGAAAACACATCGGCAGCGTAGGTTGCTTTAGCATCATTGCGGGTATCGGGCCCGTGCCATCCCTGGATTACAAATGGCACTCTTGAATTTTCATTGATGGTAATAAATGTTTTGTTTTGTTTGATAGGCTCAAATGCGGGTATGGGCCATTTTTCAAACGGATCGAAACCTGAAGGCTTCCAATCACTATAAAGGGCTTTTACTTTTGAAAGTACCACATCGTGTTTCACATCGCCTGCAATAACCAGTATAGAATTATTCGGCCAATAATATTTCGCCTGTATGGTGCGCATCTTTTCGGGAGTGGCAGTAAGAATCACATCATGAATTCCAATCGGATTTTTACGTACATACAGGTTACCCCACATTTCCTTATTATAGTCCTGAAATAGTAGGAATGTCGGGTTAGATTCAGCACGTTGAAATTCACCATCTACTACTGGGTTTTCATTTTTCATTTCCTGCGCTAAGAACAGCGGATAGCGAATGGCACTGTTCATGAACTTTAATCCTTCATCAAGATTTTCGACTGGAAGGGTGAAAAAGTAATTTACTCTTTCTTCGGACGTAGTACCGTTAAATGAAATGCCAAGTTCCTGCACTCTTTTCAGATAGGCTTCTTGCGATGGTATGTCCTTGTTTGCTTTAAAGAACATGTGTTCATAAAGGTGGGAGAGACCATTGAAATTAGAATCTTCTGTATACGAGCCATTGTGAACGGCAATTTCAATGGTGGCAAGTGGCACACTGCTGTCTTCAATCACCAGCAATTGCAGGCCGTTTTCCAGTCGGCTCATGAAGAAATTTGAAGGCAGATGCTCCTGTCCGCTGGCCATTGAAATCCATGATGTCAGCAGGAATAAAACATAAAGTGGTCGCTTCATAGTTAGAAATGAGGTTGAGAATGAGGGACAAAACTAAGAACAAAAATTTTGCATCATAGAATATTGGTCGAAGGTTTCGATTTATTGGTCGAATAGGAAAACAATTGACTAACATTTTCAGCTTTTACCATGCTTGAGAATAGAATTGTTGGATTGTTACCTTTGGCAAAAAAATTACTTCTGAAGAAAGTACTGATCATAACTTATTATTGGCCGCCGAGTGGAGGAGCAGGGGTTCAGCGCTGGTTGAAAATGTCCAAGTATTTACCTGAATTCGGCTGGGAACCAATCATATATACTGCACTCAATCCGGAGTATCCGATTATTGATCGGTCACTGGAGAAGGATATACCTGCGGGTTTAAAGGTTATCAGACAGCCTATCTGGGAACCTTATAGTTGGTACAAAAGATTCACTGGACAAAAGCAGGAAGAGAATTTATATTCAGGGTTCTTGACTGAAGGTAAACCTAAATCCTTTACCCAAAAGTTGAGTATATGGGTTCGAGGAAATTTTTTTATTCCTGATGCACGCTGTTTTTGGATCAAACCTTCCATAAAATTTTTGGTAGCTGAACTCCGGAAAAATCCAGTGGATTATATTATTTCTACCGGAACCCCTCACAGCACGCACCTTATAGCGATGGGGGTGAAGGAAAAATTGAATATTCCGTGGCTTGCAGATTTCCGCGATCCATGGACTAATATTGACTTCTATCATCAGCTCATGCTAAGCAGATGGGCAGATGCTAAGCATCATCGACTCGAGAAAGAGGTGTTGACCAAGGCAGATAAGGTAACTACTGTGAGCTGGCATTGGGCGGAAGAACTAGGGAAAATAGGCAACAGGAAAGTTGAAGTTATCACCAATGGATTTGATGAAGAAGATTATGCCGGAGCAAAAGTGGAAGTAGACAAGAAATTTTCAATCAGTCACATCGGGCTTCTGAGTGCTGATCGTACATTGACAGGTTTTTGGAGTGTACTTCATGATTTATGTCTTGAAGTGCCATCGTTTAAAGAAGATTTAGTGATCCGCCTGGCAGGAAAAGTGGATTATGAAGTATTCAGGGAGATTGAACAATTCGGTTTGACGCCGCACCTTGAATTCAAAAATTATGTATCACATGATGAAGCGATACGGTTGCAGCAAAAGTCAGCGATATTACTTTTAGTGCTTAATAATGTCCCGAATGTATTGGGCCACATTCCGGGAAAACTTTTTGAATATCTTGCAGCGGGCCGGCCGATTTTGGGTATAGGAAATATAGATGGAGATGCAGCAAGAATAGTTAGAGAGACGGGACGGGGGGTGTTTTGTGGGTTTGATGAGATGTTGGAATTGAAGAAGAAAATTTTTCATTTAAATAAATCGGTAATGAATGCAAAAATTGATGTGAAATCTAATGTAGAAGTAAAATATTCAAGGAAAAAATTGGCTGCTAAAGTTGCCGATTTATTGATCTTATAAATTTAAGTCATTCATAATTAATTGTAAAGTCAGTTATATTTCTAATTGTACAGCAATAATTTCTATTAAATGGTAACGATACTAATAGTAACTTATGGTAATCGTTGGATATTTCTCGAAAATGTTTTAAAAGAAGTTTTAAAAAGTAATGATATAATCCAAATAGTTGTGGTAGATAATGGTTCGACTTATGATGTAAAGCAGTCTATTAGTATTTTCAATTCCAACAAAATTCATGTAATAAGCATAACAGCTAACCAAGGATCAGCTTTTGGATTTAAAACAGGGTTAGAATATATCTTGAAAAATAGCGATACTGAATTTATTTGGTTTCTTGATGATGATAATATCCCTATTGATAATTGTTTAATTGGATTATTAAGTTATTGGCACTCAATTCAAAATCCTGAAAAATGCCGGAAGCAATCACTGCTGGCTTTGAGGATTGACAGAGAGTACTTAGTGAATGTTTCGAAAGGATACCCAATTGAATTTAATTTTCCATCTAAAAATGCTTTCCTTGGATTCAACCTTCAGCATATTCTAGGATATCTTAAGTATAAGGTTTTCAGTCGAAATGCGATTGGTGAAAATATAACAATGCATAATGTAGAAATACCGTTTGCTCCATATGGAGGATTATTTATGCATAAGGATTTGGTTTCGGTTATTGGATATCCTGACATTAAATTTTTTCTTTATGCGGATGATTTTGAATATACGAATAGAATTAGGATAATCGGAGGAAGTATTATGCTGCTTCATAATTGCAAGGTGGCAGATATTGAATCTGTTTGGTATGATGCTTCGAACAGGACATTCTTGAAATCGAAGTATCTTGAGCAAAACAATTTTCGAAGCTATTATTCAATCAGAAATAACGTTTACCTATCACTTTATTTTTTATGTACTTCAAAATTACTATTTGTAATTAATATGATAATCTATCTTTTCGGCATGCTTTTGTTTTCTTTAGTTAGTTTTAAGTTGAATCGCTATTCTATGTTTATCAAAGCAGTAAAGGATGGTCTTGCTGGTAATTTTGATAACAAAATTTAGCTGCATTCGAGATTTTATTTTTGCTCTTCTATATTTAAATTCTGTTAAGGATTTGACTATACTTTGTTTTTGATAATTTTGTCAATGAAAAATATTATGAAAACATCTGAGAGACTGTTACCTGACAAAGTTGAAGGGCAAATTGAAAGGGTTATGCTTTTAAGACATTTATTTGCTTATGAGGTTGTTAAAAATCAATTAAATGAAAAAAATGACATTCTGGACTTTGGTTGTGGTGAAGGATATGGAACATCTTTGCTTTCACAAGTGGCAATAAATATTATTGGAATTGATGTTAGCAGAGAAATTATTGATTTTGCAAAAGGAAAATATGGTTCTGTAAATTGTCAATTTATGGCATATGACGGCACGCATGTAAATTACGATGACGAAAGTTTTGATGTCGTAGTTTCATTTCAGGTAATTGAACATGTGGCTGATGACAAGCATTTCGTAAGTGAAGCTTATAGGATACTGAAACCTGGTGGTCTTTTGTTTCTTACAACCCCAAATAAAACCATTAGATTGTTCCCGATGCAAAAACCTTGGAATAGATTTCATTTAAGAGAATACTATCCTTATGAATTAAAGCAATTGCTTAACATAAGATTTGAAAAGGTTGAAATATTAGGGATTTGTGCCACAAAGGAAATCATGGATATGGAATATAGACGAATTAATAAAATTCAAATTGATGTAAATAATCCTCTTAAAAAAATTATTCCGACAAGAATAAAAGTTGCAATGAGCTCTATTCTAAAACCGTTATTGTCGAAGATTAATCAAAATGAAATGGAAGTGATTGATCAAAAACATTTTAATATAGATGAATTTTATATTATTAATGATGATATATATACGAGCCTGGATCTATTTGCTAAGTGCGAGAAAAAAAATAAATAGTATAAATAATTTAATTAGTAATTTATGAAATCGTTAATACATAAAACAATAAGAAATATTTATTATAAAATAGTACCTGATTCAGTGTTATATAATGGTACGAGATTGCCGGCAAAGTATTTGAGATATTGCGGCTCTAATTTTCGTGATAATGGTCACTATTATAATTCTGCCATAAGTGAAGCAACAAGATTGATTAATAAAATGAATGCAAATTCAAGTACTAAAGTCTTAGATGTTGGATGTGGTGTAGGAAGACTAGGAATTGGATTAAAGCAAGTATTGCCTGATATTGGTAGGTATACTGGAGTGGATGTTAGTGTAAGAGCAATTGACTGGTGCAAAAAATATTTGCAAGTTAATTCAGCTAATTTTCAGTTTGTATTGTTGAACATGAAAAATGAGTTATATAATAGAAGTGGTAGGGAATTATATGATGGTATATTACTGCCTTTCGATGAGAATGAAATTGATCTTATTTATTTATATTCGGTATTTTCGCACATGAAGACGTTGGATATTAAGAATTATTTAAATGAATTTAGACGAATAATTAATAAGGATGGAAAAGTATTTTTTACAGCATTTATAGAAGAAGAAGTTGAAAATGAAACAGAAAACCCTTCAAATTATCGGATGGAATGGACAATGCCACTGCATTGTGTTCGCTTTGATCGAAAATATTTTGAAGATATCATTAATCAAAGTGGATTTAGGATAGTTTCTTTTGAGTATGGTGTGGAAACCGACGGTCAATCAGGCATCTATTTATCCTTGGCTTAATCTTTTTTGTTCAAGCCAAACTGAACTTATCTATGGATTTTTCATGTACTGTATCGAATGAACTTATGCAATTCATTTATCTTATAGTATTTATCACACAAGAATAGAAGTCAGTTTTGTTAGAATAAATATTATCCAAAAAAAATTTGCAGTTTCAAAATATCGTACTACATTTGATCAATATTGTGTATTGTTTTAGGTATAAGTATTGTTTAATTTATAATTAAACCAAAATTGAAAGAATTTTTTACAGTCTTCATCGTGAGAACACGTCCACCTTGACAGTATCAAGGAAAAGAGTTGTTTGCGGAGGTTTACTTACAGGACGTTTATTAGTTATTAACCAGTATTTATATAATTATTGGTTTTATTCTCATAAAAATGAAAATTTCTTCCTGGTAAATAATCTTATATTGATATGAAATAAGTATAAATTTTATTATGCTTTATTAATAAGCAGTCAATCGGCAAACAATAATGGTTTTTATTCAAATTAATTATTTTATCGAATATATCTAATTTAATGATGGTAAAAAATAAAAATATGAAAAAAGTAATATTATTATTCTGGCTTGTACTTTTATTGATTGTAACTAAGCCTTTACCCTTAAAAGCTCAATGTGATATTTTAAATAAAGATTACAGCAATTTAAACGGATGGACGAATGTAGGAACAGCGGTTACAATTACAAGTGGAAAGGTTATTTATAACCAAATTCCTGGGCAATCTGATCATCGAGTTTACACTTCCCTTGGTATGACGCTTGGTAACGTATGGGTGGCAGAATTTGATTTCAATCCTCAAAGCGGTAATAACATTGGTGTTGCAGCTAGTCTTTTTTGTCTAACGGCAGGGACCCAGAAACCATATAAGGACCCACCTTATACTCCTCTAACACCTTATACAAACCAAGACTTTATTGAGGTGAACCTTGTTTCACCTCATAATACACCTAATTATCTTTCTGAAACCAAAATTTATGCGACTTACAAGGACAATGCTTCTGCTCCTGTTAGCAGTAGTTCTTTAAGTATCCCAGCATGGAATCAAACATATTATGCAAGGATTCAAAGAGTTTCATCAACCCAAGGATTTCTAAGCGTTTTTTCCGATCAGGAAAGAACAGTTCACATTTTGGGTTCTCCATTATGTTTTGAACTTCCAGCAAGTGTAAATGGATTAAACACCCTACAGCATGCAAATATTGACCAAGCAGACGCTGACCGTAGATTCAGTGGATGGGTAGATAACTCCTGTATTCGTTCTGATGGAACTACAACTAATCCGTATAATGTTGAATTTAATATAAATGATACATACTGCTATGGAGAGTCTCTAGTTACTTCAACTAAAGCACCATTTGTTAACAACCAATGGAACTTTTATGAATGCGACATCAATTGCAACATAATCGGCCCTGAATTGATTTACTTCACTGGGAACAACATTTCAGTGCCATTAGTAAATACTCCTTTTATTTCAGGACATTATTATTTAGTTAAACATGGAGTTTGGTCAAATTGCTCTCCTTGGCAGGAAGCTATTAAGTGCTTTCAAGTCTTAGCTTTACCTGTTGCTAATGCGGGTCTTGATCTTCAGTTATGTCCATCTACGAATGGTACAAAAAAAATAGGAAAAAAGGGGGAAGCTATAAATATTTATACTTGGACGCCATCAAATTGGTTAAGCAGTTCAACAATGGCAACACCTACACCAACTCTCCCAACTAACATCCTTCCATGCGTCTCACAAACTTATACCCTCACGGTTAAAAATAGCATAACTGGTTGTGTTGCGAAAGACTATAATACTGTTAATTTAATTAATCAGGTACCATCGGTAACTATACTAACGACTCCATGCAACTGGTGTATTTCTCCCTTACTAACAGCTAGTATAACTGGAAATTGTAATAATTCAATATTCTGGAGTCCTGGCGGAGAGACAACTAATACGATAAATACTTCTTCAAGTGCTTTGTATACTGCAACAACTTCCAATGCATGCTTTTCAGCCACTGCTAGCACCAACGTAGTTTTTCCATCGTATACTGGATCATTACCAAACCTAGCAATTACCAATGCAGTAACTCAAAACTCGCCGTGGGTAGCATTTGAATATGGAAAAATTGCAGGATTTATTCCTTCTTACAATGCGAATACCTATAATTTAAAAATAATTAATCAATGGGGCGAATTAATTCACGAACAGAGCGGTAATGCCGCTTGTGCCGGAGGTTTTTCAAATGGTGAGATAGCATGGAATGGCATCTGTAGCTCAACGGGCAATTATCCGCCGGTTGATGTATTTATATATATTCTAACTTTGACCAATTGCAATTCAAGCAGAATTTATTCAGGTAATTTGACTTATCTTTTAAGAATATCCTCAGTTGAATCTGAAGAAATTGCATTACCTCAAAACGAGTTGCAGTTCAGTTTCTATCCGAATCCAACTTCGGACAAAATTACCATATTGGTAAATCAAGATACAACGTTTGAGGATTATCAATTAGAAGTCGTAAACGTTGCTGGTGAGTTAACTTATTCTGAGAAAATTGAAACTCGGGAGAATTTAATTTTGGATATTGTAAATTATCCTAATGGAATTTATTTCGTTCGACTTCGTAGTAATATCAGTGGTAAATTTAAATCACTGAAAATGATCGTAAATCATGATGGATAACAAATATTACTATTTCGAAAATCAAATTATTTACAAATTATCATAAATCAAATGTTTCTTCTAGGCACTCGTGTAGGAAGCCACATTCATGTATATAGTCACTTCTGAGAGTATCGCAGACTGGGAGGGCATGAAGCGTTTTGAATTCAGCGAATATTTTCTATGCAAAACTCACTATTGCGGCGTAGAATTTCGCCGCAGCATCAATGGTATCAATATGAAAAGAAGAAACTGATTGAAAACTTTTAATTGCAATGTAGGATTAATGCCCATTCTTAAGTTCAAATCAAATTTTGTTTTAACCCAACGTAGAATTGCTGGGGGTTTGCAAATCAAGTTTTTCTAATTAATATGAGCAAACTCTTAGCAGTTTCGACCTCACAGAGAAGCGGTATTATTCAAAAAAAAATCCGAGAAAAAGCGAAAGAAGGCTCAGATTAGGAGCAATTTTGCTAGAATAATCCGACCATCGGAAAGAATCAGGAAGGAATGCCAAAAATCATTCCTTCCTTTTCTCAATCTTCTTTGCTGCATATCTCTTGAAAAACTCAAACCTCCAAATCAACAAATTTAGAGGCTGTTTTGAAATGACTAAAAAAAGAATACAGGTAAGGGAAATGGGGTGAATTAGAAAAAGGGCATCGGCAATTAAAAGTGAAGTAAACCTATTGGATTTGTGGTTGACTAAAACTACAGATCATGAATGCTTACACTCAACTTACCGATGCCCAATGGCAAATTATTAAAAAGTTTTTTGATTGTGAAAGAAAAAGAAAGCACGAATTAAAAGACATCTGGAATGCAATATTTTATGTGGTCAAAACAGGTTGTCAGTGGAGGATGTTACCCGTAGAATTTGCACCCTAGCAAACAGTGTATTACTATTTTAGAACGTGGAAGTATGCAGGCCGGATGGATAACATTTTAGAAGAGTTGATATATCGGATTCGTAAAAAGAGTGATAAAAATGCCAGTCCTACGGTATGTATCATAAATAGCCAGAGCGTAAAAACGACTTCGGTAGGAGGATTTGCCATAGGATATGATGCAGGTAAAAAAATCAAAGGAAGGAAAAGGCACATTGCTACCGATACGATGGGTAATCTTTTGGCTGTAGAAGTTCACATTGCTTCATTGCAAGACAGAGACAAAGGATTTGACATCGTCAGTCTTGCAAAACAAACGTACCCATCAATTAAAAAGACATTTGCGGACGGAGGTTACAGTGGAGCATTAATTCAAAAATTGAAGACCAACTTACATTGCGAACTTGAAATCGTAAAAAAGTATGAAGGAAAATTCAGAGTACTTCCCAAGAGATGGATTGTGGAGCGAACCCTTGCATGGCTCAATAATGACCGAAGAAATTCTAAAGATTATGAGTTCACTCCTTTAAGCAGTGAAGTAATAACCAAGATTTCTTTTATCAAAACCGCTCTTGACAAACTTTTTAAATAATTTCAAAACGGCTTCTTAAATGAATGACTTTTTAATTTTCCTTTATTTTTTTAGTTTTTCCTTGTATCTACTACCTTCACGATATGACCTCCAAATTTAAATTTCATCCCTCCTCCAATTTCTTCCTCATCGCCGGCCCTTGCGTTGTGGAAAGTGAAGCCGTCGTTATGCAAACTGCAAAGGAATTGGTTAGAATTACTAATGAACTGGAAATTCCTTTCATTTTTAAATCATCATTCAAAAAAGCTAACAGATCTCGAATTGACTCCTTTACAGGGATAGGGGATGAGAAAGCGTTGGGCATTCTTAAAAAGGCAGGTCAGGAGTTTAATGTCCCCACTTTAACGGATATCCATGAAACTACTGATGCCGCATTTGCAGCCCAGTTTGTGGATGTGTTACAGATCCCCGCATTTCTTTGCAGGCAAACAGATTTGCTGGTAGCAGCGGCAAGAACCGGAAAATATGTCAATATAAAGAAAGGTCAGTTTCTTGCACCGGAACAAATGCAGTTTGCAGTACAAAAGGTGCAGGATGCTGGTAACGACAACATCATTCTTACTGATAGAGGTGTAACCTTTGGGTACCAGGATCTGATTGTTGACTTCAGGGGAATACCACTAATGCAACAGTTTGGGTATCCTGTTGTGCTTGATTGTACTCATTCACTTCAGAAGCCAAATCAATCTTCTGGGATAACTGGTGGCATTCCGCATATGATTGAAACTATTGCAAAAGCTGCGGTAGCTGTGGGTGTTGATGGATTATTTATTGAAACACATCCCGATCCCGGACATGCCCTTTCAGATGGTGCAAACATGATACCTCTTGATCAACTCGAACAATTGTTGAAGAAACTGATTCGAATCAGAAAAGCGATTCAGGAACAATCGTCATAAACATTGAGTTTGCCGGTACCTTCAGTAAATACCTGAATACAATTAATAGCAAATAAATGTGATCTTGAAATTTGGATATATATAGCTTTCTCTACATCTTGCAAAAAAATAATTACTAACCCTAAAAAATTTCCAATTATGAAAAGAATGCTTATTCTCGCCGCTATCTCTTTAGCCGGCCTAACATCCTGCAAAAAAGATTACACTTGTGATTGTTCTGTTTTAGGATCGACTATTCCTGTTTCGATTCCCAATTCTACAAAAGATGATGCTGAAACGACTTGCGACGCTGCCAGAGCAACTTACCAGATCGTTGATCCTACGGCTACATGCAACCTTGAATAACTTCATATTCCTGATTTTTTAAGAGGGCATTCTTTAAAAAATGCCCTTTTTTTTTACCTATGAAAATAATAAGCTACTTCCCTCAGTTCATTCGTATATTTCTTGGGCTCGTTTTTATTCTTTCGGGATACCTTAAGCTCTATCCGATTGAACCATTTGAGCTGAACTTTATTGAACTGGGAATTGGAAACTGGTATACTGCTCCTTTTATTGCCCGTTTCCTGATTTCCATTGAATTTTTACTGGGATGTTTTCTCATCGTGAATCTTGCACTTAAATCCTTTACGCTGAAAGCTGTTGTGAGTATGCTTGTCTTTTTTACTTGTTACCTGCTTATTCAAATTATCAGCGAAGGTAATAATGGAAATTGCGGCTGCTTTGGTACTTATCTGCAAATGACTCCTCTTGAATCTATAATTAAAAACATTTTGTTGATCACTGTTGCGATATTTCTCCAGGTCTTTCATAAAGATTCTACACTGAGGTTCAAAAAATTACTTGCCCCGTTATTTTTAATCACTTCAATCGCACTTCCATTTATTTTAAATCCGATTGATCTGATGGCAGCAAACTATCGTCAACCCGAATCGGTTAATTTCGCGTTCGATCAATCACTAATTTTTAATGATTCCGTTTCCAAAAAAAATATTATTGATTTTTCATCCGGAAAGCACATTGTTGCTTTTTTTAGCTTAACCTGTCCTCATTGTAAGACCACAGCTTTTAAAATGCATATAATAGAAAAGCGACATCCGGATATTCCATTTTTCATGGTATTAAATGGTAAACAAAAAAATTTGCAACCCTTTTTTGAGGAGACAAAATCCGGGAATGTACCCTACACGATTTTGTTGGGCGAACCATTCGCCAGAATTACAGGAGGAAATGTTCCAACGGTTTATTGGATTGACAATGGAATTGTTGTGAGAAAGAGTCTATACATCAGCCTTGAAGAACAAGAAATATTAAATTGGTTGAATAATCCTTAACAACAATTAGAAACTTGAACTGTAAATGGTGGTTAAAGCCCCGTAACGGTAAATTCTGTTCTCCTGTTCACTGATTTTCCCGTTTCCGTATCATTATTTTGAAGTGGTTTTGTTTCGCCATAACCTTTGTATGTCAATCGTGATGCTATGATGCCGTTTACTACCAAATAATCATAAACGGTTTTTGCACGATTTTCAGAAAGTAATTGATTGTAAGCTGCTGTACCCTGGTTGTCTGTGTGGCCGCTGATTTGAATCTTAAGTGTTGAATTTTGTTGAAGCAGATCAGTTAATTTATTCAACTCAGCTTTCGACTCATCTTTGAGTAGGTAAGAGTCACTTTCAAAAAAAATATTTTTCAAGACAACTGTACTGCCTGTTTTTATTGCCTGTAATTGAATATTGAGCTGAAATGGTTCTTCTTTTATAAAGTCCTTCAGTGAAAAATTTTCGGAATAAAATAAATATCCTTTTGCTGAAACATTCATTGCATAGTTTTTCCCGGTAGGGATGCTCACTAAATAATTTCCTGATTGGCTATCTGCTGTCGCTTCTCCTGAAATAATTCCAGTCTCCAGATCAATTAACTGAAGTTCTGCCGCTAAAGGTGTCCCATCTGCTGCATCAGTTACAATGCCCCGGACATAAGTAACCAGTTTTGGGCGGGCTTCGTTGTAGAGATCAAAATAATAAAGATCCATATCACGATTCAATTTAAACCGATCTGAGGCGAAGTAAGCATGTTTACCGTCTAATGAAACAATAAGACTGTTTTCATCATTTTTTGTATTGATCGGATATCCGATATTGACAGCCCTGCTCCAGCTTCCGTCTTCTTTTTTGCGCGAATAGAATATATCATCCTTCCCAATGCCCGGATGTCCCGGTGATGAAAAATAGAGTGTCATCCCATCTGAGTGAAAAAAGGGCGTCTTTTCATCCAGAGGGGTGTTAATTGAATCGCCTGCATTAACCGGATTGCTCCATTTTCCATTTTTGTCTTTGGTTGAAATCCAGATATCGCTTCCTCCTTTGCCGCCGGTGCGCGTGCTCGTAAAAAATAATATTTTGCCATCAGCCGAAATACTTGGTTGTGTTTCCCAGGCATTGGTGCAAACAGGTGCCCCCACATTTCTGGGTTCGCTCCATTGAACGCCTTTTTTTTGAGTGAAATAGATGTCGCAACTTCCATATCCATTGGGTTTATCGCAGACTACAAAATAAATAATGCTTCCATCAGGAGTCATGCTTTGGGCACCTTCATTATAAGCCGAATTTATGCCATTCAGTGGTTGGGTATTGCTCCATATTGTATTCTTTTGCACGCTCTGAAAAAAATCTTCATTTGCATTTCTTCCATTTCCGATTCTTCTTGTAAATACAATCGTTTTTTCATCGCCGGTTAAAGATGGCAGATATTCCGGGGCATCAGTATTCACAGCGTCACCTAAACTTTTAGGATCGAATGGGACAGGATGCTTAACGGCAAATGCAGCAAACTTTGAGTTTGCAATAAATTGTTCTGCCTGTAATTTTCTTTGTCTGGAAATATCAGAAAAGGTCAGAAACTTCTCACTCGCTATTATGCAGTCGTCATAATTATCCAAATTCCAGTTGCATTCAGCAAGGAAGTAGTAAGCTTTGGAGGAATAATCGGGGCCAAGCAAAACTGTCTTTTCAAGCGCAAGTTTCCCCTTCTCAAAGTCACCTTCTTCTTTATATAATTCACCAAGCAATAGCCATCCATCAATAAAATCAGCATCAATTTCGGTTAGATCCTGAAGTTGCTTCATTGCGCCTGAATAATTTTCAGTCATTATAAATCTTGTAGCATCATTGTAAGACTGGACTGTCTTCTTGGGAGCAGTTTTAAGAGTAGTATAATGTTGAGCCCGTACGGCATATTGAGACAGCAAAAAAGTCAATAAAAGGAAAATCAATTTTTTCATGCAATGATGAACGAATTCTTTTAACGGTTATTTACAGGAGATGTATTTACGGAATATCCATGTACTTATGAATTTGCAGGGAAATATTCCATTCAGGATGTTGTTTAATGTATTCAACTATCAATGGCATCATTTCTTTCTCTTTGCTCCATTCAGGTTGAAGATACCGCTGGCAAGTTGCATTCATTTCAGCGCCATACGTTTCTGCCCATTGGAAATCACTTTTGTTGTATACAATTATTTTCAGCTCGTTTGCAAGCGGTAAAATTTCAGGAAGTGGTGACTTAAATTTTTTGGGAGAAAGACAGATCCAATCCCAAAAACCTGTTAGCGGATAAGTTCCGGAAGTCTCAAGATGTGTTTTTTTATTTAACAAGTGAAGTGATTCTGTAAGCGCTGTAAGGTTGTACAACAAAGGTTCTCCGCCGGTTACTACACAAATGTTGGAAGGACACCGAACAACGGATGCAGCGATTTCGTCAACACTCATTACAGGGTGCTTTGATGCATCCCATGAATCTTTAACATCGCACCACACACATCCCACATCGCATCCAGCCAGTCGTATAAAACTGGCCGCTTTCCCCTGGTGAAAACCCTCGCCCTGGATGGTATAAAAATGCTCCATGACTGGAAGCAGAGATGGAGCGGGATACAGGGACGACGTAGTCATTTATGTTCTGATGGTTGTAAAATAGCTGATCCGCAATGTGATGCTAACTCTCAATAGTAAATGAATGTGCAAATTGGGATTGATGAGTGAATATCTTATTGATATTTTGACTTTACTGCGTTTAAAGTATTCATCATCAATGCAGCAATTGTAAGCGGACCGACGCCACCAGGTACCGGAGTGATGTAACTGCACTTTGATGCAGCATTATCAAAATCAACATCACCTTTTAACCGGAATCCGGATTTTTTTGAAGGATCCTCCACACGGTTTATTCCTACATCAATTACAACTGCACCCTCTTTTATCCATTCAGCTTTGATGAAATCAGGGCGTCCGATTGCAGCAATTAAAATATCAGCTCCGATGCAAATTTCAGGAAGGTTTTTTGTTTTGCTGTGAGCAATCGTCACTGTGCAATTTCCGGGATTGTTATTCCTCGAAAGCAAAATGCTGATGGGTGTGCCAACAATATTACTTCTTCCAACTACCACGCAATTTTTCCCTGCGGTTTCGATCTTGTATCGCTCCAGTAGAAGTAGGATTCCATAAGGCGTTGCCGGCAGATGAGCTGGTAATCCTTTCACCATTCTTCCAATGTTAACCGGATGAAATCCATCCACATCCTTTTCCGGAGAAATTGCTTCGGTTATTATTTCTTCATTCACATGCGATGGAAGTGGTAGCTGCACTAAAATTCCGTCCACGTCAGGGTCCTGGTTCAGTTGTTGAACTGAACTCACCAATTCGTTTTCAGTAATATCAGGGTTGAATTGCAGCAAGGTTGATTTGAATCCTACTCTTTCGCAGGCCTTTATTTTTGAATTTACATAAGATTGACTGGCCGCATTACTTCCTACAAGTACTGCTGCAAGATGTGGTGTCTTTTTACCTGATGTTTTCAGTTGTTGAACCTCTGAGGCAATTTCTTCCTGAAGCTTAATCGAAAGTTGCTTTCCGTCGAGTAACTGCATACAATGAATTATTAATTAGCGATAACAGTTGCCATACATTAATTGTAACGTGATATTAGCTGAAACATAGTGATCAATCTTCAAGTTTTAATACCGCTAAAAATGCGGACTGAGGCACTTCTACATTACCAATCTGACGCATGCGTTTCTTGCCTTTCTTTTGCTTTTCAAGAAGTTTTCTTTTCCTGCTGATATCACCTCCATAACATTTAGCAATTACATCTTTGCGCAAAGCAGAAATGGTTTCACGTGCTATAATTTTTTGACCAATAGCTGCCTGAATCGCAATTACAAATTGTTGCCTTGGAAGCAGTTCCTTCAATTTTTCGCAAATCCTTCTGCCAAAATCGTAAGCACGATCCTTATGAATAAGTGCAGAAAGGGCATCTACATTTTCACTGTTCAGCTTGATGTCCAATTTAACAAGATCGCCTGGACGATATCCGATAGGATGGTAATCGAATGAAGCGTATCCTTTAGAAATAGACTTGAGCTTATCATAAAAATCAAATACGATTTCTGCCAGCGGCATTTCAAAAGTAACTTCCACACGGGAAGGAGTAAGGTAGGATTGATTTTTTAACATGCCTCTTTTACCAATGCATAGTGACATAATTGAACCAAGATATTCTGGTTTTGTAATCACTTGTGCTTTGATATATGGCTCTTCCACACGTTCCAGTTTAGTCGGATCTTCAAGATCACTGGGATTATTTACAATCTTCATATTACCATCCGTGGTGTATGAATGGTAGGAAACGTTGGGCACTGTGGTGATCACCGGCATATCAAATTCCCTGTCAAGCCGTTCCTGGATGATTTCGAGGTGAAGCATCCCAAGAAATCCGCAACGAAATCCAAATCCTAATGCCAATGAAGACTCAGGTTCAAAAGTCAAAGAGGCATCATTCAAACGGAGTTTTTCCATTGAATCGCGCAATTCTTCGTAGTCATCCGTATCCACCGGATACACCCCTGCAAACACCATGGGTTTAACTTCTTCAAAACCATGAATGGAGTCTTTGCAGGGATTATTTTTTAGTGTGAGCGTGTCGCCGACTTTCACTTCGCTGGCGTCTTTTATACCGGTAATGATGTAACCTACATCGCCGGTTTTAACGATCTCTCGTGGTGAACGCTCCAATAGTAAAACACCGATTTCTTCCGCCACATATTCACTTCCGGCATTGAAAAATTTTACCTGGTCATTCTTTCTAAGTTCTCCGCTAAAAATCCGGTAGTAAACAATAACACCACGGTACGAATTAAAGACAGAATCGAATACCAATGCCTGCAGTGGCGCTTTTGGATCGCCACTTGGAGCAGGTATGCGATGTACAATGTTTTCCAGCACTTCGTCTATTCCTAACCCTGTTTTTCCACTGGCAAGTAAAATATCTTCTCGTTTGCAACCAATAAGATCCACGATCTGATCACACGTTTCTTCAATCATGGCGCCATCCATATCAATTTTGTTGACAATCGGAATGATTTCGAGATTGCTGTCTATTGCCAGGTAAAGATTCGAAATAGTTTGTGCCTGAATTCCCTGTGACGCGTCTACTAACAATAATGCACCTTCGCAGGAAGCTATTGCCCTCGACACTTCATAACTAAAATCCACATGTCCTGGTGTGTCAATAAGGTTTAGTACATATTTTTCACCCTTCAGCTCATACAACATTTGAATGGCGTGACTCTTTATGGTAATACCTTTCTCTCTCTCAAGATCCATGTCGTCCAGCACCTGGTTCATCATCTGCCGTTCTGTAATCGTCTTGGTCTTTTCCAATAATCTGTCAGCCATAGTGCTTTTTCCATGGTCAATATGTGCTATGATGCAGAAGTTCCGAATGTTTTTCACGGCGCCAAAGATAGCTTTTGAATTCGGGATGCGGAAAGAAGAGTTTTGTGACGTGGGTTACAATTTACAAGTTAAAGGCCTTCCAACTTCGACTAATCGGAATCTTTTCCCTAACCTAATTTTCGGAGAGGACGTGAAAATCATATAAATTATTTAATCCAGATGATAAAATTAAATCAGCTACCTGGAAAGATCAGATGTAATTTGCAGCTACAGAATTTCAATTTTTGGCCAGTTGGAACTAATCCGTTATTTTTTCACCATGAATACAGCCAGACTTCCCAGAATTGCATTGTATGTACTTGCTCTACTGTTCCTTGTGCTTTCATTTGTTATTTTAAATGAACTGAGCTTTTATCTTATTCCTGCAACGTTTGCAGCATTATTAGCTATGCTGATGTTGCCACTTAACAGGTTGTTGGAGAAATGGCGGTTCCCCCGAGTGCTTGCAATTGTAATTTCCTTATTGGTGATCTTGGTGATTCTGGGAGGAATAATTACACTGATTTCAGTGCAGGTTGTGAACTTCATGAAAGACTTACCCACCATTGAACAGCAACTCAGGGATAAGTTCACCGATTTTCAGGCTTTTGTGCAACAGGTTTCTGGCTTCACGGTAGAAAACCAGATGGAATTTATTGATAAAGAAACCACCAACATATTATCGACTGCTGATAAATGGGGCACCGGTATATTATTGTCAACCGGAGGCACACTGGCCGCCTTTGGAATCATGATTTTACATTTTATTTTATTCCTTTTGTACCGTCAACGCATTAAAGGATTTTTCCTGGGACTTATTGATAAAGGTCACCATGACAAAGCAGCTCAAGTGATAGAGGAAATCACCAAAGTAACCAGACAATATCTTACAGGTGTAGTGATTGTTATGGCCATCATGTCTGTACTTAACTCAGTTGGACTTTTGCTTTTGGGAATTCAGAATGCTATTTTCTTTGGAGTGCTGGCCGCCATTTTAAATATCATTCCTTACATAGGCGTATGGATTGGGGCAGGTCTTCCGATCATACTGGCATTGATAACAAAAGAAAGTTTCTTTTATCCTATTGGTGTGTTGGGAGTGTTCCTTTTTAATCAGTTTATAGACAATAATTTCCTTACCCCGCGCATTACGGGCTCGCAGGTAAAAATCAATGCACTTGCTACAGTGGGTGTTATTCTGATTGGAAATTTGGTTTGGGGAGTTGCCGGTATGATACTTTTTATTCCGCTACTCGGAATTGCAAAAATTGTTTTCGATAATGTAGATCAATTGAAACCATTCGGTTTTCTTATAGGAGAGGATGAGACACCGAAACGATCTGTGCTTGCTAAAAAAATGCGGCTTGAAATGCGAAAGAGTAATGATAGGAAAGAGGCAAAATGATTTCCACTGAATTCAGTCCTGTTTTCCCTTCTCACCAATAAACTGATGTTCTTTATTTCTGAACAGGACATTAAAAGTGGTAAGCGTTCCGTAGATGCGGGTAATATATTGTTGAAGGTTCACCTTTTCCTCGTCAGTGAGTTTTGAATGGCTATTGATATTTTGTTCCAGCACCCGCAACCGGTCTCTCAACATCACAATCTTATGAAAGAATGCCTCAATCGGAATTTCTTTGGATTGCAGTTTAGCATCAACAGGTTTTAGAATCATGGATCCTCCGATCCAGCGCTCACCAAGGGGAACAACTTCCTGAATATCAGCCCATTTTTTCAGTATGCCCAACAATGATTTTTCAACTTCGGAGAGGGTTTCTATTTCTGATGAAATCTCAACCGCATCAATTATTTCCAATTGTTCGTCGAATTGATTCACCTCGTGCTGACCTGCTTCCATGAATGTGATGAGGTAAGTAGTCAGACGAACGCCTGTAACAACACCTAATCCAAACTTCGGATGTTGAACTCTTGAACCTATGCCTACCGTTTTTTCAGACATAAAAAAATAAGTTTAATAAGCACGGGCAAAAAGCACCCTTTGTGTTGATGGCTTTCCTGAATAGATGCATGTACCTTCCTCAGATGGATTATTCAAGGGGATACATCTTATGGTTGCTTTCGTTTCATCCTTTATTTTATTTTCCGTCTCCGAAGTGCCATCCCAATGAGCTGAAATAAAACCACCTTTTTCATCAAGTGTATATTTAAACTCCTCGAAAGAATTCACGCGGGTGATCATTGCATTTCGGAAAGCAAGCGCCTTGTCATAAATATTTTGCTGAATTTCATCAAGCAATTTCAATATCGTTTCACTTAATCCTTCCATACTGACTGTGGACTTAGCGAATGTATCTCTGCGCGCAATTTCCACTGTTCCGTTTTCTAAATCGCGTGGGCCAATGGCAATACGTACGGGAACACCCTTCAATTCATATTCAGCAAACTTCCATCCTGGTTTTTGTTTATCATCATTATCGTACTTTACACTTACGCCTTTTGATTGAAGTGATTGTTTTATTGAAAAAACTTTTTCATCGATCAGTTGTAACTGCTCTGCAGTTTTCACAATAGGAACAATAACCACTTGTATAGGAGCCATTTTTGGAGGTAACACCAAACCTTTATCATCAGAATGTGCCATGATAAGTGTTCCGATCAGTCTTGTAGAAACGCCCCAAGACGTTGCCCAAACGAATTCGGATTGGTTTTCATTATTGGTGAATGTTACATCGAATGCTTTGGCGAAATTTTGTCCAAGAAAATGTGACGTACCTGCCTGTATTGCTTTGCCATCCTGAACAAGCGCTTCAATGCAGAAGGTTTCTTCCGCACCTGCAAAACGTTCGTTAGCGGTCTTTACACCTTTAATCACAGGCAATGCCATCCAATCTTCAGCAAATGATGCATAGACATCAAGCATAGTGCGTGATTCAGCCAGGGCTTCTTCGCTGGTAGCATGTGCAGTGTGTCCTTCCTGCCAGAGAAATTCGGTTGTCCGAAGAAATAAGCGCGTGCGCATTTCCCAACGAACAACATTCGCCCATTGATTGATCAGCAATGGAAGATCCCGGTAAGATTTAATCCATCCTTTATATGCATTCCAGATGATGGTTTCTGAAGTAGGTCTTACAATCAACTCTTCTTCCAATTTGGCATCAGGATCTACAATTACTCCTTTCCCGTTTGGATCATTCATTAACCTGTAATGGGTTACCACAGCACACTCTTTTGCAAATCCTTCAATGTGAGCGGCTTCTTTAGCAAGAAAACTTTTCGGAATAAATAATGGAAAATAAGCATTTTGGTGACCGGTTTCTTTGAACATCCGATCCAATACCGATTGCATCATTTCCCAAATTGCATAACCGTAGGGTTTGATCACCATACATCCGCGTACTGCAGAATAATCAGCTAATCCTCCCTTTATCACAAGGTCGTTGTACCACTGGGAATAGTCGTCCTTTCTGTTTGTTATTTCCTTACTCATGTCGTACTTTTGGCATACTAGTTGGATAATGATCGGAAAAATAGCTCATTTTTTTAATACTCTTTTCCTTGTTAAACTTTTCTGGTTTACTAAAGTCACAGTTCTAAATTCAAATGATATGAGAACGGCATTGCTTCTAACTTCTGCTTCTGTAATTTTTCTGGCTTCTTGTTCGAGCGGAAATAAAATGCAATCATCAGTGCAAGGTGATGATTTATATGTTGCAAAAACTGAATCGTCTTTAAGCGCGCCAGCAGAAACTTACACAACTGATCCATCTGTTAAGTATCAGGATGAACAAACAAATCCTAATCCTGACTATTCTACGACTGATAAGTATATTGATGAAAATGGAACAAACTATATAACAAACAATTATTATGAAGGTCAGAATTATGATTTCTATGGTAATCAAAACAGTTATTCCTCTGATTTGAGTCACTGGTATGGTCCATCATTAGGATTCAGTTATTTCAGTCCGTTTTATTCAATGGGCGGCTTCGGTGCTTCCATTTCGTTCGGTTTTGGTTGGGGAAGCAGTTGGTATAATCCATATTATTACCCTTATTATTCTTATAATCCATGGTATTCTCCTTATTACTACGGCTATAATCCTTACTATAATCCATATTATGGTTACAGTGGTTGTGGCTATTATGGAGGTGGCTATTGTGGAGGTGGTTACTATGGTGGAGGGTACTATGGTGATGGGTATGGTTACGGCTCCGGATATGGAAATAATACATATTACGGTCCTCACGGTTCCTCAAGCAGCAATACATCAAATGATGGTGATGGTCGTCAATACAAATATGATGGTGATGTGAATGGTGGTCTGAGTAATACTTCAAATGGTTCTGGTCTCAATGTTACGCCGGCTTCCATAAATGTTTCTAATGCTGATGGAGGCATTGTTTCGCCGGTTAAAACGGGAGGAGTGATTGGAGTTACGGATATCAAAAGGAATACAACCATTCAGAATAATTCCCCTTCAGGTTCAGGTGTAATAAAAAATACAACTGGTAGAGACCTTGCTTTGCCGGATAATTCTGATGGAATAAAAACTAATGTTCCTGCTACGCATTCTATTTCACCTGCAAATGTTCCGGTAAGACAGAATAATCAGGAAAACCGCCCACGTACTAATTCATCTGCGTTGCCACCATTGTTACAACAGCAACAGAGTTCAAATGCCGCTATTAATGCAGCAAATAATCGTGGAACTAGTCATGCTAATTTTGAAAATCAATCTTTTCAAACTGAGAAATCAGCCCTGAGCGTAAATGATGCAGCTATGCAGAAATCTGTAATCAATGCTATGCCTGATGGCAGGTCGAAACAAAATATAATTGCGCAGGCACCCCAAAAGCAGAAGACGTTGAATTATGAAAAGTTATTTAAAAGCAACCAGCCTTCCAATTTAAATATTAAAGCAGATCGCTCGCCCACAAACACTAATAATGGAAACAATGCAGGAAGAAGCTATAACCAACATAGTAATTCTAATGCTCCCTCTTTAGGAACTAACAGAAGTTCTAATAGCAGTACTCACAGAAAGTAAAGGATTGTACTTTCCTAATTAACTTAAAATTTAGTCATGAAAAAGATGTTGTCAGCCATAGGTATGATGTTTTGTCTACCACTTTTTATCTATGCTCAATCAGATGAAGATGCGCTTCGTTTTTCACAATATACAATCGGTGGAACGGCTCGTTTTGTAGGTGTTGGTGGTGCATTCGGAGCATTAGGTGCCGATTTTGGTTCACTGAGTTTTAATCCTGCAGGTATTGGTCTTTACAGGAGTTCTGAAATGAGTTTCTCCGCTTCTGTAGCATGGACAAATTCAACCTCAAACTTCCAAAACATTCTAAATAATGCATCTGCATCTAAATTCAATGTAAGTAATTTCGGTGTTGTTTTTTCATCAGATCTTACAAGGAAGCAAATTGACAATAAATGGAAACGACTTAATTTTGGTTTCGGCGCAAACCGCACAAATGATTTTAATAAATCCACTTATTATCGTGGGTTTAATGAAGACAATTCACTGATTGATACATACCTCCAGGAATTGAATGCAGGAGGGGGAATTGCACCTTCGCAAATAACTAATACCTACCCCTTTTCTTCGGCACTTGCCTGGGAGTCCTACCTGGTAAACCCTGATGTTTCTGATACTAATTTTTATAGCAGCGTTATACCTCATGGACAGGTTATGCAGGATAAGCTCATTGAAGAAGACGGATCGGCAACAGAATATGTATTTACTTTAGGTTCTAATTATGATGACAAGCTTTTTATAGGTGCAACTTTTGGGATGCCATCACTTCATTACACGTCTACTTCTTCTTATGTAGAAACTGATGTCAATAATTCGATTTCTAATTTTTCCAATTTTCAACTCTACGATAATGTTTCCTCCTATGGTATAGGATTCAATGGAAAGTTCGGTCTTGCGTACAGAGTTAATGACTGGGTAAGATTTGGAGGAGCCTTTCATTCACCTACCATTTATTATTTGCATGATGAATACAGTTCATATATTAATGCTCAGCTTGACACTACGCAGGGTGATTCTTATTCCACGCCTTATGGAGTATATGACTATGCATTAGTTACTCCCTGGAGAGCTATCGCTAGCATGGCAATATTCTTTAAGCAGTATGGATTTATTTCAGTGGACTATGAATTTATGGATTATGCTTCGATGCATTATAATTTCAATAAGTATGCTCCTTCCGGCGAACAGGCAATTGAATCTTCAATAAATCAATCTATCAAATTGAAATACGGGTCTGCATCAAATATCAGGGTGGGTGGAGAACTTGTATACGATATTTTCCGTTTCAGGGCCGGATTTGGATATTATGGATCTCCTTTCAAACCAGGCGTTGCTACGGAAGACTATGACTACAGTAAAATTAATATCAGCGGAGGTTTCGGAATTAAGTTAGATAAGGTTTCAATAGATGCTGCATATATTCATACCTCAACAAAACAATTTTATCAGCCTTATTCACTTGACTCGCAATTTGTGCCTGGCGTAGGAATTAATAACAATAGCGGCAATGTTGTTGTTTCGCTTGCATATAAATTTTAAAGAAAATTTAACAAAGAAAACCTCGCTTGCGGGATGCCTGCGAGGTTTTCCTATTTGAGGAATAATCCCGCACTTAAAAATTCCGTTTTCAAGAGATTATGAAACTGGATATTCCCTATGATAAATTTAGGGTTATTGAAAATGCAATTTGCCAGGCATTATTCCTGGGCTCACTAATAGTTCAATCACTTACGTATAGGAATTGGTTTCAGTCTTATTGTCATCTGTTGGTTCGGCATTAGACCAAACTACATATATTTTATTCTCTCTAAAAATTGTTCGCAACTTCTTTTCCCTAATTTTGTTTCACCTAAAATTTATTGAATGGCATACAGATCATTGCAGCATTTTGTGGATGAATTAGAAAAAGCAGGAGAACTTATCCGTATTAAGGAATTTGTTGACCCTCACCTGGAAATAACTGAAGTTATAGACCGGCTTTCAAAGAATGACGGACCGGCTATCCTGTTTGAAAATACTGGTACTGAATTTCCTTTGCTGATTAATGCATTTGGCTCTCGAAAACGTATTTGCATGGCGCTGGGAGTAACCGATCTTGACAATATCGCAAATGAAATTGATCAGTTATTTAAATCACTAATGAAACCGAAGGATAACATTCTTGAAAAGCTGATGATGCTCCCTAAGCTTTCCCAATTAGCTTCCTGGATGCCCAAAGTAAAATCGGGAAGAGGTGAATGCCAGGAAGTAGTGATGCAAATTCCGGATATCACCAAACTTCCTGTAATGACATGCTGGCCTGAAGATGGCGGTCCTTTTTTAACACTACCGGTGATCAATACAAAAGATCCAAATACTGGAATTCGTAATGTTGGCATGTATCGCATGCAGGTTTTTGGACCAACACTTACAGGCATGCACTGGCACAAACACAAAGTTTCTGCGAAACATTTTAATGAATATAAAAAATTAAAGAAGAGAATGCCCGTTGCAGTTGCTTTAGGCGGTGATCCTGTCTACACTTATGCTGCCACTGCACCACTTCCTGAAAATGTTGATGAATATATGCTGGCCGGTTTTCTTCGCAAGAAGAAAGTGGAACTGGTGAAATGCCTGACGAACGAAATGGAAGTGCCTGCTGATGCCGATATTATTATCGAGGGATATGTAGACCCTGAAGAAGATAACATACTGGAAGGGCCCTTTGGTGATCATACCGGATATTATTCGCTTGCTGATTATTATCCTAAATTTCATATCACCTGCATCACACATAAAAAGAATGCTATTTATCCTTCCACTATTGTCGGAATACCACCACAGGAAGATGCATGGCTTGGAAAGGCAACTGAAAGAATTTTTCTTGCGCCGATCAAAATGACACTTATACCTGAAATCGTTGATATGGAGCTTCCGATTGAAGGCGTGTTTCACAATCTCACTATCGTGAAAATAAAAAAGGACTACCCCGGACAAGCGCAAAAGGTAACCAATGCCATGTGGGGCGCGGGCCAGATGATGTTTAATAAGATGTTGGTGGTGGTGGATGAAGAAGTGGATATACAGGATTATGAAGCTGTCGCTAAGGTGCTGTCCTTAAATGTCGATCCGCAACATGATATTTTTTTCGCGCAAGGTCCCATGGATGTGCTGGATCATTCCTGTTCAAAATTTTCATTTGGTGGAAAAATGTGCATTGATGCGACAAGAAAATTTGAGGAAGAGCAACGTTCTTCCCTTAAAGGGATGCTCAGAACTTTTTTATTTGAAAATGATGTGAAGGCTTTCTCTGCATGGACAACGGAATTGAATGAAACAATCAGGATTTCATATCCTGAAATTAAAAGTATAAATACATCACTAGTTGAAAAAAAGATTTCCGTAGTTTTTATCGCTGTTCAAAAAAACAGGAAAAATCACATTCGTGAATTGAATGAAAAATTATTTCACGAAACAGGATTAAAGGAAGTGAAGTTTATCATTTATGTGGAGCATGGTGTAGCTGCGAGTGACATTGCTTCCGTGATATGGCGATGGAGCAATAACATAGACCCGAGACGTGATAGTTTTGTGGTTGCCGCAGCTGATGATTCATCGATCTCACATATTGGTTTTGACGGAACCCGTAAAACCAGAGAGTACGATAACTTCGATCGTGAATGGCCAAATATTATTTGCATGGATAAAGAAACTATTCAGAAGATTGATGCTAAATGGTCAACTCTTCCACTTGGCCCTCTGCTCACATCGCCATCTTTAAAATATCGTTCGCAATTATATAAGGGCGGTGCAGTAGTTGTGGAGTAATGTATGCAGCTTCTCAACGGGTTTTAATTGTCATCTTTCTGTCATAAGTATCTGCTCTATGACCAATGACAGGTTGTGAGCGGCCATGCATCGTACCTTTGGCCGCATCTTAAAATTCTACAGTAAAATGAAAATCTTATCCGCATTTCTTGTGATTGTTTCAATTGCAGGAAACTTGAGCGCACAGACTACCGAGTCCATTTCCATGAGCCCTGGTTATGCAAATGAAGTGTTTTGGAAAATGCAAGGTGGTGTTACAGGACAAGCTGCAATAAATAGTTGGGAACTTGCATTCCGCTTAGGATTGCAGAATTCTTCCATCTTTATCAACTCCGCTAATGGGGTGAATCTCTATCATGTTCCAAATACGGACACTACAGGTTGGCTCACCCTCGACACTACAGGATTGCAATCATGGCAGCAGCTTTACAACAGCGACACATCCTGGGAATATGGAGCATTTGACCGCTCTTCAACCGGTTTTCCTGATTTTAGCTGGGGTGATTATGATTTCACTACACATGTTGTTACCGGTGATTCACTGTATGTGATTAAAACAGGTTCAGTTTTCAAAAAGCTTTGGATAATGAAAAAGGATTTCGGTAACTGGACATTCCGGTATGCAAATCTTGATAATACCGGCGATCAGACGATCATAATCAACGATGCTGATTATCCCAATAAAAATTTTGCATACTACTCCATTACAAATGGAACACCATTAAATCTTGAACCTGACAACACCAACTGGGATATTTTATTCACCCGGTATGTTACACTTCTTCCGCCAGACAACACGCCTTATCTTGTAACTGGTGTATTGAACAATGTTGGAGTAACAGTTGCGCAGGCAAATAATGTAGATGTAAATACGGTAAATGCATCTGCTTACGACAACGCTTATACTGCAAGTATTTCTGAAATCGGATATGACTGGAAATTCTTTGACATGGCTTCAGGTCAATATGCATTAGTTGACTCCCTCTGTTACTTCGTAAAATCCTTAGATGGTAATATTTATAAATTGGTATTCACCGGCTTTGCGGGTTCTGCGACAGGCGATATTTCATGGGAGCAATCCAATTCCATTACTTCTGTAAACAATTTGAATTATTCAATAGGCAGTGCAACCATCTATCCTAATCCTGTAAATGAAAAGATGAACTTGATTTTTGATGCAAAAAAAGCAATAAGCAACTTGCAGGTCAGTTTGAATGACGTCAATGGCAGGGAAGTATATCACACTACTTTAAATGCCAATTCTGGTTTGAATCAGCGGCAATTGTCACTGCCTGCTATTTCTGACGGATTGTATATTCTTCTACTTGATGCGGGTAATGAGGTTTCTGCTTTGAAAGTAATGGTTGCACAATAGTCATCATGCTGAATCATATTTTCCCGGTTAAAATGTGGAAGATGAAGATGTCAGAATTAATGGATATCAGAAATGGAAATTGGCTGGCTTTGATTCTCACAATCTTGCTAACCCCGGTCTATGCGCAGGAACATGCCTCCATTACTGTAATCGATAATGAAACACGGACACCGGTGATAGATGCCGTAATTATTTTGCAGCCATTCAATAAAAAGTCAGACGAAAAGCAGGAAGTTTATTTTACCGGGGAAACTGGTGTAATTGAAAATTTATTTCCTGAAAAAGCTACAATTTATATTCAGTCAGTTGGCTTTAAAACGCTTCAGGACACAATTGTTCCATCTCAATCTTACACATTTTATCTTTCTAAATTAAATGTAGATCTCAATGAGATAGTTGTTACAGGTCAATATGGTATCAATACTTCTGATAAATCGGTTTACAATGTAAAGGTGATTGATAAATCAACTATTCAATCAATGGCCGCGCAGGACTTGGGAGACGTTTTATCGAACCAGCTTGGCTGCAGGTTATCGCAGGATAATATACTTGGCAGTAGTGTGAGTATCAACGGTATTTCAGGGCAGCATGTAAAAATTCTGATTGATGGCGTGAATATGATTGGAAGAGAAGATGGTAATATAGACCTCAGTCAGATCAATATGAACAATGTAGAGCGTATCGAAATTGTAGAAGGCCCAATGTCAGTGAGTTATGGAACAGATGCTGTAGGAGGATTAATCAATATTGTAACCCGTAAAAACAGCAGTTATCCGTTAGAAGCTGATCTTAATTTGTATTACGAATCTGTTGGAACTTATAATGGTGACGCTGCTTTGCTGTGGCGGAAAAATAACCATGCAATTTCGATTTCCGGTGGACGTAATTTTTTTGATGGTTTTTCCGATCCGGATTCCTCAAGGTTTATGCAATGGAAGCCAAAAGAGCAATACTTTGCCGCTTTCAACTATGACTATCAGATGAAGTCTTTAAAAGTCGGATTCAAGAGTGATTATCTTGATCAGAAAATTCAGAACAAAGGAAATCCTGTATTAACCCCTTACCAGGCATATGCTTTTGATGATTATTATCTTACCACAAGGTGGAATAATGTACTTACTGCAGAATGGCGATTGAAAAACAATGCAAACATTCAGTTTACGAATGCGTATTCATATTACCAGCATATCCGAAACACTTATCGGGTGGATCTTGTAACACTCGACCAAATCCTGCTTACAGGAGAAGGGACACAGGATACCAATGCATTTACTTCGTGGGCTTTTAGGGGAACATACAGTAATAATTTGCCTGTGCAAAAACTTAATTTTCAAGCAGGTTATGATATCAATCTTGAAACAGGGAATGGTGAAAAATTGTCTGGCAGCAAGCAGCGTATTAATGACTATGCACTTTTCGGAAGTTTAGAATACCGGTTTTTTGAAAGTTTATTCGTCCGGCCCGGACTTCGTTTTTCATACAACACACGATATGGCGCACCAATTACACCGTCATTGAATATCAAGTATGACTTCCTGGTAAATTATTCCTTCCGTGCGTCATACGCGCATGGTTTTCGTGCGCCTTCGCTCAAGGAACTTGACTTGTACTTTGTAGATGTAAACCATAACATAATCGGTAACAATAACCTTAAAGCTGAAACTTCTGATAATTATGAGTTGTCTTTTACTACGCGAAACAAAGCGGGAGATTTGTACCTGAAGGCTGATGCTGGTATTTTTTATAATGATATCAGAAATATTATCACGCTTGCTTTGATAGAACCTGTTACCCAATTGTATACCTACATAAATATTGACCGTTACCAGACCACAGGAGCAACTTTTTCTGCATCCTTAAAGTCTAAGCACTTTTCTTTTACCACCGGATTTTCACTTACCGGCCTTTCCAACTCATTGTCTGACTCATTCAACATCGAAAAATTTTCGCTGACACCTGAGTTTCAAAATAATTTTCTGATGACGTTTCCAAAAGCCGGATTTGAAGCAGCTATATTTTTAAAAAATACCGGTGCCACGCCTGGCTTTAACTTAGATGTGGATGGCAATGTTTATCAGACAACAATTGGTGCATATACAATTGTTGATTTGTCACTTACTAAATATATATTGAACAAGCACATTGCTTTTTCAATGGGTGTAAAAAATCTTTTTGATGTGGTAAATATTCAAAGTAATGCCGCTTCGGGAACAGCACACTCATCGGGAGATGTTTCAGTTCCTTATTCAACAGGAAGGTTTATTTTTGGAAGCATTCGATTCAAACTTTATAAGGAATAGTTTTTTGAAGTGATAACACGGTTAACCGGAGGATTAGAAATATGATTAAGAGCAAAAGGGTTTTTCAATTGGAGTCAATAATTTTTGGTGCGAATGCATTTTTTCGTGGGATTGTTACAATGCTTTTCATCATTTTTTTCTCTTCCTGCTTCAAAGATGATACGGCTATAGTGCTCCCTCCCCCGGGAGACGCGGAAATCAGCCAAGTGTCCATGGGATCTGATTATCAACGCCAGATTTATTTTGATATGGCTACCGAAGATACACTTGCCAGCAATTATAATTGTTGGGACTTATGCTTTCAATCAACTGCAGATGGCTGGCACATTTGGATCAACGGAGGTAATCTTGCGATGATTGCCAATATGAACACGCAGGACTTTGATGCTATTACGAGTACTAACGGTGCAGCCTGGAAATGGGATGAATCAAGCTGGAATATTGATTCCACAGCAATCGGTGACTGGAGAAATGATCGTAAAGTATACGTAATGGATCTTGGTTATGAAAAGCCGGCAGAGCAACGGTATAAGAAAATTATTTTTCAAACGCTTACTGATACCTATTACGAAATTGAATTTGCTAACCTTGATGGGAGTGATGTTCATGTAATGCAAGTTCCAAAGAATGAGTTGTTTGCTTATGCCTACTTTTCTTTTGTTGAAGGTGGAACACTACTCAATATAGAACCCGACAATCAACGGTGGGATATTCTGTTTACAAGGTACCGTTATATTTTTTATGATCTGAATCCGCCTTTGCCTTATTTAGTTACAGGTGTGCTCATTAATCCAGGAATTGCAATTGCAATTGATTCCACTTTTTCTTTTAGTGATATTGACTATGCAAAGGCACTCGATTTCACTTATTCTGACAAGCGAGACATAATCGGTTACAACTGGAAGTATTATGATTTCGACAATGCAGCTTATGTTGTTCGTTCGAATATTAATTACATTATCCGCGACATGGAAGGAGTATATTGGAAAATGCACTTTATTGATTTTTACAATAATGGAGGTGAGAAGGGATATCCGCAATTCGAATTTCAACGACTTTAAGCTTACTATTCTTACAGCTTATCGTATAGCCCAGATTGGAAAATAGTTACCGATTACAGATAGCAATTTATTGGATTATTTATTATGTACAATCTGAATCGCTGATTGATTATATCTGAAATATTGGTGATACACTGTATTGATTTTTACATTAACTTTATGTTGCTTCAAATCTCTGATGCCACTCAACGATTGTAACATGAAAGGACTCTTCATTTTCCTGCTCTCGTCAACTGGATTTTTTGCGCAGCAAACTCAGGCGCAATTGTTTACTGGATTGCAGCCTGGTGTATCCAAAGGTTCATCAGATTTATTTATTTCAAATTTTTTTGAAAATGAAAATGATGGTGGAGTATCCGGAATTTATGCAGTTCCTGATTACCAATGCACGGGCTTCATAAATCCTTCCGTTGAAATAGTTAACTATGGTTCTAATGTGCTTTCTGCCGCATTAATAAAATATACTGTTGATTCAGAGTTGCCTCAATATCTGGCATGGGAAGGAAGCCTTGAAACCGGTGAAGCAGATGTGATAGAATTCGATCAGATTCAGGTAACTGCAGGATTTCATCAACTAGCTGTGACTATTATTGAAGCCAACGGACTTGCTGATATCAATGGAAGTAACAATGATGGATTGGTTGATTTTTATATAATTGGATCAAGTATCTCCGTACCTGTGTCGCAGCCATTTGAAACTGTAATCTTACCGGAAGGATATTTTGTAGAAAATGAAGACGAGTTCGGTTGGAAAATGTATTCCCAGGAAAAGGAACTAGGCGATAATAATTACATGTTGCAAATGCCTTTTTTTTATAGTGTTGCTGAAAATATTTACTATGCATATATCAAGAACCTCAACCTTTTGAATCAGGGAAGTGCAGTATTGAATTTTGATGTGGCTTACCGCTATTATCAAAACAGCGGACTTATTAATTTTGATAAACTCCAGGTAGAAGTATCTGTTGATTGCGGGGCGTTCTGGAATGTAGTATATGATAAGGAGAAGGATGATTTAGCCACAGTGCCTCCAAGTGGAGCAAGTATTTATTATCCGGTAGCCGACGATGAGTGGCGAACTGAAACAGTAAATCTTGATAATTATGCTGGGAATGCCAACGTGATGATTCGGTTTAAGGCGACAAGCGGTCATGGCAATAATCTTTACATCGATAATTTAAAAATTTCTTCAACCGTTGGTCTTGAAGAAGTCGCAAATGCAAAGGAGTCGATGCTGATTTATCCAAATCCTGCTGATGATTTGGCAATGATTGATTTGCCATGGTCCTCCGAAGCGTCAGGCCCTGCTATACAGGTCTATAATAGTTCGGGTCAGCTTATTCGTCAATTCAAGGGTTTACTGGAATCACCGGCTATGATATATACCTCTGATTTACCTGCTGGTCTATATCTGATCCGATTGATTGATCAGGGAGCATTGAAGGGAATCTCAAAGCTAACAGTGATTCATTGATTGATCTATCTACGGTGGACAACTATTTTTTAGTTATTCATTTACATGATCTTATGTATTAGAAACCATCTCAAAATTGATGCGTCTTGCTGAATTTATTTCCGAAGGATCCTTCGGAAAACAAGTTCGGAATGACACTGCTCTTTTGCCTTTTTAAGATGGCTTCTAGTATTTCAGACGGTGAAATGATTTGGATGTGCAAGATTTAATCTTTAAAAATAGTTGAGTAAGGGAAATTGGCCAATCGAATTTCAAATGATTGCGTAATAACTTTTTCTACTCTGCTGTTTTCGGTAAAGGGTTATCGCGAAGAATTATTCCAACAATTTTACTTCATAAGAGGTTTTCAATTGCATATATGCTTATGAATGATTTTATCAAACATTTTTGATTAGGAAATCAGATTTTTTCAGCAAAAGAATGTCTTTTACTAAAGTGGTAATGCCTTAATGCTTATTACGATTTCTTTTTACTTCATTATTATGCCTGTAATGGGTTTCCCTGTGCAGCCACTCGGGTAGGAGATATTTAACCAATTAGAAATCGTAGGCGCAATATCAGGAACCACGAGCGGATCCGCAGTTGTGCCATGTGCTATTTTCCAGCCATACCAAATAAGGGGAACGTGATTATCATAGTCGTAAACAGTTCCATGAGAAGTTCCTTTTGTCTGGTGCCATTCTACCCACCCTGGTGATAATGAATAAAGAATGTCACCACTTCTTGCCGGCTGATAACCATTCATGATTGTATTTTGAACAAAAGGGGCGCAATTATTTATTCCATAATCCGGTGCACACACGCAAAGTGTTCCTGGTTGAGCAATAAGATAATCCCGCACTTTCAACGCAACCGATTCTTCTGAAAATTTTGAAGTAGCAATCATCTTCTTATTCAGATATATCTGTTGACTGCTCATGGAATTGATCCATTTTCCGGTTCCGAATACTGAAGAAAGGTAGTTGTTCAGATTTTGCAAAACACTGTCAGTACTGGTGAAACTACCGGCAAGGTGTTTATCTTTTGCAAATAGAGGATTCAGTGCCACACCGTGATCGGCTGTCAGAAATACAAGCACATTATTTTTCCCTGCATATTCATCAATAAATTTTAGTAGTGCTTCAATATCGCGATCAAGGCGGGCATAACAATCAGCAGTTTCCAGTGAATTAGGTCCGAAAGAATGACCAATAATATCAGTGGACGAAAAGCTGATGCAAAGAAAATCAGTTGAAGCATGCTTTCCCATTTGTTCTCCTTTTATTGCTTCAATGGCAACATCTTTCGTCATCGTATTTCCAAAAGGAGACACTGGGATCAGGGCATAATTTTTTTTCACCATCCTGTGAGGGAATATCGGCATTGTTTCGCCGGGTAAGTTGCTTTCATAAGGAACTGTATCATTTGTACACATTGAATAATCTTTTCTGGGAAGTAACAATCGCCAGTCATTCTGCAAATAGCTATCAGGTTTATGGGATTTGTTGAACTGCTCCATCCAGGCAGGCAACGTTTTCATGTAAAAAGTGCTGGTAATCCAATTTCCTGTTTTTGAATCAAACCAAAAAGAACCATTGGATAAATGACCTGCAGGCATTATCGCAGCCCGATCTTTTAACGCGATGCCGATTACCTTTGATTCCCTGCTTACCAGCTTTAATTCGTCTGTAATGGTGGAAGTTTCCAGAAGAAAAGGTGAAGCGGAAGCGGCAGCCACTTCATTGCCTACGGTGGTTGTAAGAGGATCTGATACGCAATAGATTTCCTGCTCTGTATTCCGGTCAAACCAATTGTTATCTATTATTCCATGAATGGCTGGTGTGGTGCCTGTGTAGATGGTGGAATGTCCCGGCGCTGTAGTGGTAAGAAAATAATTGTAATGCGTATTCCGGCAAAGGAACCCTTCATTTACCAGTCTCTTAAATCCCCCGTCTCCATATAAATCCCAAAATCTCCAGATAAAGTCGTAGCGCATTTGATCAATTACAATACCTACTACCAATTTTGGCTTATCAGGTGCATTGCTGCTTTGTGCAAGACTCAATTGTATACAAGAAAAAACTGCGAGAACAATAGGAATGATTTTTTTCATAAACAGAGTTGAAGACTGGTTTTTGAACTGTGAAAATAAGTTATTGGATGAATTACCAGCATCAAGCCCGACATGCAGTCGTATGGACAATTACTCTTTGCTCGCTTCTTTCTTTTTCATCAGGAATCGAGAGTTCCATCCCAATGAAAGCATTGTATCATATTCGGCAACAAGAAGCTTGATGTCATCTGATGTGCTATAATAATAATTGTACTTCAAGTCAGTTTCAGGATGAAAATCCTGGTGAAAAGGTGCCAGCTCAATCCAGTCTTTGTGTTCAGTAACAAGGTGAAAATTTAGTGAAGGATAAAACCACCAACTGCAGTTGAGCATGATCGGTTTAGCTGTTTTCTGATGTTCTTCTTCCAATGCGTTGATCACTTTATAAGTGTCCGCGTCATACCACCATTCAAAGCAGTAAGTAAAATTCGCTGCTCTGATTAAATGAATGAGGGCGAAAATGGAAAGCGGTATTGAGAAAAAAACTATTGAAGCGGACCATTTACCGCGTAACCATTCTGCAAAAAAAACAAAATTAATCGCCATTAGTGGATAGAAAAACAAGGCCGTACGTGAAGTCAGGTAAGGAGTGTCAACGAGATAAAATTGCAACATGTTTACGATAATGCTCCCGATGAAAACAAGCAGAAAGAACATCTGGTTACATTTGTACAGCACCATTTTTTCTTTAAAAAATTGCCATGCCGCACTTAAAATTATGATGGAAATAATTGCGATAAGTAAATAGCTGAATTCCACTGCATGCAGATTAAAATATTCTACGTTATACTGGCTTGCGTAAAGCAATGTCAACACAGTATCTTTATAAAAACCATTGGTACCCCAATAAACGAACTGATTGGTAGCTATCATTTTTGTTATTGGAATATAACTGGCAACTGCCAGCAGCAATGAGCCCATAAAAAGTATGAACCATTGCCATGCAAGTTTTTTAGGCAGTTTTTGTGCTATATGTTGTAACCAATTAAATTGGAAGGAAGCTATGCCAAGTAATCCAATAAATGCCGCATAGAAATTGAGCGTGGTAAAATTTGTGTAAACCGCCAGCATCGAGAATAATACTGACCATGCCAGGTGTATATTTTTTTTCTTTTCAAGAAATAGTAAAGAAAAATAAAGCGCGGTCATCATAAATGAAATGGACAACGCATAGCCTCTTGCAAGTGAAAAAAAATCGAGGAGGTAAGGGTTGCACACCATCACACAGATCCCAAAAAAAGTTACTGCCGCATCCGCAGTGATTTTGCGAATGAAAAGAAATACCATCGTGAAGTAAAGGCTAAAACCGAGAATGTTTGGCAATCGTGCTGCAAAGGGATGCATGCCGAAGAGAGTAGCAGACAGCTTAACAAGCAAGGTATTCAGAATATGGTTATTCGGAATCGGTCTTTCATAGGTTACAATGTCATGAATCGACATCGTAGAATAAGTGAGGCAAGTATTGGATTCATCGTGAGTTATGGGAAGTAATATGGCTCTTGCAACCACATACACCATCAACAAAATTCCCAATAGAACCGGAAAAACTGTTTTGAACAGAAATGATAATTTCTCGTTCTTAATCATCTTCAAAAAACTGTAAAACGGGTGATTCAAAAAAAGCAATTTCTTCTCTTGAAAGTAAGTCGCAAGTTATGGTTTATTAAAAAAATAAAGGGACTTCATTTGAAGTCCCTTTATTACTTATCGCTCTCTTACGGGAGCTATTTGGTTTCCAGCACCTCATCTACGAGTATGCGGCCACAATGTTCGCAAACAATAATCTTTTTGTGTTGACGGATTTCCATTTGAGTTTGCGGTGGAATGGCGTTGTAGCAACCGCCGCAGGCATCTCTTTGCACCGTTACCACTGCTAATCCATTTTTGTAAGAAGTGCGTATGCGGTGATATGCCTGCAGTAACCGTTCTTCAATTTTAGTCTGCTGTTCTTTAGATTTTTTTAACAGCGTCTTTTCTTCTGCATCTGTTTCTTCAATAATATGTTCCAGCTCCTCCTTCTTTTGTTTCAGATTTTTTTCTTTCTCCTTAATCGCCTTCCTGGAAGTTTCAAGGTATTCACCCTTTACATTCATCTCCTCTGTTGCTTCCCGCATGCGCTTTTCTCCCAGTTGAATATCAAGCTTCTGCAGTTCAATTTCTTTGCTCAGCGCATCAAACTCACGGTTGTTTTTTACGTTGTTTTGCTGTTTCTGATATTTCTTGATTAACGACTCGGCTTCTTTGATTGAGTTTTTGCGGCTGGCAATATTTTCTTCCATCTCCTTCAACTCATCTTCAATTTTACCAATGCGAGTTTTGAGACCTGCCAACTCATCTTCCAGGTCTTTCACTTCCATAGGAAGTTCGCCTTTCAACACCTGTATATCATCTGTTTTGGTGTCAATTTTTTGAAGTCGGTAAAGTGCCCTCAATTTTTCTTCTACCGTGTTGTCGGTTTTTGGAGCTTCTTTCACTTTGGCCATCAGTAATAGTTTATTGGATTAGTGTTAATAGATGTAAAACGGACGGCAAAAGTAGGAAACTTTTGCCTTAAAACATCAGCAAAAATCTCCGGTGTAAATTGTTCGCTTTCAAAATGACCTATGTCAGCGATAATGATGGCATTATCGGCATCAAAAAACTGGTGGTATTTAAAGTCTGCTGATATGAAAATATCCGCTCCGGCATCTATTGCATTACGAAGTAAAAAGCTTCCGGCACCACCACAAATCGCTACCGTGCTGACAGTGTTTTTGCATAATGTTGTATGCCGGATGATTTTTACTGACAATTTCTCCTTAAGATATTTCAGAAATGCATCTGTTTTCATAGGTGATTTTAATTTTCCGGTCAGGCCGGCTCCGGTTTGGTGCCAAGGATTAACAAGTGCTACAATATCATATGCTACTTCCTCATACGGATGGCTTCTACGAAGGGCTGAAATGAGTTGATGCAAGCGCCATCGCGGGAAAACGACTTCAATTTTCGTTTCGGGTTCGATATGTCTTTTCCCCTTTTCCCCAACGAAGGCATTTGACGAATCATTTCCCCTGAATGTTCCCATTCCATCAACGTTAAAACTGCATTCGTCATAATTGCCAATGGACCCGGCACCTGCATTAAATAGTGCCGCCCGAACTTGTTCTGCATGGCTGACCGGAACGAAAGTAAAAAGCTTCATCAACTGATCATTCTTTGCCGAGAGCACTTTAAGATCTTGCAGATTAAGCCGTTCGGCGATTTTCGCATTTACGCCATAAATCAGGTTGTCAAGATTGGTGTGAGCAGCATAAATGGCGATGTGATGTCTGATGGCCAGCAAGAGTATACGTTCAACATAATTGCTACCGGTTATTTTTTTTATGCCTGAAAAAATAACCGGATGATGAGCAATCACGAGGTTACAGCCTGTCGTAATAGCTTCCTCCAGAACAGCCTCAGTCACATCAAGGCAAAGCATAGCCTGTGAAATTTCCTGTTCATAGTCTCCTGTCAGCAAGCCTGCATTGTCATAGTTTTCCTGAAGACTGAGCGGTGCAAATGCTTCGAGTGCAGTAGTAATTTCTATCAGTTTCACAGCATATGGATTTGTGAACAAAAATAGCGATTGACTACATTAGCGATCCTTTTATTCTTGTCATCTTTGACGGATGGCGATGTTATTGAAAGATGCAAGACCTCACATCAACTGATTGTTTGCAAAGGCAGAGAAGTTTTTTTGATAGCTCAAACGATTTTTTGACAATGAATAAAGTCCTTCGAATTATACTTATTCCGTTTTCATGGTTGTATGGAGCAATCGTGTTTCTTTACCATAAGCAATTTGATCTTGGTATTAAAAAAAGTGTTTCATTCCTGATACCTGTAATTGCTATAGGAAATCTTTCGGCAGGTGGAACCGGCAAGACTCCGCTGACAGAGTATCTGGTTGATCTGCTGCAACCTTCATTCAAAACGGGAGTACTCAGTCGTGGTTACCGCCGCAAAACAAAAGGCTACGTAATTGTAGAAGATTCGAAATCTTACGAAGAAACAGGAGACGAGCCGATGCAGGTTAAAAGAAAATTTCCTGCTGCAACTGTCGCTGTAAGTGAGTCAAGGGTAATCGGGATTGTTAATATGATAAATGACAGTCCCGATTTAAATGTAATTCTTCTTGACGATGCTTTTCAGCATCGCCAGGTCAAGCCGGGACTTTCACTATTGATTACTGATTTTGCTCATCCTTTTAACCGTGATTTTCTTTTGCCTGCCGGCCGGTTGAGAGAACCTGTTCGTGGTGCCGCTCGGGCTGATGCTCTGATAATTTCCAAATGTCCGGCTTCGCAGGATAAAGGAGCACGAATGGAATTAAAACAAGAAATGGCAATTGGCTCATCTAAGCCTGTCTTTTTTTCATTCCTTAAATACGGTGTTCCATATGAAATGCTTAATGCCGCAAAAAAGTGGAACCTTGAGAAAGGTGATCAGTTACTTTTAATTTGCGGTATTGCAAATCCGGAACCGCTGTACAACTACTTAGTGCAAATTACTTCAGGTATAAAGATGATCCGCTTCAGGGATCATCATGCATATACAATGCAAGAACTTAGGAATATTCATTCAGAATTTCTATCACTGGCCGGAACAAGAAAAGTTATAATAACTACGGAAAAGGATGCGGTAAGACTACTTCCTTTTAAAGAATATATCGTGAATCAACAACTTGAAATATATTGCATGCCCGTGCAAGCTGTTTTTTTTGAAGAGGACAAGGCTGAATTTGACCGGTTGATTACAACATTTGTTCAGTCATTCAAACCGGAAAGCAGTGAAATCTTAAAATCCGCGCATTAAATTCCATCACCTTATTAAAGAATTAATCTCAAACCTGAGTTTATGGATGACCTGTTGAAGAAGTTGGATGAAGCTGTCGCTTTTATTAAGGACCGTACTAAACTTGTTCCCCAAATCGGTATGGTATTAGGATCGGGACTTGGGAGCATTGTGAGTGAAATGAAATTGCAGGAAGTGATTGAATACAAAGACATTCCGCATTTTCCTGTGAGCACGGTACCTGGACATTCCGGTAAATTTGCTTTAGGCGTTTGGAATGGTAAAAATGTTGCCGTGATGCAGGGTCGATTTCACTTCTATGAGGGATATTCTTTGCGCCAGGTTACCTTTCCGATCAGGGTTATGAAATTGTTAGGCGCTGAAAGCATCTTGATAACAAATGCATCGGGCGGATTAAATCCTGATATAAAAATCGGAGAATTGATGATTGTAACCGATCACATAAATCTTAACTCCGACAATCCCCTCCGCGGTGAAAATATTGAAACACTTGGGCCACGTTTTCCGGATCAACATGCTATGTATGACAAGAGGTACATTGAAAAGGCGCTTTTGATTGCGCAAAAACATAAAATTACCTGTCATCAGGGTGTTTATATCGGCGTAACCGGACCGAACTTTGAATCACCGGCAGAATACAGGTACATGCGAATAATCGGAGGTGATGCTGTGGGTATGTCAACAGTGCCTGAAGTGATTGTCGCAAATCATATGGGAATGAAAATATTTTGCATCTCTGTGATTTGTGATGAGGGCAACCCTGAGGTGCCCGTTTCCGTCACGCATCAGGAAGTAGTAAATGCAGCACGGGAAGCAGAACCGAGAATGACAATAATTTTAAAAGAATTGGTGGGAAATTTTTGACTGCATTTTCTGTTACTGTTGTTGATTTCAGTCAAAACTGATATGATGAACGCAATTTCAATCTGGCAAAAGGTAAGATACATCACAGCGTAATAACACTTGCTCATAAATTACCGGCGAAAAAAATTATCATTGTCAACTTCAAATAAGAAACTGTGGACGCTGAATTGGAGAATAGCAGGAATTGTTGTCGTGCATATATTCTCCTTGCTATTTAATTACAGCGTAAATGCCCAGGATACGGTTTTTAATTATAATCCATACTGGACAAATTATTTTCTTGTTCAGGAACCGACTATTGCTCAAACTCTTGACACTACAATTACCCATTTTAACAGGTTTAATCCGGTTGAAGAAGAGTTCGGCTTTTTACATACCGGGCATTTGGGAGCAGCCGCGGCACCCATGTTTTTTGTACCGCCAAAGGATGCCGCTTTTGATATCGGATTTCATCAATTTGATTTGTTCTGGCGAGAAAGTAATGCTGTCAAATTTTATGATTCAAAACATCCTTATACGAAGGTTGGTTATCAGCAGGGTTCCAAATCGGAGGTGCTCGCATCATTTATTCATACACAAAATATTTTACCACAATGGAGCGTCGGAGTCACTTTAAACCGCTTCAGAACTGATGGTTTTTATCAACGGCAGGTAACAAAGATCACCAATTTTGATGCTTTCACCAGATATGCTTCCCAAAATGGATTCTATCATTTGAATGTTGCCTACACACTCAATTCATTAAAAGTAGAGGAGAATGGAGGCGTTGAAAACCTCGATGTTTTTGTAGACACCACTCTTTCTGACAAGTCGGTCCAGCCGGTGCTGCTTGACAGTGCAATGAATGCTGGTAAAAATGATGTGATCTTTTTTCAGAATGCATTTGATCTGGGAAAATGGAAACCAGTGAAGAGTAATGATACCTTAACATACAATAGAGTGGTGCCGGAATTCCGCATTCAGCATTTTTTCAGATTGGAGCATAGAAATTACCGGTTTAATGATGCTGCAATAGACAGCGATTACTATTCAGTGGTTTATAAAGATTCAGTCAAAACGCGCGACACCATTAAGTATGCCTGTTACAGCAATGAATTGCGATTTCGTATGCTTCAAAGAAGGAGTGGTGTGCTGAGAAATTTTTCAGCAGATGCCTTTTTCCACCATGATCTTTACAACATACAATCAGACCTTGGAGATGAACAAATTCAAAATGGAATCAGTGGCATCGTATTAAACAGGTTGACGCCTCCTGATTCATTACGCAATTTTAAATTTGTTTTCCGACTTTCCGGTGAGCTTAATCTTATAGATAGAAATCAAGGCGATTACCGTTTGTATTTTCAGAGCGGATTTCAAACTGCTGGTGCAAGTGTTCTTACGATTGAACTACAGCAATCCTCTAATCATCCGACCTATGTGCAACAAAACTATTTTTCAAATCATTTCAAATGGGACAACAACTTCTCTGCATTTCAAACTTCTGTTGCTACTGTTGCCTGGTTGCAGAAAAAGTGGAGGCTTAAGTTATCTGCACAATATTTCAGCGTAAGCAATTACATCTACTGGAACAGGGAAGCACTTCCTTCACAATTTAATGGCACACTTCAGGGATATGTTTTTTTCTTGCAGAAGGATTTTAGTTTCAAGGGATTTCATTTCGACAATGAGCTGCAATACCAATTATTCAACAATGACACTATTATCAGCTATCCGCAATTTTTTTCCCGGCACAGTCTTTATTTTCAGAACCGTTTGTTTAAAGGCGCTTTAACCAGCAAGATTGGTATTGATGTCCGCTATAATTCTGATTATTATGCGCCTGCATATATGCCGGAAACAGGCCAATTCTATCAGCAGCATCTGGGTTACCTGCACTATTATCCTGTGGCTGATTTGTTTATCACCATACAAATAAAGGGCGTCAGGGCTTTTGCAATGTTTCAGAATATTAATAAAGATCTTTTTGCACCTGGATATTTTTCCGTTTATCGGTCGCCGATGCCTGATCGTTCGTTCAGGCTGGGGTTAGAATGGCGCTTTTGGAATTAGCTGTTTTTTGATGATCCTTCTACCCGGTTTCTATTTAGGAGCATGATCATCCTCCTCTTCATCAATACCAAATTCAGGATCAAGATCACCTTTTAATACGGCCATAAAGACACAGCCGGGTGTTCCGTCAATTACCCGAAAATAAATCTGGTAATAACCATCTGCATCAGGTGTGTAGAATAAATTAATTTGTCCCTTATCCAGTTCAGTTACTTTGTATAGGTACTCTAACTGAATTCCATAATGATCACGAATTTCAATTGCCGTTGCCTCCACATTGTTGTCTGCTACCAGCAGAATGGCATATTGCCTGCCGCCTTCAAGTTCTACGCTTTTTCTTATAATATCATTTGATGAAAGTAATTGGCTCCATTCATTTTGCGGGTCATAGTTACCATAGCTTCTGGTAGTTTTTAGCAAATCATAGCTTGCATATGTCTTCTGATCCATGCATTGAAAACTTCTTTTGTTCTGACTCACCTGGCCGCAAAGATTCAGTGTGTCGGCAACGCAAAAAAGCAAGAGCAGTGGAAACAATGTAGTAAGACGGTACATCATCGCGGCAAAGATAGTAGAAGGCTGATTAGGTTTTCTGCTTTTTCTTTTTTGCTGCCGGGAAAAGCACATTGTTCAGAATTAATCTATAACCGGGTGAGTTGGGATGCAAAGCGAGATCAGTAGGAGGGTCACCCACCTGGTGTTGATAATCTTCCGGATCATGCCCGCCATAAAAGGTCCAGGTTCCATTGCCATATTCACCATGAATATAACGTGCTTCACCTGCCGCTTTATTTTCACCCATAACAAGCACAGTTGGCTTAATCACTTCATTCCTGAATGAAGTGGTTTGTCCCATAAATCCTTTGATGGTTTTTGTATGGTCCTGGCAAAGCATGGTTGGAACAGGATCCCATTTTGCAGAGAATTCAAACAGGGTAAAATAATCCTGATCCATTGGAACCCGTCTTGAATTGGTGGCATCAATATTTGAAAATTCATATTGAAGCGGGTCTCTTACTAGCAGGAAATTCTGAAACGCAAAACTTTTTGAAAAATCAAGTTTTGATTGTGCGCCGGGATCTGCAGGGTCACCATCATACATGCTTTCACAAATATCAAGGCCTTCTGCAGCCAGGGCGATGTCATAGGAATCGGTGGCTGAACACATAGCAAACATAAAACCTCCCCCTGCTACAAAGTCCCTGACCTTATCAGCAACAGCCAGCTTTAATTGGGAAACCTTATTAAAACCCCAACGGGCAGCAGTTTCGCCATCCGTTCTCACATCATTTTGATACCAGGCTGCGTTAGAATAAGCGGCATAAAATTTTCCAAACTGCCCTGTAAAATCTTCATGGTGCAGGTGAAGCCAATCATATAAAGCAAGTTTTCCCTGTAACACTTCATCATCATAAACGAGATCGTATGGAATTTCGGCATAGGTGAGGACGAGGGTTACCGCATCATCCCATGGCTCTTTTGTTTTAGGGGAATATACCGCTATTTTAGGAGGCTTCTCCAGTTTTTCAATATCCTGGTTTACTTCCGGGCTTGCAATACCTGAAAGAATAATATTGTATTGGGCATCCGGTACAATTTCATAAGTAACACCCCTTACTACACATTCATTTTCTGCTTCCGCGAAATAGGGAATTGCAAAGCTGCCACCTCGATAATTGAGCATCCAGTCAACGGTAACGTTTTTGTTCAACACCCAGTAAGCGATGCCATAGGCTTTGAGATGGTCCGCCTGTTTGGAATCCATTGGCAACAACAGCATGGAAGCATTAGAAAAATTAAAACATAAAAGGAGAGCGAATAGAAAAATTATCTTTTTCATGTTTCGAAATTAGTTCATTTTATGAAAACGCCGGATTTCCAATTTCAGGTATCTGACGACTTCATGTAATTGTTATTTTGTAAAGTAAGAAAGTGTTGAAAGAAATTCTGCCGCAGCAAAAGAGGATTTTCTAAGTTGTAATTTGAAAAGTGATTTAGGCAAATGTGAAGTATGTTGAAGTTGGTAATTTTTAAATGAGTTGAATTGAAGTGACAATTTCTTTCTTGCTACTTTTGAATTTGAAACACTTTCATGCGCAATCCAAATCTTGATCCTGAAGAAGAAAATCTAAACTCAGCAGAGCTGGAAGTAGAGAAGGTATTGCGACCTTCTGTATTCGCTGAATTTTCAGGCCAACCGAAAATTGTTGAGAACCTGAAGATTTTTATTGAAGCGGCAAAACAACGCGGAGAAGCTTTAGATCATGTGCTGTTGCACGGCCCGCCCGGACTTGGAAAAACGACACTCGCATACATTGTTGCACACGAGTTAGGTGTCAATATCAAAATCACCTCAGGACCTGTATTGGAAAAGGCAGGTGATCTTGCCGGCTTGCTTACCAATCTGGGAGATCATGATGTATTATTTATTGACGAAATTCACAGGTTGAGCACTGTTGTTGAGGAATATTTATACTCAGCAATGGAAGATTATAAAATTGACATCATGCTCGACACTGGTCCTAATGCAAGGTCTATTCAGATTAATCTGAATCCATTTACACTCGTTGGCGCTACCACAAGATCCGGTTTGCTTTCATCACCACTTCGCTCCCGCTTCGGAATTACTTCCAGAATGGATTATTATGATGCCGGAACATTAAAAAAAATAATTCACCGTTCAGCAAGAATTCTGAATACAGTTATTACAGAAGAAGGGGCGGAGGAAATTTCACGGAGAAGCCGTGGTACGCCGCGAATTGCAAATGCCCTGCTTCGGAGAGTACGTGATTTTGCACAGATAAAAGGAAGTGGTACGATTGATATTGAAATGGCGCGGTATGGATTAAATGCGCTGAATGTGGATGAGCATGGTCTTGATGAAATGGACAATAAAATCCTTTCCACTATCATCGAAAAATTTAATGGTGGACCGGTTGGACTGAATACTATCGCAACTGCCGTAGGAGAAGAATCAGGAACGATTGAAGAAGTGTATGAACCCTTTCTGATTCAGGAGGGCTATTTGAAAAGAACTGCACGCGGCAGAGAAGCTACGCAGATTGCATTTAAGCATCTTGGAAAGTCAATGCCAAAAGCACCCGGTTTTTTGTTTGAATGATAGGAAAAAACATTAAATATGAAAAAGTCGGGGTGAGTGGACTCGAACCACCGGCCCCCAGCACCCCATGCTGGTACGCTAGCCAACTGCGCCACACCCCGATTAAAACATGAAACAAGAAATTAAAGAACAGGCAGCAAATCTAAATGATTCGATTAAAATAACTCAGAATAAATTTCATCCTCTCACGTTGGTTCGTGGTATTCCATTTCGCTAATACCTGAAAACAAAACGTTTGTGAAATGATTTCCAGCATTGGTAATCGGTAAATTAAACTTGATTTCACCATTCTTCGTTACTTTCGCAAGCGCTGAAAATCACCAATCGAAAATCTGTCAATGTCGTTTCTGTATCCTTCATTTTTGTTTGCTCTCTCCGCTGTTGCCATTCCAATCATCATTCACCTCTTTAATTTCAGGCGTTACAAAACGATTTATTTTTCAAATGTCCGTTTCTTAAAAGAGGTTAAGGAACAAACTGATTCCAAATCCAGGCTTAAACACCTCTTGATACTTTTATTCCGGATATTGGCGATCACTTTTCTGGTGCTTGCCTTTGCGCAACCCTATATTAAGAGTAAAACGGCCGCTGTTACAACAGGAAAAAAAGCCATTAGCCTGTTTATTGATAATTCTTTCAGCATGGGGCAATTGGCTGCAGATGTTCCATTAGTGGAACTCGCAAAATTAAAGGCCACAGAAATTGTAAGTGCTTACAGTGCCGATGATCTTTTTCAATTGCTGACGCAGGATTTTGAAAGCAGGCATCAACGGTTGGTGGATAAAGAAGAAGTGCTTAACATGATTAAAGAAGTGAAGATTTCTTCAAGAACACATACTATCGGTGATATTATTACGCGTCAAAAACAGTCCTTAAATAATTCGGGAGCAGCTCAGAAATCAATATTTGTGCTTTCAGATTTCCAGAAAAAATTTTCTGATTTTAACCTGCTTACGGCAGATACAACGTATCAGATAAACCTTGTTCCCTTACATTCAAGGGAATCAGACAACGTGTATATTGATACCTGTTGGATGGAATCTCCGGTGCAAATTGCCGGTCAATCCGGGAAACTCTTTGTTAAAATAAAGAACGGCGGCAACCAGTCGTTGGAAAATGGCAGGTTAACCCTGAGGATTAATGAGCAAACAAAAGCAATCAGCAATTTTTCAGTACAGGCGAATTCAGAAATCAACGATACCATCAGCTATACAATTACCGAAACAGGATGGAACAGGGCTGAGTTATCGTTGATTGATCATCCCATAACTTTCGATGATAGTTATTTTTTTACGTATCCTGTTTCAGAACATGTGCAGGTGATGGTAATAAATGAATCAACAGAAAATCCATATCTCAATGCACTCCTTGGGAAAAATGATTTTTTTGTTTTACAGAATGTTGCATTTAATCAGTTGAATTACGCTGATCTTTCAAAACAGCAATTTGTGATTCTTAATGGACTGAAACAGATTTCTTCCGGGCTTTCTTCTGAGCTGAAAAAATTTATGGAACAAGGAAACAACTTGCTTGTTTTTCCGGATGCTGCATCTGATATCAATACCTACAATTCATTTTTGCAAAATGCAGGAAGCGATATTTTTTCGGGCTTTAGTATTCAAAAGAAAACGGTGTCTGATCTTAATACACGAAACCAGGTATTTACCGATGTTTTTCAACAGGTTCCTCAGAATTTATCACTTCCCCAGGTTTCAGGAAGCTTTCTAACCGTTATACGCACCAACACTACAGCCGAACCATTGCTTTCATTCAGCGATCATTCATTTTTCATAAGCAAATATTCAGTTGGAAGTGGATTGCTCTTTCTTTCAACAGTGCCGCTTGATAAGAATTATACAGATTTACCACTCAATCCATTGTTTGCACCGATGATTTATAAGATGGCCATTGTTAAGGAAACTGCATCACCGGGTGCAATGGTAATAGGAAAGAATAATATGGTAAGCGTTCCGGCTGACCTATCAACAGGAGCACAGGTTTTACGGCTGAAAGGAATGGAACAGGAATTTATTCCAGCCCAGAGATTGATAATAAACCAGGTGGTATTGAATATCAATAATGAAATCAACCAGGCAGGCATCTATGCATTGCAGGATCAGTCGAACCAGGTGAAATCATACATTGCCATGAACTATGATCGCGACGAATCTGATTTGCAATTTCTTTCCAATGACGAATTGTTGCAATTCAGCAAGCCATTCAATATTAAAGTGATTCAAAATACCGGTCGCGACCTGTCAGGTGTGATTTCAGGACAGCATTTGGGATTGCCTCTCTGGAAAGTTTCTGTTATCTTTGTTTTACTCTTTATGGCTTTGGAAATTGTGCTGCTTAAATTTTGGAAATAGATGAATCTACTCATCCGCGCTATTCAAATTATTGATTCATCTTCTCCTTTTCATCTTCAAACCAAAGACATTCTGATTATCGATGGGTCCATTTCTTCCATCAAGCACCATATTGAAGCACCTCCAAATATTGAAATATTCAACGGGGAAGGAAAGTATATTTCTCCCGGATGGTTTGACCTTTATGCGCATCTCTGCGATCCCGGTTATGAATACAAAGAAGATTTACTTTCAGGATCAAAAGCTGCGGCAGCAGGCGGATTTACAGGCATAGCCGTTCTTCCGGATACGAAGCCTGTGATTGATTCTAAATCAGGTGTTGAATACATTCTGAATAAGGCGAAAGGAAAGATCGTGGATATTTTCCCGATAGGTGCCGTTACCAAAAAGTGTGAAGGAAAAGAACTTGCAGAGATATACGATATGGCCGCAGCGGGAGCTATTGCTTTTTCAGATGCACAGCATCCGATAGCGGAAGCGGGTTTGATGATGAGGGGTTTATTGTATGTTAAGAAAATCGGTAGTGTAATCATTCATTATCCGCACGATGATTCACTCGCACCACATGGCGTAATGAACGAAGGTGCAAGCAGTGTTCAATTTGGGATGCATGGTATTCCTGCACTTGCGGAAGACCTGATGGTGGTTCGTGATATTGAATTAGCTGAATATACCGGTTCGCGCGTTCATTTCAGTTGTATTTCAACAAAAGAAGCAGTGGACCGAATACGGGAAGCAAAACTTAAAAAAATTCCTGTTACCTGCGGAGTGAATCCTGTTCACCTGATGCTTGATGATACTGCCCTGCATGCCTATGACAGCAATCTGAAATTGTTTCCTCCATTGAGAACACAGGACGACATAGCAGCACTGAAGGAAGGCTTACGCGACGGAACTGTTGATGTGATTTGCTCAGCACATCAGCCGCAAAATCAAGAGCGGAAAAAGCTGGAATTTGAATATGCTGATCCCGGAATCATCAACTTACAAACTTGTTTTGCTTTGGCCAATACTTGCTTGCAGGAGGTAATGAAAATTGAAAACATTATTGAAAAATTAGTGTCGAATCCCAGAAAAATTGTAGGGTTGCCCGTTCCTGTTATTGAGGAATCTTCAGAAGCCAATTTTACTATCTTTGATTCAATGATAGAATGGGAATTGAAACAGGAAGATATCCAGTCAAAGTCTTTTAACACCCCTTTTATAGGAGCTAAACTCACCGGTAAACCGATAGCGATATATAATAATCATCAATTTCAAAAAAACTAATCAATGGAAACACAAAAATCTGCTTTCAGTACGGCTTTGAAATACGCGATCATTACTGCATTAGCGATGTTTATATTTTCAATTATAATGTATATAACCGGAATGTATCTTAACAACAGCATGAACTGGCTTACCTACATTATTATGCTAGCCGGCCTTGTATTCGCTGTAAAAGATCGCAGGGATAAAGATTTAGGTGGATTTATTTCATTTGGAGAAGGATTTAAAACCGGTTTTCTCTTCTGCATCATTACCGGAGCCATTGGTGTTGTTTTCAGTTTGATCATGATGAATTTTATTGCACCTGATATGATCACCGAAATTTTGAAAAAAGCAGAAACGGATATGATTAATAAGGGTCTGCCGGACGCGCAGATTCAGATGGCTATGGAATGGACCCGCAAATTCACTTCACCAATGTGGATCGCAATCTGGAGTTTGGTAAGCAGTGCCGTCTTCGGGTCTATTTTATCATTAATTGTGGCTGCAATATTTAAAAAGGATAATCAGCAACTGCAGCAACCGCAATAATTGTCTTCATGCAAATTTCAGTTGTTGTACCGCTGTTGAATGAACAGGATTCCCTGCCTGAACTATCCGCATGGATTCAGCGCATCATGGATGCGAATCACTTTACCTACGAAATTATTTTTGTGGATGATGGAAGCCGTGATTCGTCATGGAAAATGATACTCGGACTTGCAAAAGAAAATTCAGGTATTAAGGGAATAAAATTCAGAAGAAATTATGGCAAATCAGCAGCACTGAGTGAAGGGTTTGCCGTAGCAGAAGGTGATGTGGTTATTACTATGGATGCAGATTTACAGGATAGTCCTGATGAGATACCGGAGTTATATAAAATGATTAATGCTGACGGTTTTGATTTGGTTTCGGGCTGGAAGAAGAAAAGACATGATCCGGTATCCAAGAGGTGGCCTTCGAAATTGTTCAACAGCGTAACCCGTTCGATGAGCGGAATCAACATACATGATTTCAACTGCGGTTTGAAAGCTTACAAAAAGGATGTTGTTAAAAATGTAGAAGTGTACGGTGAAATGCATCGTTACATTCCCATGCTTGCGAAGTGGGCGGGTTTCATCAACATTACTGAAAAGGAAGTAGTGCATTATCCGAGAAAGTATGGCGTAACGAAATTCGGATGGGAACGGTTTATCAATGGATTCCTTGATTTACTTTCTATCATTTTTGTTTTTCGTTTTGGAAAGCGTCCTATGCATCTGTTTGGAACGCTGGGTTTGGTTTCTTTTTTTCTTGGATTCGTTATTTTATTATACCTGTCTATCGGGAAGATTTTCTACGACATCACCAAAATGACTGAGCGACCGATTTTTTATCTTGGCCTTGTTACAATGGTAATTGGTGTGCAGTTATTCCTGGCAGGTTTTCTTGCTGAATTAGTTTCACGGAACGCTGCTGACCGGAATTCTTACAAGATTGATCAGCAGGTCAATCTGAAAAAGTAACCATCGGATTTTTAATGAGGAATCGAAAAGTATGTTGCTTTTCTTTCACCATCTGATTAATGTTTGATTTCTTCGAATATAGCATTGAGTTATTTTGGTAATGAATGCAGTCCCGTAAACAGAAAACAAACCCTGGCGATCTGTCTCTGTACATTGCTAATGGTCAAGATGGATTGAACAGTTCTTCTTACCGGTTGTCTTGCACTCTAACAAGAAGCTGCATCCGCCTCAATGAAATTAGAATAGTATGTTTGTGAAAAAATGAAAGTATGGCCATTCATTTAGTGTCAGGAGGATGTGGTTTTGTGGGAAGAAACCTGGTGAAGCGACTTTTAAAAACAACGAATGATATTTTATTTGTAGTAGACGATTTATCAACCGGTACTCCACCGGAAACCTGGCTGGCCGATTCAACTTTTACCGTATTGGGTGATTTGCAGATCTATTGTGACGGACGCCTTATTTTTAGAAAGGGAGATTTTAGAAAATTCCTCATAGAGATCAGAGAGAATCCTGATTTTATTAATTCACGTTATGGATTCACTTTTCCAAAATTTGTTGATGTATATCATTTCGCCGCGATAGTGGGCGGTCGTTTAAAGATTGATGGTGATCCAATGGTGGTGGCACTTGATCTTTCAATTGATGCAGAATTTTTTTATTGGATTTGTACCTACAAACCTGCAAGAATTTTGTACCCGAGTTCCAGCGCAGCGTATCCAGTTAGTATGCAAACCGATACAGAAGCTGTTGCACTGAAGGAATCAGACATCCGTTTTGATCAAAATCTCGGACAACCGGATATGACCTATGGCTGGTCGAAACTTACAGGCGAATACCTCGCGCAGATTGCGGCAAAATATTACGGAATTTCAGTGGCCTGCGTTCGTCCGTTTTCTGGTTATGGCGAAGATCAGGATCTCACGTATCCTGTTCCTGCTATTGCAGCACGTGCTGCAAAAAAAGAAGATCCGTTTGAAGTTTGGGGCAGTGGCAAACAAGGAAGGGACTTTGTTCACATAGATGATTGCATTGATTGTATATTGATGGCAATGGATAATATTCACGACGGATCGGCAATTAATATTGGTTCGGGGAAACTCACATCTTTTCTCGACATCATAACACTCTTTTGTGACTTTGCCGGTTATAAGCCAACTATCAAACCCTTGCTCGATAAACCAGTTGGAGTTCATTCCCGTTATGCTGACATGACTTTTGTTGCTGATAAATTTCAGTGGGAACCAAAAGTGTCAGTTGAGGAAGGTATGAGAAGAGTATATGTGGCGGCAGTAGCCAGACTGAGCAAATGACTTGAGTTGTATAATTATTTTATAGAACATGTGTTTCTTTACCTCTTCCTAAAAGCATTTTAATTTAGCGCTGTGAAAGTCGTTTGTTTTGGGCCAGGCCCTCAATTTAAAGGAGGAATCTCTAACTATAATACATCGTTGGCGAAAGCCCTTGAAAAGCATGGTGCGGAAGTTCATATTGTATCCTGGACGCAACAGTATCCTGCAATCATTCCAAGAGACTTTATTGACAGAAATAGCAAACTGGACTTTCTGAAGGGAACCCATATCAAGGTCACGTATTTAACAAATTATAATAATCCGCTTACCTGGAACAAGACTGTGAATTTTATCAACTCGCTTCAGCCTGACATAGTGATTTTTCAATGGGCCATTGCATTGCAAGGGCTCCCAATTGGATGGATGGCAAGAAAGCTGATGCGTTCAGGGAAGGCTGAAGTTGTGATTGATTGTCATCTGGTAATTCAAAAAGAAGCATCATCAATTGATAAATATTTCAGTGCTTATGGATTAGCCTCTGCACATACCTACATCGCACATGCCTATAAAACCGCAAATGAGTTACAGACACTTTATCCTGAAAAGAAATTTCTGGTAAATGAAACAGGAAGCCGGGGACGGAATGAAAATCCGACGATCATAAAATTATTTCATCCAATCTATGATTTGTTCAAGCCTGATCTGCATTTCAACAAAGAAAAAGTAAAAGAGGAATTACATTTAAAGCGCTATGTATTTCTCTTTTTTGGATTCATTAGAAAATACAAGGGATTGCACAATGTAATACATGCGTTTAAAATGGTTGCTGAAGAAAGAAATGATGTTTCGTTGCTGATTGCGGGAGAGAGTTTTTGGAATACGCTTGACAATAAGAAATTATCTTCAAGGGTGAAGAACATGTTGTTTAAGTGGGCTAAATCTCTTGTACTTAAGCAAAGTGAAAACGAACAGGACTATAACCCTTTAACACTAATTGATGAGTTAAATTTAAAGAATCAGGTGACTGTTATCAATCGTTTTATTCCCAATGAAGAAGTTCCTAAATATTTCCAGGTAAGTGATTGCATTGTTTTGTACTACCTCACTGCGACTCCTTCCGGAGTTGAATCACTTTCCTACAACTTCAATCTTCCGGTATTGGCCACAAGGGTTGGACATTTCCCTGAGACTATAAAAGATGGATATAATGGTTACCTGGCTGAACCACAGGATATCGCATCAATGGCCAAACAGATGTTAAGGTTTATTGAATATCCCATTCAAAAACAAAACGTGGAAGCCTCCACACATGATATGAGCTGGGACAATTACGTGAAGGCTATTTTGAATAACCGGAGCTAACAACTTTTTTTCAACAAATGGATTAAACCGATATCTGGCAGATTGATTTGACTCGAAAAAGGATTCAGGCTATCTTAATGATTATCAAATGCAAAGACAGCTTGTAAAGTTTTTTTATGTTTACGGGTGAATTAATTGGCAAATGTTAGAAAAAGCACCCGTATAGTTGCAAAAACACAAAGGAAATAAAGGTGTTTAGCAATGCGTACTTTGCGCCAATGCGAGAAAAACCATGTAGCGGAAGTGTCGTACACCCTACTTCAATATTCAATTTGCTCGTTAACTTTCATTGACTATCTTTGCAGTCCAAAAAAAATAACAACCAGCATGCTCATCATCGATACCCGCGACAGCGAATCCCTCGACAAGGCATTAAAGAAGTACAAAAAGAAATTTGAAAAGGCCGGTATTTTAAAACAATTGAAATCCCGCCAGTCTTTTACAAAACCTTCTGTCAGAAGGCGCGGAGAAATTCTGAAAGCTGTTTACCGTGATGAGGTTACCCGTCAGATGGAAGCGCAATAAATATTCTTTTGCGCCCTAACTTATGCCTATATTTGTTTTGTAAGCATTTGTGATCGGGATGGATTTAAGAAGTTTCCTTCAATATCTTCAATACGAAAAGCGCTATTCTAAGCTCACTATAGTAGCTTATGAAAACGACTTGATGCAATTCTCCCTTTTCCTGAAAAGGAATTATGAGTTAGAAAATATTCTGTCGGCACAGCATGTTTTTATACGTTCCTGGTTGGTTTCACTTATGGAATCAGGCACAGGTCCGCGTTCAATCAATCGAAAATTATCAGCTTTAAAAACTTTCTTCAAATTTAACCTGAAGAATGGCGCGATTGATCATAATCCGATGACAAAGGTAATAGCACCTAAGATACCTAAACGTCTTCCTGTTTTTATCAACTCCAAGCAAACGGATCTTCTATGGCAGCACTTCGATTTTGGTGAGGATTTTCCCGGCCTTCGCAACAGGATTATTTTTGAGCTGTTTTATGCAACCGGAATGCGACGCGCTGAACTGCTTCAACTTACAGATCAATCAGTTGATTTCTTTAATCTTACAATCAAGGTTCTGGGGAAAGGAAATAAAGAACGAATCATCCCCTTTAATCCCCAGTTAAAGGAACCTGTCAGGGAGTATATTTCTATACGTAACAAGACTTTTAACAGCGCTGTTTTCCCATCTTTAATTGTTTCAGATTCCGGTCTCCCGATGAACCCAAGAAAAATTTACTCGATTGTTCATGATGTATTGCGACAGGTGACAACAGTTGATAAAAAAAGTCCACATGTGCTACGACATACTTTTGCGACACAACTTTTAAATAATGGAGCAGAGATAAATGCGATTAAAGAATTACTGGGACATTCCAGTCTTGCAGCGACACAGGTTTACACACATAATACAATTGATAAACTAAAAGACATTTACAGGAAGGCCCATCCGAAGGCCTGATATTGCTTTAGCTTTTTTCTTCAAATAAAAAAACAAGTGAGCCATGAACGTGAAGATTCATTCCATCCATTTCGATACTGATGAGAAACTGGAGAGTTTTATTCAGAAAAAACTTCATAAACTGGATTCAATAGTCACCCATATAATTGATGCACAGGTGACATTAAAATTGGATCATAACAAAGGGACAGTAAAAGATAAGATAGCTGAAATCAAGATTCAGATTCCGGGTAAAACCTTATTTGCAGAAGAGCGCAGTAAATTGTTTGAAGAATCTGTTGAACTGGCTGCCGACTCGATAATCCGCCAAGTGAAAAAGCACAAGGAGAAAATCCGGAATTAATTTTTAAAACACTTTCTCGTTTCTTATTTATTCCCGTATATTTGCCCACCTTTTTTGAGGGGTCGGAACATAAGTGTGCCTGTTACAATTTGTTCAAATGCTTTACAGGAGCGGTTCTTAACGATGCGGGTTTTTTGTTTTCACAAATTCCGCCTGCTAGGGAACGCTATATTGGCGGGTGGAGTGGTGAACAGATGCAGGATGTTTGATTGAAAATTGAGGATTTGACTTAATTAGTCAGTTAAAATTGGGTGTTCATTTTAACAATAATTGACCGGAGAAAATGAATGCCGATGTAGCTCAGCTGGCCAGAGCTACTGATTTGTAATCAGTGGGTCGGGGGTTCGAATCCCTCCATCGGCTCTTTGAATAGTGAAAGTTTGATGAAGTTAGCGGAGTCTTGTTGGTTCTGAGAGCTGAAACAAACAACCTGGGGAGATTCCAGAGCGGCCAAACGGGGCAGACTGTAAATCTGTTGTCTTATGACTTCGGAGGTTCGAATCCTCCTCTCCCCACAATAATTGAAAATTGAAAGATTTTCAATTGCAGGAGCAGGCATATGATTTCGTTCTTTTTTTACTGATTTATTTTTAAAGATTGCAAGAGGAGGAAGAATGATTAATGTATCCGTTTGCACTTTAAAAAATTATAAGCGGGAGTAGCTCAGTTGGTAGAGCATCAGCCTTCCAAGCTGAGGGTCGCGGGTTCGAGTCTCGTCTCCCGCTCTGCAAAGTTTACTAAATCCGGTGCTGGCAATACAACCGACCGTAAATTGAAAAACTGGCAGGCGTTCGCCGATGTAGCTCAGTTGGTAGAGCACATCCTTGGTAGGGATGAGGTCACCGGTTCGATTCTGGTCATCGGCTCAGGTATTTTGGATTAAAGGAAAATAGCTGAATAGAGGTAAAGCTATATTGAGTTAGTTAGATGTTTATTGAGTCAGAGGCTGTTGTGAGATTAAGATTGAATTTTCCCATTAAATTGGGTGGTCATGTAGCTCAGAGGAAGAGCAACCCGTCAAAGCGGGAAGGATATTCTGATCGTTTCAGAATCATTGACACAAAAAGTGGATGTGAATGATTGAATTCATAGCATGCATTTTTCATTCGAACATTGCTTTTTAACATTTTTAAACCTTCATCAAACATTAAGTTATGGCTAAAGAAAAATTCGAACGTACCAAACCGCACGTTAATATTGGTACTATCGGTCACGTGGATCACGGAAAGACCACGCTCACCTCTGCGATTACCTACGTGCTTTCTAAACAGGGTTTGGCTGAAGTGAAGTCTTACGACTCCATTGACAATGCTCCTGAAGAAAAAGAACGTGGTATCACGATCAATACAGCCCACGTGGAGTATCAGACTAAGAGTCGTCACTACGCTCACGTTGATTGTCCTGGTCACGCCGATTACATTAAGAACATGGTGACAGGTGCCGCACAAATGGACGGTGCTATCCTTGTGGTTGCTGCCACTGACGGTCCGATGCCACAAACGCGGGAACATATTCTGTTAGCCCGTCAGGTTGGTGTTCCACAGGTTGTGGTGTTCATGAACAAAGTGGATCTGGTTGATGATCCTGAATTGCTTGAACTTGTTGAAATGGAAATTCGTGAATTACTGACTTTCTATAAGTTTGATGGTGATAAAGCTGCTGTTATTCGTGGTTCTGCTTTAGGTGCATTGAACAACGATCCTGCTGGTCTTCAGTCTATCCAGGATTTGATGGATGCCGTTGACAAAGAGATTCCTGTTCCTGTTCGTGCTAAGGATAAAGCTTTCCTGATGCCGGTGGAGGACGTTTTCTCTATTACCGGCCGCGGTACAGTTGCCACCGGACGTATTGAAAGAGGGATGATTCATACCGGTGATCCGGTGGAAATTATAGGTCTTCAGGACCAGTCATTAAAATCGACTGTTACAGGTGTTGAAATGTTCAGAAAAATTTTGGACGATGGTGAAGCCGGTGATAACGTTGGTTTGCTGTTACGTGGTATTGAAAAGGATGACATCCGTCGTGGGATGGTAGTTTGTGCTCCAGGATCCATTACACCTCATACAGAATTTAAATGTGAAGTGTATGTGCTTTCTAAAGAGGAAGGTGGTCGTCACACACCATTTTTCAACAATTACCGCCCTCAGTTCTATCTCCGTACAACAGATGTTACAGGAGAAGTTCAATTGCCAAGTGGTGTTGAAATGGTAATGCCAGGTGATAACATTTCTATCTCTGTGAAACTCATTACGCCTGTTGCCATGGAAAAGGGATTGCGTTTTGCAATTCGCGAAGGTGGACGTACGGTAGGTGCTGGCCAGGTTACTGAGATCATTAAGTAGTAAAATTTCCATTGGCAGTTTGCAATTTGATAGAACATCAGATTGTAAGCTGCCAGTTTATTAATGGAATTTCATTATTGGCTGATCTGGGATTAGGAAAAGGACTGGGACAAAACCATTAGTTGAATATTCGATTGAAAGGATAATAATAAAAGGGTGTAGCTCAATTTTTATCCCGACTAAAGTTGGGACAAAACCATAGGTTGAGTGTTCGATTGAAGGAATAAACGGGTGTAGCTCAATTGGTAGAGTAGTGGTCTCCAAAACCATTGGCTGAGGGTTCGAGTCCTTCCACCCGTGCAGAAAAAATAGTTAACAGTTTTTAATAATTTATATGAATCAAATCACAAATTTTTTCACTGAAACCTACAATGAGCTCATGCACAAGGTTTCGTGGCCCACGTGGGAAGAGTTGCAGGCAAGTACAGTAGTTGTTACGGTAGCAGCAGTTATCGTGGCGTTTATTGTTTTTGTAATGGATAAAGCTGCAGACTTAGCGATGACCACATTTTACCATTTATTCTAATCAAAAATAAAGCAGTTATGTCTGAAGAGAAAAAATGGTATGTGATGAGGGTGATCAGTGGTAAGGAGCGCAAGATCAAGGAGTACATTGAAAATGAAATAAGCCGCAGTGGTTGGAATGAAATCATTTCCCAGGTACTTGTTCCCATGGAAAAGGTTTATAAAGTCAAAGACGGCAAAAAGGTAATTAAAGAGCGCACTTTTTATCCTGGATATATATTGCTTGAGGCAAATGAGACAAAGATGAATGGCGATATGTTTTCGGCGATTAAAAATATTTCAGGGGTGATTAATTTTTTAGGAGGTGCAAAGCCACAGCCACTTCGTAAAACTGAAGTAAACCGGATTTTAGGTAAGGTGGATGAAATGGCAGAGGTTGGTGAAACCATCAGCGAGCCGTTCCTTATTGGAGAAAATGTTAAAATAACAGATGGCCCATTCAATGATTTTATCGGACTGATTGAAGAGGTGAATGAGGAGAAGAAAAAATTGAAGGTGACTGTAAAAATCTTTGGCAGAAAGACACCAGTAGAATTAAACTACGCACAGGTAGAAAAGCAATAACTTAAAATTCAGCAGCCGGATAATTTATTATCTGCCTGTCAAATCATAATCAAAGAAGAAAGTTGATTCGTTGACCTGAGATGCTTCACTCCGGTTACTTGGCAGTTTTGATAGCTTCATTGATATTTTAAATCGCGTGCATCATTTTTCCAAACAACTGCGGTCCCGGTAAATGGGAAACTGCATTAAAAAAAATAAAAAATGGCTAAAGAAATTGAAACATTCATAAAACTACAGGTAAAGGGTGGTGCAGCGAATCCCGCTCCTCCTATTGGACCTGCTCTTGGCGCAAAAGGCGTAAACATCATGGAGTTCTGCAAACGATTTAACGCGCAGACTCAGGATAAGCCCGGAAAGACATTGCCTGTAGTAATCACTGTTTTTAAGGATAAGTCTTTTGAGTTCATCATCAAGCAGCCACCGGTTGCCATATCACTTCTGGAAGCAACTAAAAAGGAGAAAGGCAGCGCAGTACCAAATCGCAATAAAATTGGCAGTGTAAACTGGGAGCAGGTTCAAAAGATTGCTGAGGAAAAAATGAGCGACCTGAATTGCTTTACGCTTAATTCGGCCATGAAAATGGTAGCAGGTACAGCCCGCTCTATGGGATTGACTGTTGAAGGCACAGCACCATTTTAAGCAACCTTATTTCAAAAGCAGATTCAACTTCAAACAAAATTTTCAACCCGTTCTTTCTTAAGGAACGGGTTTTTTTATGCCAAGCAATGAGGAAACCGGTATTCAATCTTCTTTTACGCCACGACCTTCCTTAAGAATTTTTCCATCTTCTTTCAGCTTTTTCATTATGGCATCCAGAATGCCGTTAATGAATTCACCGCTTTTTGGAGTGCTGTATAATTTGGCAAGATCAATATATTCGTTCATGGTGACCTTAAGTGGAATTTCAGGCAGGTAAAGCATTTCACTCACAGCCATTTTCATCAATATGAAATCCATCATGGCGAGACGCTCCTTGTCCCAGTTTTCCAGAAAAGGTGCAATCAACTCATCGAGTTCGGTTTCGTGGTGAAGTGTGCTGCGAAGGAGTTGAATAGCAAATTGCTTTTCTTCTTTTGTCTCTTTTGAATCTCTTACTACAAATGATTTTTGAGCCGGTGATAAAGCTGTTATCGTATTCATAACTGAGTGATAAATGGCATCTTTGTCATCCAGCCATCCGGGAAATATATCTTCAATGTGTTGCTGGAATGTTTCATTTGGATAAAGAATTTTCTTATAGAGGAAAGAGATGATTTCCTTGTCATCCGGCAACAAAGGATTTTCCAAATGGGAATAGGCATAGTACTCAGGTGTTTTTTTGAGTGCCTGAAAGAATTGCCGGAAATAATCTTCTTCAATGCGGTTGTCTAGTTTTTCCCGGCGCATTTCTTTATAGATTTCTTCCGTCTCTACAAAATGCTGAATAATGAAATTATGAAAAAGCTGTACAGAGAGAAAATTATCTTCTGCTGAGGGGATGTGTTTTCCTGCACGAATCTGAACATCCTGGATTACAAACTCAGTGGTTTTAGAAAGTATATACAAATTGTAAAGAAATGCCCTGTAAAAACTGTTAATGTTTTCCAGCATCGTTTTTTCTAAGCGCTCTACAGTTTTCTCATGGTCATGTGTATGAGCATACACTGTTTGCATTACCTTAATACGAACATTTCTTCTGGAAAGCATCCTGTGATTTTGAAAAATGAAAAGTCAATGAACTGAAACAAATTAATGTTTTATTACCGGTTTTTAATGATACTTTTCCCATTAGATGTTCTCCCGTAAGGAGCCTGGGAAAAACACACATTGCCGTAATAATTATCTTCTTGCATTCAAATGCGCAATGCTTTGAATGCGCTCTTCCGCAATTTCATTCGCGGCTTTATAAGTAGGTATTTTTTTGTCTTGCGCATAGCTGAAAATATCAAGTGTGCGTTGATAAATTTTTTCAGTCTCTGTTTTCACGCGTTCGCGGTTATATGTTTCCAGTTCCATCCCTACGTTTATCAGTCCACCGGCATTAATTACAAAATCGGGTGCATATAAAATACCTTTGTCGATCAGAATCTGGCCATGTTTTTCTTCAATGGCCAACTGATTATTTGCGCCACCGGCAATGATGGAACATTTTAGTTTATGAATGGTATCATCATTCACCGTGGCACCAAGCGCACAAGGTGCGTAAATATCAACGTCCTGTATATAAACGTCTTCCGGTTTCACAGCGGTTACTTTATGCTTCTTGCTTATTGCCATAAGCCGGTCTGCATAAATGTCAGTAACATAAATTATTGCACCTTCCTGTTCCAGGTAATTAACCAGGTGTTCGCCTACGTGCCCGATTCCCTGTACGATTACTTTTTTTCCTTGTAACAAATCATTGCCATACACTTTTTTAGCAGCAGCTTTCATTCCCATGTAAACACCTAATGCGGTAAATGGGGAAGGATCTCCGCTTCCGCCCAGATATTCCGGCAGTCCGGTAACATATTTTGTTTCGCGGGCAATCCATTCCATATCCTCTTTCGAGGTCCCAACATCTTCCGCCGTTATGTACTTTCCGCCGAGACTTTGAACAAATTTTCCATACCGGCGAAACAATGCTTCAGATTTTTCTTTGCGCGAATCACCAATGATCACTGCTTTTCCTCCGCCCAGATGAAGGCCGGTTATCGCAGCTTTGTAAGTCATTCCACGGGATAAGCGAAGAGCATCTGTAATGGCTTCCTGATCACTTGCATAATTCCAGAAACGTGTGCCACCTAATGCCGGTCCCAACACTGTATTGTGAATGGCAATTATTGACCTTAATCCGGAAGATTTATCGTGACAAAACACCACTTCTTCATGATCCATGGAGGCCATCCGGTCAAATACCGAAAATGGAGTGGAAATTTCTGCGGGAGCGTTGGTAGCAACAGCCATCAAGAATGATTTTTGTAGAATTAAACAATGAATTGATTAAAATTAGTGCCTCTTTTTTGAACCCAATACCACTACATTTGCTTTGGTATTAATTCTGCAAGATGTGACACTGAGAAGGCCTCAAAGGTAGTTTTATTTTTTTGAGGTGGCAATGTAACACTGATTGTGAAACCCACAATGAACCATTTAAAAGCGCTCCATAAATATTTGTATAAGTACCGTTTGCGGCTGGCAATGGGTATTGTATTTATCACGTGTTCCAATTTGTTTGGTGTCTATTCGCCACAGGTGGTCCGGCACGCTGTTGATATGATTACCAGCCAGATTTCGTATCATCAGTTTTACAGCAAATCCGGACTCGATCACGAATTCATGAAGCTGTTTGGAATTTCAATTTTGTTTTTTGGAATGGTGGTAGTGGTGCTGGCCATTCTTCGGGGTATATTTTTGTTTTTTATGCGGCAAACCATCATTGTGATGTCAAGGCTGATAGAATATGATCAAAAAAATGAAATCTTCGCGCATTATCAAAAGCTTCACCTCGATTTTTATAAGCGCAATAATACCGGCGATCTCATGTCGAGGATTACAGAAGATGTTTCCAGGGTAAGGATGTATACTGGTCCCGCAATTATGTACACCATCAACCTGTTAGTGTTGTTTATCATGGTAATTTATACCATGGTAAGAGTTAACCTGGAGCTGACTTTGTATACTGTGGCACCCTTACCGATATTAGGGTATTCCATTTATTATGTGAATGGTATCATTCAAAGAAAGAGCGAAGCCATTCAAAGGCAGTTGTCCTTTTTAACCACCATTTCACAAGAATCATTTTCAGGTATTCGCGTCATCAAATCATATGTGCAGGAGAAGTTCATGAATAACTATTTCAATCAGGAATGTGAAAATTACAGAGGCAATAATCTCGAACTGGCAAAGGTGGAAGCGATTTATTTTCCCCTCATTTTTTTACTGGTTGGGTTAAGTACGGTGCTGACCATTTTTATTGGAGGAACCCAGGTAATCCAGGGGAAAATTACCTCCGGAAACATTGCGGAATTTGTGATTTACATCAATATGCTTACATGGCCAATTGCCTCAGTAGGCTGGGTGATGGCATTGGTTCAACGTGCTGCAGCGTCTCAAAAACGGATTGATGAGTTTCTCCGTGTTACACCTGAAATTACTTCGCAATCTTCAGCCGGAATGAAAGTGAAAGGGCTGATTGAATTCAGACATGTTTCATTTACTTATCCGACAACTGGTATCCACGCATTAAAAAATGTATCGTTTACAGTGAAGCCGGGAGAGCGAATGGCCATTATTGGAAGAACAGGGTCAGGGAAATCTACGCTTGGACAATTGATCGTGCGGATGTATGATCCTGATTCCGGGTTGATATTGCTGGATGGAAAAGAAATTAAATCTTTGGACTTGTTTGCGCTCAGACGTCAGATCGGGTATGTTTCACAGGATGTTTTTTTATTCTCTGATTCTGTATTTAACAATATTGGTTTTGGAATGGAGGCAGAAGATTTCGATAAAGAAAAAGTAGTGGAAGCGGCAACTTATGCTGCTGTACATTCAGATATCCTGCAGCTCCCGGAACAATACGAAACAATTGTTGGCGAGCGCGGTGTTACATTATCGGGCGGACAAAAGCAGCGTATATCTATTGCGCGTGCACTCATCAAAGATCCGAAGGTTGTTGTATTTGATGATTGCCTGTCAGCAGTGGATGCGCAAACAGAAAAAAATATCCTGGGTTACCTTGATACGTTTCTTCATGACCGAACCACGATTATTATTACGCACCGGATATTTTCGTTGTTCAATTTTGACAAGATCATTGTGATTGATGATGGTGCCATAGCAGAAGAGGGTAATCATGATTCACTAATGCGGCAAAAGGGTGTATACTATGAATTATTTGAGCGCCAGCTCCTGGAGGAGAAAAGAGCAGTTGACGCTCCTGTTTCTTAACTATCATCCTGCTGCTGGCTGAATTTATTTTAAATTTCATCTAACGTTTATGGTTCCATTTTCGCAGCTCACGAAAAGATTTTGAATTTAGAATTGGAAAACAATATATTTGCGAAGGTTAGAAACAAAACATATATACTGTGGAGGAAAAAAAAGGAAATTTTAAATCTGATTCAGTTTTCTCAAAAAAACTGAGGGCAGGAAAAAGAAGAACGTATTTCTTCGATGTGAAGTCAACCAAAGCGAATGATTATTTTCTTACGATAACAGAAAGTAAGAAGCGCCAGGATGACAGCTATGAGCGTTTCAAGATTTTTCTTTATAAAGAAGATTTTAACAAATTTCTTGAATCGCTTACAGAAACAATAGATCATGTTAAGACGGAGTTGATGCCGCACTATGATTTCGACGAATTTGCGAAACGCCAGGCTGAGTACGAGAAGAATCGTGAAATGAACAGGTTGGAAGGAGGAGATGCTGAAACTGAGCATCATGATTTGACGTTTGCCGCAGATGCACCAGCCAAGAATTTTGATGAACCCATTAAAGATGTACAACCGGAACCACCGGCTCCATCAGCACCACCACCTCCTCCCGTCGATCATGTTGACGATGATGATTTAAAGTGGTAAGGCGTAATTTATTTGATTGATAAAACTCCCTTGAAAGGGAGTTTTTTTATTACAGTATGTCAGTTTCAGCATTCATATTATGTAAGGTATTTTTCTTCTCTGCATAAAGCTTATGCCATTTGAATAATGGCAAAGGGGCGTTTTCTGTGTTTTTACATTGTTACCTGGTTATCGTTATTGAAAGCGACACTTTGAAATGTAACCTGCAACTACCCTCATCAGATTTGATTTCAAATGCGTTATTTTGTGCCTTCAATCATAAAATTTAAACACCAAGGCATGAAAATTTCTACTGCTATATTTTTTGCCCTTTTATTTTTAGTCTTCACTACACCAAAAACCGCGAGTGGTCAGTTTCAATATGTATCACCGGTTCCGGGCAGCACCTATCACCATCCTGAAACAAATATTATTTTAAGAAACGGATCAATGATTGACAAGTCTTCTTTAAGTTCGTTGTTGATTCATGTAACCGGTTCGTTAAGTGGGGTACATGCGTGCCGGATTGTATTGGCTGATGATGGTAAGACAATAGTCATTTATCCGCTTAAGAAATTTTCAGAAGGCGAGCAGGTTTATGTGAATGTGGCTGATGGCTTCCGCAAAACAAATGGAGCACTCATTTCAGGAACTGCATTCCAGTTTGATATTCATCCTGTTTATTCATCCAATGATAAAGAAAGTATCAGGCAAGCACTTAAGTACGCAAAAGATATTGAGCTGATTGACTCCGGAATACCGGTTGACGCGCATGATGGTGATGTGCGGGATCTTTGTGCAATGCCAACTTATACCATTACTTCTACAGGTAATGAATTAAAGCAGGATGTGTTTTACTTTAACTTCAGAGGTGGTGATGGATGTTTTGGTAAATCCATAATCAGCAATGAAGGTGATTCACTTTATGCAACATTTGATGATGAACGCGGAATTGGTTTCACAATTAATAAAAACGGATATCTCACTTATTACAATTATGTAGACAGTTGTTTTGATGTGATGGATTCATCCTACAATGTGGTAAAGCAGTATTTCATGGGAAATGGTTACCGTGCAGATGAACATGAGTTCCTGATTTATCCTGATGGAAAAAGTTTTATGATTTGCTATGACACACATCCGAATCAGGATCTCTCTGACCTTGGAGGTTTAGATACAGTAGATGTGATTGGTTGCGTGATACAGGAACTTGATGCAGATCAGAATGTGATTTTTCAGTGGCGAAGCTGGGATCATATGTTATATACGGATGCTATTGGGTGGGCTTTCATTGCAGTCACACAAGGTCAACCGGTTTTTGATTGGACCCATTCTAATTCGTTGGAACTGGATGCGGATGGTAACCTGCTGTTATCTTCCAGGCATTTATGTGAAATTACCAAGATTGATTTGACAACAGGCGAGATGATGTGGAGGATGGGAGGTGACAATAACCAGTTTACATTTGTTGACGATCCTGATGCTACTCATTTCAGCGGGCAACACGATTTTCGAAGACTCGCAAGTGGAAATTATACGCTTTTCAACAATGGTAATAATGTAACTCCGAATGTTTCAAGTGCAAAGGAATACCAGCTTGACCAGGTCAATAAAGTTGCTACGATGGTATGGAAATACAAACATCCGATGGTCGGCAATGTAAATGTTTTTGGTCCTGCCATGGGCAGTGTACAACGTCTTTCCAATGGCAATACTTTTATTGACTGGGGATTGTTGTCATCAAATATTAACCAGGTACCGCGCTTTTCAGAAGTGGATGCAGCGGGAAATATTGTTTGGGAATTTAACTTCGACAGTGAATACTATGTTTCCTATCGTGCACATAAATTTGACTGGAACCGGTGTGCACCTGTTGTAGATTCAATGTTTGAGCTTACTTACATTACTTCTGATTCGGCAGTACTTGAATGGTCTGTACCCAATTTTAATTCCTCTTTTATTTTTCAATACAAACTGGTCTCTGCTTCCGGCTGGACCTCTATTCCGGTTGAAACCAATACTATTACACTTTCGAATCTCCAATCTGATTCATCTTATGCCTGGCGCATACAATCTGTTTGCACATCTGTGCAGGATTCTTCTGCTTATTCCGGAGTTGACACATTCACCACGCTGAGTACCATGACTGAATTTATTTCCGGTGAACAGTTTTCGATAGCAATGTATCCAAATCCTGCCACGGATAAATTAATAGTATCATTTGGAATGAATCAATCAGTTCAGGTAACTCTTTCCTTGACCAACATTCTTGGAGAGATCAGTTTAGAAGAATCGTTCATGTCAGTAAAGGGAACTAACTTTAACACAATAGACCTGCATCAATTGCCATCCGGAATTTACGTGGTAACGTTGCAAAGCTCCCATTCAACTTATAGAAAACAGTTGGTTGTGAGGTAGCATTCAGTTACCATGCAACCATTTTACATTCAAATTATAAATCAACGCTCCTGCTTCAATAACTTTACCTGTAGTGTCTTATCAGGAAGACTTATCTGCAATAAATACATACCTGCTGATTGGTGGGAGAGATCTATTGGAAGCTGATTGGTACCGGAATATAATTCTGTTGATTTCTTCTCAATAAGTTTTCCCACCTGATCAAATACTGCATAAGAAATCACTGATGCATCATCTGCCACAACTTCTAAATGGATCAAATCATGAAAGGGGTTGGGATAAACATTCATTGTTTCATCGATGATTTGATTAGCAGATGTTCCGTTATTTTCTCCGGCATCGCGAAATACCGTACAGTGATAATGAAATGCATTGCTGTCAATCAGTCGTGCCACCACGGCATCAATACCACCGTGGTAACTTCCATAAAGTTTATGTATCGAGGGCCCGAGTTGCGCAGCAATGTCAATGCTTCTTGAATTGAAGGCCACATACAATTCTCCATACTTCGTGATAGCGAAAGATGGATTGTAACTCAATTGATTCTCTCCATTTACTTCATTGCCTGAGCCGCCTAAATAGGTGGAGAAAACAAGCGACTGACCGACAGGTTTATCCGACAGTTCAGCAATAAAGGCATCACCAACCGTGCCCGGACAATAATTTGCACCCGGTTTTCCATTGATGTATTTAAGCATTGGATCTTTCAGTGGAAAAGGTGTGAAATTGTCGGGATTCGGAACCGGCAGACAACTTTCTTTCTGTGAGCTATAGGTGATTCCACCAATGATTACATGATCTTCTTTCGCACCTTTTCTCCAAACCAAACCAACTGATTCTTCATCAGCATATCCTCCGAAATAAGTACCCCAAAAAGGAGCACCACCTGCGTTGGGCAATTTGATTACAAAGGCGTCGAACTGACCATTTCTTGTTGAGTCGTATCCGTGTGCCCAGGGCAGGTTTGCGCTGTTGGTCTGACCCACCAGAATAATATTTCCATTATTGTCAACATCCATATCGCGCGCACGTTCGATGCCGGTGCCGCCAATGTATGTAGCCCATGTTTTGGTGTAGGTGCCATCACCATCATCATCTTCCCACTTGCCAACAAACGCATCAAGGTCCCCACTTAACGAAATATCAAACGCATTGCCTTCTGCAATGCCACTTGAACTCGGCGTAGTGCCATCAATAAAAATATCCGGCGGATTTGTGCCTTGCTGGTAAACCGTGATGCCATGACAACGGTCTTTTCCGGCGCCGCCGATGTAAGTAAAATAGTCAAGGGAATGAAGATCTGAAGAGAATGTTGCGAAGAATCCATCCCCCGCACCTTCAAAAGTAGTATCCTCTGTATGAACTGCATTTTTATACAAGTCAGCGCTTTCAGTGTAACCAACCACCAAAACTTTGTGATTGATAATGGTTATTCCAAGTATCTGATCCACTTCTTCTGTTATTGCATCATTGCCACCGAAATAAGTCCATCTCTGAAGGTCACCTTTCTGATCATATTTAGCGATAAAACCGTCCCAGGTACCAACAGGAGTATCACGAAACGGAGTGGGACCACCATCACATGTAAATGCTAAGGGACCTGTTCCACTGGTCTTCATTTCTCCGGCTACATATACAAAAGTATTTCCTGAAGCATCGTAGTCCATCGCAAGGGAATATGCATAATCAGTTTTCTTTTTATTGCCAAGATATCTTGAATATAGTAATTCACCACAACGGTTATATTTTGCAAGCAATACATCTCCTTTTCCAAAAGAGAGGAGATTTCCCGGACACGATTCGGTGGTTCCTAATGCAGAACGAGTTCTTCCCACTACGTAAATATTTTCCGGATTTTGGTTGTCCACTTTTATATCATCAATCAATTCATCATCTTCAAAATTCCAACCTGTTGCATCATCGCTGAAGTAGGCACCCCAATCCACAATGTTGTATTGTGCTTCAGAAGAAATTGCAAGACACAGGAAAATAAAAAACAAGCAGCCAGCATGAAGTAATTTAACTGTTTGTTTTTCAAATGGGTCCTTTGAAAATGAATTGAATAACTGTCTCATAAAAAATGCATTCAGAAGTTTAAAAGAATGACATCACCTTCAATCTGTTCAATAGATAGTTTATGATAGGAAAGCTTTAACGATTGCTTCAATAACGCGTTGATATACTCAGTATTTCCTGCTTTGGTTTTTCATCTACCAAGTTAAGTCAAGTTTAATAGAATAAAGGAAACAAATTTATATGCGTATTAATTAACGCCATATAGAGGCGCATCAGAAGGATGAAATGCAATTCCTTTTCAAAAAGCTGAAATCCATTCTTTGAATTGGGTTGAATTTATTCGAAAGAATGAGTGCGGCTTGTGGGGATTACTCATTATCAGCCAAAATAAATAATGACTGATCAACCGGGCCATTCCGTTATCTATCAACGGCCAATTATTACACTGGTTGAAACCGGAGGCAATAGATAACTCCTACACCCGATCAACTGCTGAGTAATACCACTCTCAACTGATAAAATGATTTTTTAATAACGTTAAAGGTTATTAAAAAAAGATTGATGTCTATTGACGTGAGGAAACGCTAGTACCTGTTCCTTTCTTTCGGTTTTTGAAATGATGAACTGCCTTTCCGGTGTGGTTTTCTTTCACGGCGTTCTTCATTTTCATTCTGTACTTCTACCCGAATGCGCCTGCCACGGTAAGATGCACCTTTGAAAGCATGCACTACGGGGTTTACAAATTGATCATCAACATAAAAAAAAGAATACGCTCCTTTGAGCTTGAGGTTCATTATTTCTTTGCCTTTCAATTGAGTAGCCTGCCGGATGATTCCCAATAATTTTTCTTCGGTAAGCTCATCCATCTTCCCAAGATTGATGAACATGCGTTCACCATTGTGAGATTCTCCGGAAGAAGCATAGTCACGGTCACGGTAGGAAGTAGTAGTACGTTCCTGTATGTTAAGGTCACGAGCTCCGCGATAGTAATCCAGGAACCGGTTAAATTCAATAGAAGCAAAACGTTTAATAACTTCTTCTTTGCTCAGGTCTTTAAACTCTTCCATTACGGAAGGCATAAAGGGTGACATTTCTTTTTCATTTACTGTTACACCATGCACACGTTTAATCAATGCAAGCAGTTGTTGTTCGCAAACCTGCAATCCTGTAGGGACTTTTTTACGTTCAAATTTTGTCTGAATTTTTTTCTCCAGTTGTCTGATCTTCGAAATGTCGCGATCGTCAACCAATACCATGGAGATGCCGGTCTTTCCTGCACGTGCCGTTCTTCCACTGCGGTGCGTATAAAAATCCATATCATCAGGCAAGTGAAGATTGATGATGTGTGATACATCATTCACATCTATTCCGCGTGCAGCAACATCAGTGGCCACCAACAGTTGCAGGGTCCGGCTTTTGAAAGCACGCATCACTTTATCACGTTGTGCCTGCTGCAAGTCTCCGTGGAGGGAATCTGCGTTGTATCCATCTTTAATAAGTGTTTCCGCTATCTGCTGCGTTTCCGCTTTCGTACGGCAGAAAATAATTCCATAAATGTCAGGTGTGAAATCTACAATCCGTTTCAATGCCGAATATTTCTCGCGGCTGTTCACTACATAGTATTGATGTTCTATGTTTTCATTGGCGGTATTCGCTGTTCCGATCTGCACCTCGAACGGATTATTCATGTATTTTTTAGAGATGCGCCTGATTTCGGGTGGCATGGTGGCTGAAAAAAGCCAGGTCATTTTTTCCGCAGGAGTTGATTTTAAAATTTCATCAAGGTCTTCCTGGAAACCCATGTTCAGCATTTCATCGGCTTCATCCAATATTACAAAGCTTATAGTTTTGAGGTTGACGGCCTTTCTTCCAATAAGATCAATGAGACGCCCCGGCGTTGCCACCACAATCTGAACTCCGTTGCGAATGGTGCGCATTTGTTCCATAATGCCTGCACCACCATACACTGCAACTGTTTTTATTGCAGGAAGCCGTCGTGCGTAGCTCTTAATGTCGCTCGTGATTTGCATGCACAGTTCACGGGTTGGAGCAAGTATCAATGCCTGCGTATGCGCCAGGTCAGGATTGATCAATTGTATCAGCGGTAATCCGAAAGCAGCGGTTTTACCTGTACCGGTTTGGGCGAGGGCAATAAGGTCACGATTATTGACTAATAATCCAGGAATCACTTTTTCCTGAATTGGAGTGGGGGTTACAAAGCCCATTGTTTCTATAGCCTCCAGAATTGGCTGTGATAGCCCGAGGTCTGAAAAAGATTGCATTAAAATTTGATTAAGGTAATTGGGTGAGAATTAATGGCCGCAAGGTACGGCGTATTGGGCAGATTAGGGAGTAAGCGCTTAATATAGTTTGACAGGTATATGAACATTCAAATAGAAGTGGCTTTTCCAGACATGACAGAACAATATATAAATATTGAAAACCGATCAACCTGAAATACACGAGTCGATGCAAGTCATTGCAATTCCCAATTCCCAATTCCTATTCCGTCTTCAGACTCAAACCGAAATTACTGTTGAACGATAGATCAACTTCCGATACACAAATGGCAGAACCTGGATTGTTTTTGTTTGCTTACGATTAGAATCCGATTCCTAAAAAAAGATATACATACGATGGATGCGATTTGTCATCCTTCAGGATACTAGTGACACCATAAGCATATCCAACTCTTGCACTTACAATGAGCACATCAACATCCAGCCCAAGTGTAGGATCGAAGTGAAAGCCGGTAAATTCGTCCTCCGAAATTCCAAGTTCATCATCAGCTTGTTTACTTACAACAAAGCCCGGCAATGCGCCTGCAAAAGCACGAATGTTAAATGCATTATTTGTAGTTGGTAACAAACTCAGTCCAACTAAAAGCGGAACCTTGATTTCAGAATACGAAATATTGCCGATCTCAGCGTTGCTTATTGATGCAACAGTGGAAGCAAAATGATAATAGTATAAACCTGTTTGCCACCAAAAATGTTTGCCCCGCATATAAGAAAGGCCAATCTGGTAGCCGATTTTACTATCCGTCACAAATTCATTTTCATCTACAACTGGCTTATTCCAATTCAGACCTAATTGAAAAGAAATCTCACTTTTTTTATCGCTACTGCTTTTTTCATCTTGAGCAAATAGAGCATTCTGAAAGAAGAGTCCCGAGGTTAACAGGAGGATGAAGAAAAATCGTTGCATGTTGATTAATTTTATTTGTGAAAGTGCGATTGAAAATCTTTTAATGTTCAGTCGCAAATTTGGTAAAAATAGCTTGCATTAATCACTGACCTTGAAATTCAGCAAGTCATATCGCAGACAATTATTGAATACTCAATCAGCTCAGCACTTATAATTTCTTTCAATTCCATTCACTACATTAGCGCTCGTGCTTTAATTTTGCATTGTTCGGAACAATTGCCGGAGCATTCGGACGCACAGATTTTCATCCTATACTTTTCACTTACTAAATCAATTATCCTCCATGAGTTGGGTTACCCAGATGTTCACTTCTACCCTCGGAAGAAAATTTGTAATGTCACTTACCGGACTTTTTCTTTGTTCGTTTCTCATTGTTCACTTAACCGGAAACCTGCTTACGCTTGTGCCTGATAATGGACTCACCTTTAATGCATTTACCCATTTCATGGAAAGCAATATCCTCATCAAGATCATGGAGGTGGTGCTTTTTGCAGGTTTTATTATTCACATTATTCAGGCGGCAGTTATCTCGTATAAAAACAGGGAATCGCGACCGGTTAAATATGCCGTTTCTGCGGGAACTTCCAACAGTACCTGGTATTCGCGCAACATGGGAATTTTAGGCGTTATCATTCTAATTTTCCTGGTGATTCACCTAAAAGATTTTTTCTACGAATTAAAATTTGGTGATGAAGATTTCGGTGTAGATGCAAACGGAAATGTGAACCTGTTTAAAGAAACGGTAGGAGCATTTGGCTCGTTTCCCTATGCGCTACTTTACTTCGTAGCGATGTTCGGATTGGGTTATCACCTGTGGCATGGATTTCAAAGCGCGTTTCGCTCATTGGGACTTATGCATACTAAGTATACTCCCGCGATTGAAGGTCTTGGAAAATTTTACACCATCGTCATCACCGGTGGATTCATGTTTTTGCCTGTTTACTGGTATTTGGTTCAACAGTTAAAATGATTCGTCAGCAATGGCTTTAGATGCAAAAATTCCTGCTGGTCCGCTGGAAAGTAAATGGACAACTTATCGCTCTACCGTTAAACTGGTGAGTCCTGCAAACAAGAGAAAATTAGATGTGATTGTAGTAGGAACCGGTCTGGCCGGCGCTTCCGCTGCAGCATCACTGGCTGAGCTGGGTTACAATGTAAAAGTTTTTTGCTTTCAGGATAGTGCACGCAGGGCGCATTCTATTTCCGCGCAAGGCGGTATTAATGCTGCCAAAAATTATCGCAACGACGGCGACAGCATTTATCGACTGTTTTATGATACTATAAAAGGTGGTGACTATCGTGCAAGAGAAGCCAATGTATATCGGCTTGCTGAAGCAAGTGTGAGTATTATTGATCAATGTGTAGCACAAGGTGTTCCGTTTGCACGTGAATATGGTGGGTTGCTCGACAACCGTTCATTCGGTGGTGTGCAGGTTTCACGAACGTTTTATGCTCGTGGTCAAACAGGACAACAATTGCTGATTGGTGCTTACCAGGCATTAGAGCGTCAGGTAGGTTTGAAGAATGCGGAGTTGTACACGCGGCATGAAATGCTGGAAGTGGTGATTAAGAATGGCAAGTCCGTCGGCATCATTGTGCGTGATTTGGTAACCGGAGAAATTCAGCGGCATGGTGCACATGCTGTCGTGCTCGCAACGGGCGGCTATGGAAATGTTTTTTTCCTTTCTACCAATGCAATGGGTTGTAATACCACTGCTATCTGGCGCGCTTATAAGAAAGGGGCTTATTTCGGCAATCCATGCTTCACACAAATACATCCTACGTGTTTACCGCAGCACGGCGATTATCAATCGAAGCTTACACTGATGAGTGAATCGTTGCGGAACGATGGACGTGTTTGGGTGCCAAAGGCAAAGGGAGAAAAACGTAAAGCAGCAGATATTCCTGAAGCTGAACGCGATTATTATTTGGAAAGAAAATATCCATCTTTCGGAAATCTTGTGCCACGTGATATCGCGTCTCGTGCGGCAAAAGAAGTTTGTGATGAAGGTCGTGGCGTAGGTTCAACTGGTCTCGCTGTCTACCTCGATTTTGCAGATGCCATAAAAAGGTTAGGCAAGGAGGTGGTAAGTGCGCGTTATGGTAACCTGTTTGAAATGTATGACAAGATCACTGCAGACGATCCATACACAACTCCGATGATGATTTATCCGGCAGTGCATTATACCATGGGAGGACTTTGGGTGGATTATAACCTGATGACTACCGTACCTGGTTTGTATGCTACAGGTGAATGTAATTTTTCTGATCATGGTGCAAACAGGCTTGGTGCTTCTGCATTGATGCAAGGTTTAGCAGATGGTTATTTTGTTTTGCCTTATACCATTGGTGAATATTTGTCGGGTGAAATCTTATCAGGAAAAGTGGATACCAACAGCAGTGAGTTTGCAGATGCGGAAGCAGACGTGAGAAAACGTCTTTCCGCTTTCGTAAATAACAAGGGCACGAAGTCAGTTGATTATTTCCATAAGCAATTAGGAAAAGTGATGTGGGATGATTGCGGCATGGCGCGTAACCGTGAAAGCTTAACAAGAGCTGCATCTGAAATCGCAAAAATTAAAACTGCTTTCTGGAGTGATGTACGTGTTCCGGGTACGGAAAACGAATTCAACCAGGAACTTGAAAAAGCATGTCGTGTAGCAGATTTTATTGAGCTGGGACAACTGATGGTACAGGATGCGCTGGCACGTGAAGAGAGTTGTGGAGGCCACTTCAGAACAGAATTCCAGACAGCGGAAGGCGAAGCATTGCGCCGTGATGATGGGTTCATGTATGTGAGTGCTTATGAATTTAAAGGAGAAGATGTGTTGGCGGAGTTGCATAAGGAGGAGTTGAAGTATGAGGTGGTGCATCCGACGCAGAGGAGTTATAAGTAGTAATTAATTGTTAAATTGTTTAATTGTTAAATTGTTGGGGTCAGTGGGTTGATGAAGTGGATTTTTTTGCGTAAGGATTTTATTGGAACTATAAATATTGATTTTATGGAAAATCAAAAGAAATTCATGAAGCTTAGTGATGTGGAAGCTTACCGGATAGCTTTTCACTTAAGTAATTATATCTGGGATGTAGTGAGGAGTTGGGATTCATTTGCAAGGAATAGCATTGGAAGTCAATTTGCAAATGCAGCAGATTCCATTTCCGCAAATATTGCTGAAGGCTGGGGCAGATATGGTAAGAGAGATAAAGTGAAACATTACAGAATAAGCCTTGGAGAAACTACGGAATGCCTGGATTGGAATCAGAAATCAAAAGTGAGAACACTTTTGAAAGATGAAGAGTACGATCATATTTTTACGGAACTTAAGAAATTACCCAAAGCAATTCATTCATAAATTTCACCAATGAAAATTTAAAAGAGTAATTCAACGAAACTATCTGAAGAGGCTGCATAACAATTAAACAATTAAACAATTCAACAATTACCGATGCAACTAACCCTAAAAGTCTGGCGCCAGAAGAATCGAGATGACAAAGGAACCTTTGAAACCTATCAGCTCGCCGATGTGGATGAGCATGCTTCTTTCCTGGAGATGTTTGATGTGTTGAATGAACAGTTGATCAATGAAGGAAAAGATCCGGTTGCTTTCGATCATGATTGTCGCGAAGGAATCTGTGGCACCTGCAGCATGGTGATCAACGGCCGCCCTCATGGACCGATGAAAGCTACCACCACTTGCCAATTGCACATGCGTCATTTTAAGGATGGTGATACGATTACTGTTGAACCGTGGCGTGCGAAAGGATTTCCAGTATTACGCGATCTTGTGACTGACCGGACTTCTTTCGATCGCATTATAGCGGCAGGAGGATTTGTGTCTGTTAATACGGGACAAGCTGCTGATGCGAATGCCATATTGATTGAAAAAGAAAAATCTGATCTCGCTTTTGAAGCGGCTGCCTGTATTGGATGTGGTGCCTGCGTAGCTGCCTGCAAAAATTCTTCCGCCATGTTATTCGTGGGTGCAAAAGTTTCACACCTGGCTTTGCTGCCGCAAGGTGAACCGGAACGTGGACAAAGGGTGCTGAATATGGTAGCGCAGATGGACCTCGAAGGATTTGGAAGTTGTACCAATACACTTGCATGCGAAGCGGAATGCCCAAAAGAAATTTCCGCCATGAATATCGCGCGCCTGAATCGTGAATATCTGTGGGCTAGTATGACTGAAAATAAGTGATTGAGTAAATCAGCATGCATTACATTTTAAATTTTCGCGTGAAGGCCACAACAAGGCTTCACAACAATCTCTTGCCAATTATAACTCCTGAACTTTCCAGAAAAAAAAAAAAAAAAAAAAAACCAAAAAAAAATTCAAAGGCTACAACACTCTTCCAATAACTCACTTTAGAACAAACAATCTAAACATCATAAACCCTATAAACTTTTCAAACTCTTTGCTGAGCACAGCAATAAAATAGTCTGAGAGAAAACTTCCAAAAAGAAGACATGAACAACGCAAACAATCACGATGAGCGCTTTGCAAAAATGACATTCGCGACCGTATATCCGCTTTATGTAACAAAGGTGGAGAAGAAAGGCAGAACAAAAGATGAACTGTACCAGGTGATAGCGTGGCTAACAGGGTTTGATGAAAAAAAACTGCAAACACTCATTAAAGAAAAAGTGACTTTTGAAACATTCTTTCAAAGAGCCACCTTAAATCCTAATGCTGCGCTAATTACCGGTGTAATCTGTGGTTATCGGGTGGAAGAAATCAAAAATCCGTTAACGCAACAAGTAAGGTATTTGGATAAGCTGGTAGATGAGTTGGCGAAAGGCCGGAAGATGGAAAAGATTTTACGTGTTGCTTAGTGTGACCGATGAATGATTGAATAACTTTTCACTTAACATAGAAAGGGCAAACGCACTGCTTATAACCTATCGGGACATAACTTCCTAAATGTATTTGCTTCCTGAATCAATTAGCGATTACTAAAATTATCTTTAGCTACGAGAGGATTTATCTTAGTCCAAATTAACCTGCTACAATGTCCATATTACACCGCTTGCCATTACTATTCAGCCAATAGATTTGCAGTATAAAATTTAGTTTGACAATTTTAATTCAGTAACAGACAATTATTGTTCAAACGATCATCAAAAACCAATACTCATGGAGAACAAAAATTTCACAACAACTATTCTGGTTGACAATACACCGGAAGAAGTTTTCAATGCGATCAATAATGTTCGTGGATGGTGGAGTGAAAACATTGATGGCAACACCGATAAACCGGACGCGGAATTTCTATACCACTATAAAGATGTTCATATCTGTAAAATGAAGATCATTGAAATGGTGCCGGGCAAAAAAGTTGTTTGGCTGGTGTTGGAAAATCAATTCAATTTCACAAAGGATCAAAGTGAATGGAAAGGCAATAAAATATTTTTTGAAATTTCTGAAAAGGATAACCAGACGCAACTTCAATTCACACAATCTGGTCTGACACCTGAATATGAATGCTATAATGTTTGCCAGGATGCATGGACAAGTTACATACAAGGCAGTATAAAGGATTTAATTACAACGGGAAAAGGAAAGCCCAACACGAAAGAAGATGATTCGCTTAATAAGGAACTCATAGAAAAATGGGGACTCCCGAAAAAATAGTTTTTGTATAACCGTAATGCCTCGTTATTTGTATAAAATTCCGGATTGTGTTTCCAGATTGGAATACTAATGTCCGGTATTGATGGAGTCATCGGATGATTCAACACATTTTGTCTCTTGCCAATTGTTTTTAATTCATCAGATGACTTCCCATTCCATTCAATCTCAAAATTTTTGCAGCAAGGAAAATTTATTTGGTGGCCCTCAAAGCGGCACCCTTTTTCCGTACCTTTCTGTCGCTTCGAATAAGCTTTTTCGTTAACCGGCGGATTTAAAATGATAGCAAAAAATAAATTATTGAGAATGGATAATGTAGGCATCGTAGTGGAATCACTCGACAATGCCATTTCGTTTTTCACTGAGATAGGGTTGAAGCTCGAGGGAAGAGCCACTATCGAAGGAGAGTGGGCTGGAAGAGTAACCGGACTGGGTTCTCAGTGTGTAGAGATTGCTATGATGGTTACGCCTGATGGGCACAGCCGGCTCGAACTTTCGCGATTTCTAAGTCCGGCTACTATAGCTGATCACAGAACTGCTCCTGTGAACGCACTCGGTTATCTTCGTATCATGTTCACTGTTGAAGACATTGACGAAATGGTGTCCAGGCTCATCAAGCATGGTGCTCAACTCGTTGGAGAAGTAGTTCAGTATGAGAACACTTACCGGCTATGTTACATTCGCGGGGCTGAAGGGATTCTTATTGGACTGGCAGAAGAACTTGGTAATAAATAAGGAAAGGGGCATGTTATGGCCCGGCGTTCAATGCTCAACTTTAGTTGATAAATTCAACAATACATTTTCAATGGGAATTTGATCTTGGCTGAACGTTCCATGAATTGCCTTCACAAATGCCAGGACGTTGCAAACCGTTTATGTGAGCCAGCTGGTTTTCAAAAATTCTAACTATAAGTATTAAAAATGAAGCAGGAAATATCTATAAGAATCATTTTGGAAAACCCACCGGCAGGAGTTGACTTTGGCATTCAAATGGGTAAGGGAAATAACTATGAAACAATACAAAAGCAAAGATCAAATAAGGCAGATCTCTGCTTTGAATTTAAAGTTTTGCTAAAGGAATCTAAAACGTCTTTACCTGATTTTGCAGGTCCTTATGTTCATGGAGCTTCAAAAGAACGGTTCATTTATATAGACATAGGTACAAATGCCGGACAGATAGATTCAGTCTGGAGTCGTCGGTTGAAAATTCCACTGCGTGATATCTCATCTGAAACAATCAAACTATTATTGGATGACGCTTCATTACATCTGGAGACGAAAGTTCCCGGAACAGGTAAAGATGGAGGTCCCAATTGCGCAACCGTAAAACCTTTCCCGGGCTGGCATTTGATTCCGGGGTTATAAAGAAAATAGTATCCAAAGGACAATGCATGTCAAGGCTGGACATGTAAACTTCTTTATTAAAATGATTCATTTGATGAGGTGAAGACGTCAACTGCCTTAGAAAAGTGATTAGATTTGTGATGCGCTCCTCTGCGCCTGTCGTTATGCGAAACCTGATTTTTTTGTTGCTGTCTTTATCCCGTTTCCCTGCTTTCAGTCAGGATGATCCGCTTAGAACTGATTGGGCAAATCTGAACAAGTATGCTGCCGCCAATCAAAAGTTGTTGCCTCCTTCAGCGAATGAAAAACGGGTGGTGTTTATGGGCAACTCCATTACGCAGGGATGGTTAGAAACAGACAGCGCTTTTTTCAGCAACAAGCCGTATATCAACAGAGGCATCAGCGGACAGACCACTTCACAAATGCTGGTTCGGTTTCGAGATGATGTTATTGAATTAAAACCTGCGGTAGTGGTGCTGCTTGCAGGAACGAATGATATCGCTGAGAACACAGGTCCTATTTCGCTTGAAAACATTTTCGGCAATATTGTTTCAATGGCAGAACTTGCTATTGCCAATAACATCCGCGTTGTGCTGTCTTCTGTGCTTCCTGTTTTTGATTATCCATGGCGACCGGGATTGCAACCTGCGGAAAAGATTGTCACGCTGAACAAGATGATTAAAACCTTTGCCGATAAAAACAAACTGGTGTACGTGGATTACTATACTTCGATGGTGGACGAAAGAAAAGGGTTGGACAAAAAATATGCTGATGATGGCGTTCATCCAACGCTGATTGGATATAAGGTGATGGAACCTTTGGTGGAGCGTGCGATTGCAGAAGCCTTAAAGCAATAGTAGGTTATTGTCTTCACATTCGATGGAATACCAGGAAAGATTGAATTTAATAAACACTTTGAAAAGGATTAAGAAATGAAACACACTTACACTTTCCTTTTAATATTGTTGGCCAATACGGTTTTTGCTCAACTAACACCTGAAATTACTTCATGGAAAATCAACACAACAGGTGCAACAGGTTATGCAGGAATTTTGACCAATGTGCAGCAAGTTCAATATTCAACTAACAATGTTTATGTAAGTGCTACCTGTATTCCGGATTATACAATCGGTCCGTGGACAGCAAATCCAAATATTCCGGAGAACAAAAATTTTGTTTTTAAAATCACCCGTAATCCGGTTCAAAATACCGGCACTTTAACAAATACACCACTGGGACACGTGGGTGTTTGGAGTAATGGCGTAAGTATTTTTAATCCGAAGGATGGAATGAGTTATAACAATGCAGGCGTCTGGAACAGAGATGCACTTTACTATGAAGGGATAAGTTTTGATAATTGTTTGGGACACCCGAATGCGCAAAGTGAATATCACCTGCACGTAAATCCAACTTGCTTGTATAATGATGCAGACAGTACACAACATTCGCCCATCATCGGATATGCTTTTGACGGATTTCCTGTTTATGGTGCATATGGTTATGCCAACACAAATGGAACCGGGGCAATTAAAAGAATGACCAGCAGTTATGAAATGAATACAGGAACAACAAGAATAAACGGACCTGCTGTAGATGCAACCTATCCATTGGGTGCTTTTATTGAAGACAGAACTTTTGTAAGTGGTGCCGGAGATTTAGATATTCACAATGGAAGATTTTGTGTAACACCTGATTATCCCGATGGGATCTATGCATATTTTGTAACTATTGACGCGAATTTATATCCTGTTTATCCATATGTCTTAGGACCAACTTATTTCGGTATCGTGCAAGCAGGCAATACTGGTCCGAATAGTGGACATAACATCATAACAGAAACGGTGGTAACCTACACACCAGGTGCTGCAGGGATTTCTACTATTGACCAAAAAATAGCATTCGAATATTATCCAAATCCAACTAATGATTACCTGACAATATTTGTTGCACCGGGTGAAAACAATAATTTAGCTGCACAATTATTAAATGCATCCGGACAAATAGTGCATTCAGAAAAGAATATTCAACCGGCAGTTCCCTATATAATTAATGTAGAAAATTTATCAAGCGGAATTTATTATTTGAAGTTACAAGGAAATACAAAATCGGCAGTACAAAAAATAAGTATTGAGCATTAGATTGGCAGGAGGATGGCGTCGCTGGTAATGCTTTATATTTAATTCCATTTATCACTGATGCGGTTATATACTTTTATTTGAGCCAGTTAGTTGAATAGAACTCTAAATGCTTTGTGTGACCGAAAAGACAGACCTTGCAATTTTTAAAAGTTAGTTTGACAATTATACTTTTCTCCCTGTTAACGATTTTGACACAGGTGGGAGGATTTGTTTATTTGCTTTCACTTTTGACATACAGATTTATTGACACGTGGACAAGCAACAGTTTTCTAAAAGTTACTATCAGGTTCACATCCTTTATGATGCTTTATTTACTGACGACTTTCATAATTGTTCCCGCTCTTGCAAAATCCTTGGGACGAGTTCCACTACCATTTACTGAAACGAAGCACCTGCGACCTCTAAACATTTTGACTTGCTTTCTTAACCGTAACTACGTCAGACCAGAGCTAAGACAATCAGCATTTGAAGTGGCAACGCAAATGAATAACCAATTCCCGGGGACAACCGTAAATTATTTGGATGCTAACTTTCCGTTCATTAACAATTTCCCTCTTCTTCCTCACCTTAGTCACAATGATGGTAAAAAAATTGACCTTTCTTTTTGTTATCGTGATGCCAAGACAGGTGAATCAACAAATAAGTGTCCTTCATTTATTGGTTACGGAATTTGTGAAGAGCCCTTACAAAATGAAAAAAACACGGCTGCATTTTGTGCCGGGAAGGGCTATTGGCAATATAGTTTTTTGACTAAAGTTATTTCGCAAGACAGCAAAAAGGATTTTGCTTTTGACAGTGACAAGACAAGAGAATTAATAAACTTTTTTGTAACCCAGCCTTGCATTGGGAAAATTTTTATGGAGCCACATTTAAAGACACGTTTAAAATTAACTTCAGACAAAATAAGGTTTCATGGTTGCCAGGCGGTTAGACATGACGATCATATACACGTGCAATTAAAATGACGGACAGAAGGAAAATGATTTTAAATAACGGCATTAGCAAAACAACAAAAGCACTGCTTATTTGCGGACAAACAGGTTGCATTTTATTTATAGCGATGTTTCTTATTCAGGGACAATTACGCGAAGGTTATACGCCCTTAAAATTTCCAATAAGTTCTTTGTCAATCGGACAATTTGGATGGATTCAAATAACCAATTTTATAATCTCCGGCGTATTAATATTTTTATCCGCGATAGGATTTAGACAGGCTACACCATCATTAAAAAATTCAATCTGGATATCACGACTAATAGGAGCAGTCGGATTTGGTTTGGTTGGTGCCGGACTTTTTTCTTCTGATCCTGTATATGGTTATCCGACAACAGAACCTCTTGCTGTTGCCCAATTCACGATTCACGGGCATCTTCATGACTTCTTTTCAATTATCGTTTTTGTGTGTTTACCAATCGCAATTTTTAAAATGCGAAACCGGTTTAAAGAAGCAAATAATAATAGCTGGGCAGCATATTCATTCTTATCAGGAATTGGTATTCTGACATTTTTTATTCTCGCCGGCATTGGATTTAAACAGGTGAGAGGGTTAGTTGAACTTGCTGGCGTATTGCAAAGATTGAGTATTATAATTGGGTGTGTATGGATGGCGGCAATATCATTCTTAATAATAAAAAGCTCCAGACAAATTTGACAAAGGAGAAGGTTTAATGGAAATGAGGTAAGCAGCAAAGTGTTAGCGGTAATGCCGCGAAACATGAAACGATAAGCAACCAACGACAAATTATAAACTGAAATGGAGTTAAAAATTATAAACCTTCACGAAAATAAAAATGACAAGATTTTCGGTTCAGAAGACTGCCAGGCCTTACTAAGCATGTACGAGGATTATTACCCAAAAATTGGATTCAATGTGCCTTGGGTTGGATATTTCATCATCAGAGAAAATAGAATCGTTGGCTCTTGCAGTTTTACAGGACAACCTTTTAATGGAAAAGTTGAAATTGCTTATTGGACATTTGAAGAATTTGAAGGAGAAGGAATTGCTTCTTTTGCGTGCAAAGAATTACTTTCCATCGCAAAAAAGGCGAACCCTAATCTGACAATCACAGCAAAGACAGCTCCTGAACATAATGCTTCAACTAAAATTTTGGAGAAAAACGGATTTCAATTTTCTGAAGTGGTTCAAGATGATGAAATCGGAGATGCCTGGTTATGGATACTTAATGAAGAACTCAGCTAACATTAAAATGAACGCGAATAAGTGAACAATGAAAAAAGTAAAGATTTTTCTTTTGGTAGTTGGTGGACTCGTCCTTATCTATTTCGGCGCAAAAACATATAGAAGTATTTCTGTCGTGGACAAACCAACAGAATTAAAGACCGGCCATTTTATTATTTCTTATCAGGGAATCTATCCGGAAGAAGCGCAGGAAGTTGGAGAAACTCTTGAAAAAAACTATGACAGGATTCGGTCCAGGTTAATTGATCCTGACCATGAGATGATTTGGGTATTTATTCATCCGACAAAGGCTGATTTTAATATAGGAACAGGTCTTTTGAGCAGTACTGCAAATGGGACAAGCAGAGGCCCTGACGAGTTTCATATACTCTGGACAAACTGGTTCAACAGTATTCTTCCCAATGACCCTATAAAGACAGCCCTTCATGAATTTACGCATTGTGTTCAGTTGAACATTCTTATAAAGGAAGAACAGGAGAAATGGGGAAATGCGAGCAAAGGAGATTTTGACAAAATGTTTGAAGAGAAGTTTATCAAGGAATATCCTCAATGGTTTTGGGAAGCTATTTGCGATTACGAAGCTGGTATGGTAAATAGCATCAGTGTACAATATGGAATGAGAAAGAACCTTACCCTTAAGGATTTAAACAGCAGTAATCAGATTTATAATGTTGGCTACACCATTATTGAGTATATAGTGGAAAAATGGGGTGAAGACAAATTGCCGGCTTTAATTACATCTTACGTTGACATTGAAACCGTTTTGGGTGTAAGTGAATCCGACTTTGAGAAAGGTTGGGTGGAGTTTGTTACTGAAAAATATTAGTGCCTAAAATCAAAGATTGTCAGCATCAGTTGTAATTATAATAGCTCAACTAAAACAAGAATTTATGGCAATGGAAAAAAACAGCGAAAAACCCAAGTTTGACGGACAGGGTGCAACCCCGTTTGCTCAGACATACTTTCATGGGACAAGAGCTGAGCTGAAAGTTGGTGATTTGCTTGAAGTGGGATTCAATTCAAATTATGGAAAAAGAAAAAATGCGAAATATATTTTTCTGACCGGTACGCTGGACGCTGCCATCTGGGGAGCTGAACTTGCATTTGGCGAAGGAAAGGAAAGAATTTATTTAGTAGAACCTACAGGCTTAATTGAAGATGATCCTGACTTGACGGATAAAAAATTCCCCGGTAATCCCACGAAATCTTATCGGTCAATGCATCCATTCAGAGTTGTCGGAGAAGTTTGTAATTGGCAAGCACATCCAAATGAACAAGTTAAAGTAATGAAGGATCATCTTGCACTACTCAAGCAACAAGGGATTGATTCATTAAATGATTAAGATTCGAATGGAAAAAGTTCTCGTTTCCCCAGGATAAACAAGCGTAACCTCATTAACAATCTAAACACGCTAAACCATCTAAACTTTTCAAACCATTCAAACTTCTCCCTCGTTGTTTCAGCTCCCGAAATAATTGTAATTTGCGTTACTACTTAAAATTACCATGCAGGGTTATTTCATGCCATCTTATCGAAGAATTCCAGCAATCGTTTTATCGGTTGTTTTCAGTTTGGTATTTTTTTCAAATGCTAATGCTACGCACAACCGTGCAGGAGAAATCATCTATAAGCATCTTTCCGGATTTACGTACCAGGCAACCATTATTACTTACACCAAGGAAAGTTCTGTAGCCGCAGACCGCGACAGCCTCGAAATAGTTTGGGGTGATAACACAAGGGATACCCTGGCCAGGTCAAATGGCGGTGGGAATGGTGTATACATCGGCAACGACATCAAATACAATGAATACACAGGAGTTCATACGTATCCGGGAATGGGATCCTACGTGCTTTCGATGACAGATCCCAATCGCATCACAGACATCATCAATATCAATGGCGGAAATTCAGTGAATGAGCCTTTTTACATTGAGGATACGCTGAAGATTCCTGATCCGCAGTTTTATGCATTTAACAGTTCGCCGATCTTATTGAATCCGCCGATAGATTTTGGCAATGCTTTTCAGACCTTCATCCACAATCCGAATGCGTATGATCCGGATGGCGACAGTCTGACCTTTGAATTTATTGTTCCCAGGAAAGGAGCAAGTCTTCCGGTTCAAAACTATGTAGACCCTAACCAAATTCCAGGCACACCTGCCGGACAAACATTTACTATCGATCATGCAACAGGTGAAGTCGTCTGGTCTACACCAATCTTCTGTGATATTTACAATTTTGCAATCCTTATCAAGGAATTCCGCAAAGGAATTTGCATAGGAACCATGGTGCGTGACATGGAAGTTATCGTGAATTGTACTAATAATAATCCACCGGTAATTGCAGCAATATTTGATACCTGTGTAATTGCAGGTGCAAAGCTTGAACTGGAAGTTGTGGCCACTGATCAGGATGTTGGTCAACATGTAACCATGACTTCGAATGGCGGTCCTTATGAATTAGCGATCAGTCCGGCTACATTTTCCTCGGTGTCAGGAACCGGTGAAGCAGTGGGAAATTTTGAATGGAACACCACCTGCGATCATGTGAGGGGACCTTTTTACCAGGTAATCTTTAAAGCACAGGACAGTTATTCAGTTCCATTAGTTGATATTAAAAACTGGCTGATTACTGTAGTGGCACCACCTCCGCAAGGTGTAGTAGCAGTGCCCAGCGGAAATGATGTGCTGGTTTCGTGGGCCAATCCTTATGCCTGTGCGGGTACGGCGCGTTTCATTGGATTTTCAGTATGGAGAAAAGAGGGCAGTAATCCGTTTGTAGTTAATAATTGTGATGTGGGTTTAAATGGAAAGGGATACATAAAAATTGCACAATACCTGGCAGATTACCAGTTTCTTGATGTGAATGCTGAAAGAGGAAAATTGTATTGTTACCGTATTCTTGCAGAGTTTGCTGATAAGACACCTGAGCCTGCCGGTTTCTATTATAATAATGTTGAAAGTCTTCCATCTCCGGAAGCATGCGCGCAGCTTTTGAAAGAAGTGCCTGTGATCACCAATGTAAGCGTGACCACTACAAGCACCAATAACGGAACTATGTACATCGCCTGGTCAAAACCGAGCCCGCTTGATCTTGACACGCTTCAAAATCCTGGTCCGTATAAATATGTAATCTGGCGATCGGTCGGTATGCCCGGAGGCCTCCTGCAACGCATAGATTCATTCAGCGCACTAACCTTTGGAACGCTAAACGACTCGACCTATAATGATGATGGGTTGAATACTTTGGATAATCCATATTCGTATAAAATAGGTTTTTATTCAAACGGAAATTTTATCGGTGAAACAGAAATAGCTTCCAGTGTTTTTGTGAACACAACAGGAATTGATAATGCTGTGCTGGTTGACTGGACTTTAAATGTGCCCTGGCAAAATGCATACTATGCTGTTTACCGTAAAAATTCCATTGGAACATTTGATTCGATTGGAGTAAGCACAACATTGAGCTATACTGATGGATCGTTGGCCAATGGAGTGGAACAATGCTATTACGTAAAGAGTGAGGGCAGCTATTCGGCGCCCGGTTTTATTAATCCGATCATAAATCTTTCTCAGCAAGTTTGTGATGTTCCGGTAGATTCTATTGGTCCTTGCGCACCGGCACTTAACATCAAGAACCTTTGCAATACAGAGAACTTTGCGCTGACAGGTTTTACCAATGAACTGATCTGGAATAATCCAAACCATACCTGCGCAGATGATGTAATCTCCTTCAATGTATATTTTGCAGGCACTGCAGATCAGCCTCTGGCATTGATCGGTTCATTGAGCGATACCTTTTTTATTCATACGCAGGACAACACTATTGCAGGTTGTTATGCAGTGGCTGCCGTTGATTCTTATGCGAATGAAGGCCCGAAGTCCTCTGTGGTTTGTGTTGAAAATTGTCCGGTGTATGAATTACCGAATGTATTCACGCCTAACGGTGATGAAAGAAATGATTTGTTTCATCCCTTTCTGCCGATACGTTTTGTAGAGAAAATTGACATAAAGATTTTTGACCAGTGGGGAGCTTTGGTCTTTCAGACCACAGATCCTTTTATTGGCTGGAACGGAAAAGATCTGAAGACAGGAAAGGATGTTGCAGCCGGCACCTACTATTATGTATGTGATGTTTTTGCGAATGGTGATGCAAAAGCATTTCCCACTTTGAGCGGATATATTCATTTGTTCAGGTGATGGATGCCTGGATTTGCAAATGGAGCCAGCATATTCAGCGACACATTTCAGTATTCATCGTTGAAAAAAATGAGGGTCAGCACACATTATAAAAATACCCTATCAGGAAATAGAAAATCAGCAACGAATGTTTACGGGAATCATAGAAACAACAGGAAAAATAGTCGAATTAAAACAGGAGGGAAGCAACGTTCATTTTTCAATTGAATCGACTATTTCGGCTGCTTTGCAGATTGATCAGAGTGTATCACATGATGGTGTATGTCTTACGGTGGTAAATATTGAAGGCAACACACATACAGTAACAGCGGTGGAAGAAACACTGCAACGTTCTAATTTGAAAAACAAACAGCAAGGTGACGCTGTGAATCTTGAGCGTTCGATGTTAATGAACGGAAGGCTGGATGGACATTTAGTACAAGGACATGTAGATGAAGTGGTGTTGTGCAGCAAGGTGGATGAAAGAGAAGGCAGTTGGGTTTATTCTTTTAAGATCAGTGAATCGAAAAGTAATTTACTCGTAGAAAAAGGATCTGTATGTATCAACGGCGTGAGTTTAACAGTAGTGAAAGCCACCAGGAAGAAATTTACCGTAGTCATTATTCCTTATACGTTTGAACACACTACGTTCAAGCATCTTAAACCTTTTGATGAGGTGAATATCGAGTATGATATTATTGGGAAGTATGTGGAGAGGATGTTGAAGAGGAATTGAGAATTGACAGTTGACAGTGGACAATTGACAAATGACAGTTGAGCAGGGTGACCCAATGACTAATGACTAATGACCAATGACTGAAGACTAAAAGACTAAAAGACTAACGACTCGCTACTCGCTACTCACTACTAACGCCCCATTTCCCTACATTAGCGCCCGATAAAAAACAGAATGGCAACAACAGCAAAGTTTAAGCGACTCATAGAAAAAGTAAAGCAGAAAGCGAAGGTTCAACGACGAAGCAATAAGAAACTCTTTGAGCGATTCAAGACAGATAAGCCCAAGGGACTTGAAAAAGCATTTAAGGCCGTGAATGATGAGGTTTTTGCCCATACCAATTGCCTTGAATGTGCGAACTGTTGCAAGATTGCACAGCCTGTTTTTGAGACGCCGGATGTAAAGCGCATTTCAAAACACTTTGGAATGACTTCGCAAGAATTTATAAAAAAATATCTGAAAGCTGTTCCGGAGTATGAATATTTTACCAAGAAGCTACCCTGCACTTTTTTAGGTGATGATAATAAATGTTCGATTTATGAAATACGACCAATGGGTTGCAGAACTTATCCTCCTGCAAAACTCCGGCTATCACCTGAGCAGCTTGATGTGATTTATGAGAATATCGGCATCTGTCCGGCTGTGAGTGAAATAGTGGACAAGATTAAATTGCAGTTTGGATAATTCTTCCGCAGAAATAATTGCGCGCTTTATTTTATACGGTATCCGACTACAAATTTGATCTTACCTAGATCCTGCTGAAATTGATTTTCATTGCTGATATTAATCAGACTTTGATCATTCACCATGGAAAGGATGCCGTAGAACTTTTTCCCGTTGTAACCCAATGCGCCTCGTGTAATAAGTTTAAGAGAAACTTTAACCGGATTACCTGCAACATACCATTCATTATATGCTTTCACTTCACTTCTCGAGAAGGAGAAGCCAGGTGTGAGCGCAATAGTAAAGAAGAAGTGAAGCGGGAATACGAAGGTGTAAGCATAACCTGCACTCAGTCCGATGTTAAACGTATTGATATCGGTTAATTCGCCATGGTCCTCAAAAACTGAGGCATAAACAGCAGGCACAATACTGCTGTCTGCGTGTAAATTGTAGGACGAAAAAAATAAACCGGCCATCGGTCCGCCCGCGCTTTTTTTCTGAATCTCCGTTCCTATCAGCGATGCGAAGGTTAGTTTGTTCGAGTTGAACAGGAAATTATAATCTACTCCCATGTTAAATGCTGTGATGTCGGGCCGGTAACCGATGGTGGTATCATTGATGGTAGATGTTACCGCCGCGCTCTTCTCGTAGGAGCCAAACATGCCTTTGCTTTGCTGAAGGAAGATTTCGAAGAGATGCTGACCTGCATATAAAGAACCAATGAAATCAAATGTAGAGCTTTCATGCTCTGAGTCATTCTGAGGTTTGTTGGCAATGGAATGAAAAGCGAGATCCAGATTGAGCCGGTTATATGATACACCGCCGCCAATTCCATAAAATTTATTCGGTGCATATCGAAGTCCTGCTTCTGTAGAACCACTGTACATCCTAAACTGTTGGTATTTGGTAATAGAATAGAGTCTGATTGACCACCTGGAAGGCGCCCGGTTGAGGAATGAGGTGTCATATACAACCTTTGCAGTCATGAACCGTGGGAATTGGGCAAAGGCAGGAATTGAAGCCTGGAATGAAATACAAAGCCCGAGCATTACCAACGATTTCATGACCCGAAGAAAGATGTACTGCATGCTTTGCTTATTCATTTATTTATTAATGATTTTTACCTGTAGGTAGCTTGTATTAATTTCCCGGAATTGTACTCCAGCTATTTTATAGTGATCGGTGATGGCAATACTCATGCTGCCTTTAATGGTACGGTTACAAGATAATCAAGCTCATGGATCGTCAGCAATTTTCTTTTGCTACCTGATAAATATTTCATCACAGAATATCCAGGCATCATTGCCGGCTGACAAGTGTTTTACAGGTAATTTGCCATAATTATGCGCTTTCAATTTAATATACCTTACCTGCTGCGGGGCAAATTCTGCTTTAAGTTGCTGTACGATTGCATTTGATTCCATGGGAGAAATATTATTTTGAACTGTGGAGAGACGTGTAAAACTTTTCCCATCTGCGGAACCTTCTATATCCAATTGTGAGGGCAGGATGATCCAGGCCTGTTGATCCTGCAAAAACTCTGCTCCGGCTGAACTAACACTTTGAATTTTTCCGAGGTCTATCTGCAGTTCCATATCATTTCCCCACCAACCTTGCCACGCTCCGCTTTTGAAATTTTTGTTGCCCGACTCACCATCAATCAATACCAGATCGCTTCCTCCGTTGTATTGCGGATTGTACGTTGTAAGATAAGTTACATTCCAGTTGAATGCAGTCTTGCGAAAATCTGCTGTTACTATTTTGCTTTCCTCTCCTTTATTATTGATGGCCACCGCTTTCACGGTAGTATTATCATGAATAGAAAATGCTTTTACATAAGGGGGAGATTTTTTTCCTGGCGCTGAATGATCCAATGTGTAATAAAGTTTACTTCCGGTTACAGGTGATTGAATGGATACAATCATGTTTTCGCGGAAGGAATTATCCTTTGCCACAATCACCGGACTCATTACGATTGGAAATGCGGTGATAGCTGAAGGAGGAGCGGTAACCCAGTTTGGTTGATTTCGGGGTTGACTTCCCATTTGAAAGCTGACCGTTTTTCCCTGCAGAATCATAGACTGTGAAAGATAAAAGGTATCCGTTGGCTGTCCGTTAACTTTCATTGATTGAATGTAAATATCTTTTGCTGTCGCATGGTGCGCGACGATGGTAAAGGTCTTCTGATTATCGAGATGAATTTTTACAGTGTCGAACAATGGTGTGCCGATCGCATAATACGGTGAGCCCGGAGTTACAGGATAAAATCCCATTGCGCTTAGCACGTACCATGCGCTCATCTGTCCGCAGTCTTCATTTCCGATCAATCCATCAGGAGAATCGTGGTACATATTGTTGATGATCTCAGATATCAGTGACTGCGTCTTTCCGGGATTGCCTGTATAATCATACAGATAAGCCATGTGATGACTTGGTTCATTACCATGTGCATACTGACCAATCAGTCCGCTGATGTCTGATTGTTCTCTTCCTGATGTTTTCGAGGTGGTGGAAAAAAGAGAGTCCAGCGCGGCTTCCATTTTTTGTGCACCACCGGACATTTTTTTTAATCCTTCAATGTCCTGTTGAACGGCAAACCGGTATTGCCACGCATTGGCTTCCGTATAATTGAAATTCACTTCATAAGGATCGAACGGTGAAATAAAATTTCCGTTTTTCTTTGGACGCATAAAACCTGTTTCAGGATCAAACAGGTTCTTCCAGAATTGTGCACGTTGAATAAATGTTTTATAAGTGGCAGTATCATTCATCTTTAATGCCATTTGAGCAATGCACCAGTCATCGTACGCATATTCCAGCGTTTTGGAAACCGACTCTCCTTCGTCACTAACACTGATGCATCCGTTTTCCCGGTAGGAAGATAAACCGAACTTGTTGCTGCCGGCACTCGCCTTCATTGCATCCAGCGCTTTGTTATAATCGAAACCTTTTATTCCTTTTGCTGCGGCATCCGCTATTACTGAAACAGCATGATAGCCGATCATGCAATTGGTTTCGTTGGAAGACAATTCCCATACTGGTAAACTTTCCCCCTTGTTCGAATTGCAACAACATGGTTTGTATGAAATCGCCTGTTTCTTTTGGTGCAAGAATAGTAAGCAGCGGATGTAAAGCACGATAGGTATCCCACAGTGAAAAAACTGTGTAATAGGTCGACCTTGTATTGTGTACCTGTCCGTCTCTGCCGCGATAGTTTTTGTCAACATCATTATAGGCATTCGGCGCAATCATGCAATGATATAAAGCGGTATAGAATATTTTTTTTTGTGTAGCAGTTCCGCCTTTCACTTCTATTTTATTCAGCCTGTAATTCCAGGTTGCATCTGCATTTATGTGCACTTCTTCAAAGTCCCAGGTCGGTAGTTCACGCTCGAGATTGTTTCGTGCACCTTCCATACTGACGGCCGACAAGGCAACTTTTGCAAGAATAGCTTCTCCATTGCTGGTATTGAATTGAAAGAATGCCTGGATATTTTTTCCGGCCTGTTCATTGGAGTTTGACAATTGCTCCGCCGGAGCCATCACCCCATTTACAGAAATTCCATACGTATTGAATTGCTTGGAGAATTCGATTGCGAAATAAACCACCTGGTTAGCTGCCCATCCTCTTGAACGGCGCATACCTTGCACATGCCGTCCATCAATAATGGTTACTGATGATTCAATTACTTCATCACGGTGAGCGAGATCGAGAATGATATTGGATTGTTCTGACTTCGGGAATGTGTATTTGTGCATGCCCACTCTTGATGCAGTTGTTAATTCAACATCAATATTGTTATCGTCAAGATGCACTGCATAATATCCCGGTGCAGCAGCTTCATGTGCATGTGAAAAATGAGAAGCGTATCCATCCTTGAAGTTTCCGTTTTTCATCGGCGTTAAAACAGGTTCACCCAATGTTGGCATTAATAAAATATCGCCATAGTCACTCACTCCCGTTCCGCTAAGGTGCGTGTGTGTGAATCCATAGATCACAGAATCGCTGTAATGATAACCGCCGCAGCCATCCCAACTGTCATCAATACGTGTGTCAGGAGAAAGTTGAATCATTCCAAATGGAATTGTTGCTCCGGGAAAAGTATGCCCATGGCCTCCTGTGCCAATGAAGGGGTTTACGAATTGGGTGAGGGAAGATTGTGCAGCAGAAATTTGTGGGCACAAAAAGAAGGCAACAAAAACAACTTTCAGTGGTGTAAAAAAGGAGAGTTTTCTATTCACGGATTTGATTGGATGTGAGGAGCGAAATTCCAGAAATAAAATTTGTGCTCCAAATGTAATCAAGAGTCTTTTTCCAATCACCAATTAGCAACTCTTCATTTTCTGTATTTAAAAACTTACCACCTCGATCCTGCGCCACCGCCACCTGAACTTCCACCGCCCCAGCTAGACCCACCACTGCTTCCTGAAGAACCTGAGCTTCCACCTGAACTACTGCTATGCACCAGCATAGGAATTGTATAGGGTACCTCATCAGTTTGATGGCAGTTCATGCAATCAATAATTTTTTTGCCAACTCCTGAAGAGGTGTAGCTGGGAGGTTTCGTTGTAATGCGTCCTTTGATATAGCTTGTGCGTGCCTTGCAATGTTTGCATTCGGAATATTTAGACGAAATGTTGGGATAGATAAGTGTTGACTGATTCCCGCAATGATAGCAGTGCCAAACATCGTAATCTACCGAATGAATCTGCTCTTCCACCAACTGAGTTTTTGATAGATACTGATCGTCTGAATTTTCATCCAGCCTGGTCATCAGGCTGCTGCAATGGTCGCAGGTATAAGGTGCATTCCTGATTCTCTTAAGCTTTTGGTCTTTAAAAAATTTATACAGCAGGAAAGGAATCGGAAACAGGAAGTAAGTGATCGTCCAGTATCGGTTTGATTTTGTGAGTGCAAGATGAGCGGCAGCACGATCCGTTTCATAAAATTTTTCAATGTATTGGTTGACTCTGAGTCTGTGTTCGATGAGTAGCACAATCAGAAAAATGTAAAATGCGATGATGAATTCCGCTATGGTCAGCGGTGGGTCATACGTAAATTGTGACCAGAGATATGCAACAGGGAATCCTATATTTATTATCAGTGTTTTCACCCACCAGTAGGAGTTGTCGTTATACTTCGCAACATATTCCTTCATTCCAGGTTCATTTTTTTTCGGGCGAAAGATGATGAGCAACAAGAGATAGATAATTCCTGCCGCAATCAGATATATAAAACTGAAGGGCTCCTGAAGTGGATCTGTAAATGATTGACCAAAAGCGGATGAATTTTCAGCCATTACTTCCGGTGCATTCTTTGGATCAGTAATGTACGTGATCACAGCTTTAACTCCACCAAAGATGCAGGCATCATAGTTTCCGGCTTTGGCATAAGGCACCATAAATTGTTCCTGAATGTATTTACAGGTAACGTCCGGTAAAATTCCTTCCATGCCTTTGCCGGTTTCAAATTCTATCGATCTTTGATCCATGACCATCAATATCAAAAGACCATTGTCTTTTTCGCGATCACCGATTCCCCAGTAGTTGAATAATTGTGTAGCAAAAGACTTGGGAACCGTTTCACCAATTGAATTAACGACTACCACTGCAACCTGGCAAGTGGTGGTGAGCTCCAGGTTTTTTAACAGAGAATCAATGCCAGCAACAGTGGATTCCGAAAGCACATGGTCAGGGTTGCTGACATACTGAAAACCAGGCGATGATTTTGGATCTGGTAGATTCTCCACAGTATATATTCCTGTTGAATAGGCCAGAGAAGAGCAGATGATCAGGAACAGTGTACACGATATTTTTTGAAGGAGTAGCATTTTTGAGTTAGGTTTCTACCAATGAAAATATAGCGATACATTGAATGGAAATGATTAATAACTATCCACCAGTGACGTAATCTTTATCGAAAGATCGGTAACATTAATTTTGCTTTTTGAAAATAGATTGATTGTTTTTTTTTGATTCGGAAACAGGTCGAAAAAGTTTTCTCTGAATTTCAAGTCCTCGTTTTGACATTCAAGATAGACGTCTTTTGCAAAATGATTGCTGGAAAGTTCAATTTGATATTGGTAGGGAAAATCTTTCACTAAAGAATGATCGTCAAGATATTTTATATGCTGTTCAATTGTCAATTTTGGAAGCGCGAGGTCTTTAGGTTTTGTAAAGAAATAATTCTTTTTGGCCAATAGATGTTCACCTGTAGCGAATGAAACAGCTAAAACAGATTTGCCGGCTGCAAAATTCTTTGGAAGTTTTTTTTCGTCGAGTGAAAATACAAGCTGACTTTGATTGGCACTTACTGTAACAATTTTTTCAGCCGACTTTATCTTTGTTCCGTTGAAATCATACAAATCCAATTTTAATAAACCGGTTACCTCCGCTAATGAATCTGAAACAACAAACACTTTAAAATATTTATCCTCTTTAATTATTGAAATCAAAAATGGTTTGTATAGTTCTTTGACAGCGAATTGAAGGGCCTTCCATTCGCCATAATAGTCACGACTGCTCCATGAAACTACCGGCCAGCAATCATTCAGTTGCCAGTATAAAGTACCCGAACAATAAGGTTTTGCACGGCGGTGCGCTTCAATTGCAGTAGTTATTCCATCGCGTTGCAATAGCTGCGAAACATAAACATAACTTTCAAAGTCTTTCGGCGTGTTGTAATCCCTTTCAAGATATTCGTTTATTGTTTCAAAGCCCGTTGGATGCTTTTGATGAATGTTCATTACATCTGAAAATTTATTTTCTCCTGTAAATTTCAGGCTGTAATCTTCTGTAGATGAAAATTTATTGATCGTTTTCATGGCAGGCAAACCCTGGAAACCATACTCGCTCATGAACCTCCCAATTTTTTGATTGTAGATATCAAAAGGTTCTTTCCCCCACCAGACACCCCAATAATGCGCATCGCCCTGCTGCAAACTTTCTTTATGACCCCAACCAATTTCAGGAGAGGAGGGGACATAAAACCGCTGAGGATCATATTGATGAATTACATCAGGAATTACAGTTTGAAACAGATTCAAATAATCATTCCATATTTTTTTCTGAGCAGCTTCCTCATAATGATATTGTGCCTGCCAGCCCCAGTTGTGCCAGGCTTCGTCAATTTCATTGTTACCGCACCACAGGGCAATACACGCATGGTTTCGCAACCGGATCACATTGTCTTTTATTTCCTGTTTCACATTCTCTACAAAAGCAGAATCACCGGGAACCATCGCGCCTGCGAACATAAAATCCTGCCAGATCAAAATGCCTTTTTCATCACACAGTTGATAAAACGCATCGTCCGCATATACGCCTCCTCCCCAAACCCGAAGCATGTTCATATTTGACGCAACTGCATCATCAATTATTTTTACATAATCTGAATGGGTAACACGCGGAATAAAATTATCAGGCGGAATGTAGTTGGCGCCTTTCATAAAAACGGGAATACCATTCAGTTCAAATGTGAATCCCGAACCGATCGAATCTTTTTGTTGCACCAGTTTCAATGTTCTGATTCCGAATTTTGTACGGAATAAAACGGCACATAAATCTCCATCAATGCATAGTTGCAGGTTGTATAATTTCTGTTCTCCCCATCCATTGCACCACCAGAGTTGCGGTTGAGAAATTTTAAGAGGAATGATAACTTCATTCATTCCAATTTGCAAATCAAAAATAGTTGTAGCAGATTCTGTTCCTGATGTATTTGAAAAAGTAAACGAATAGGATTTTTCAACATTGGAATTGATAAGAGCATGAATTGATAAGTAAGCTGAGTCATTGATTAACGAATCCTGATTGACCAGTGCATGCTCTAAATTAAAAGGGCTCCATCCAATGAGGTTGATGTTTTTCCAAATGCCGCACGAAATCAGTCTCGGTCCCCAATCCCAGCCATATTGATACTGCGCTTTGCGGGTTACTGTTTTGCCATCTACATCACCGGCAAGTGGATAAGGAATTTGATTGATGATTTGAGTTCCTTTTTTGGTTGCGGAGTAAAAGTGAATGAGAAGGTGGTTGGTGGTACCGTTTAAAAGTTGTTGTACGGTGTCTTTGGATATGGATGGAGGGGAGTAACGACTTAAAAGTCGTTGTACATCGACTGTGTAAATCCGGAACATGTTTTCTCCACGCAGGATCAATGTGTCGTTCAGATAAACATCAGCATAAGTATCCAATCCGTCAAATTGCAATTCAATGTTTTTTTGACTGAGCAGATAAGCAGGACAGGAAAAATAAGCTTGATATTCCCAGTCTTCGTTTTCTACCCATTGCACTTTTTTTTCATTGTCACTATAATAAGGATCAGGAATCAAATGATTATCGAGAAGGTCAGTGTGGACTGTTCCGGGAATGGTTGCGGGAAGCCAGATTGAATCACCGGCTTTTCGAAATTGCCAGGATATACCGTTCTCAGAGGTGAGTGAAATAGAAACAGATTGCGCGATTGCGCTGATATCCAGGCAGAAGAGATCAATCAACGACAGGAAGGCAATGAAAAATAACGAAGTAAATTTTTCTTTTGCTAAACTTTTCACGTTAGAGGTTTATGAAAGTATCATTAGCTGCCTGCATCATGTTTTTGATCCGCATCAAATCTGAAACATAACTTCCATCAACTTGTTTTTTTCTTGCGGAGAAATGAATTTCAGTGATTCCGGATTCTTTCACAATGGCGGAAATATTTTCTTCCGTAATTCCGCCGCCAGCCAGGATGGATATTCTGCCATTAGAATGGTTCATTAATTCTTTGATCAGTTGAGCGCCTGCCAATGGATTTTCTTGCTGACCTGAAGTAAGCACGCGGTCAACTCCTAGCTCAATCAATTCTTTCAGCGATTGTATTGGATCGTGCACCACATCAAAGGCCCGATGAAAGGTAATGGAAAGCGGATGAGCGTGTTCCATCAGTTCGGCGCAACGAATTTTGTCTATGGTGCGATCAGGATTTAGGACACCTGTTACGATTCCAGCGACCTGCATTTTTTTGCAACGGATAATTTCCTCTTTCATGCAATCATATTCTTCCTCCGAAAACACGAAATTACCCGCGCGGGGACGGATAAGCACATGAATCGGAATATGAATCAATTCCTTTGCGTCCCGGATTATTTTGTCGTGTGGCGTCAATCCTCCCACTTCCAAATATTCGCAGAGCTCAATTCTGTCAGCTCCCGCCAATTGCGCATTGATGGCGGATTGTATCCCATTCGCACAAACCTCGAAGATTAATTTTTTCTTCTGCATGAGAGATGATTATTCGATTCCAATCTCATCCGCGAAAAGCCAGGCAGGATTTCCGGATCCTGCTTTCCCGGCAGGAATATTTCCTGCATTCACCGCTATTATTTTTATGTAGCGGGTTGTAGTTTTAGTAAAAGTAAAAGTGGCTTTTCTTCCACCTGTTTTTTTTATCGCTTCATTATTTTTTGTACCTACTGTCCGAAAAGTTTTTCCGTCGGAAGAAATGGAAACAGTAACCTGTTGCGGAAGATAGATCCAGCTTCCTTCATCATCTAATACACCAAGAGATATTTTGGAAATCATTTCTGACTTGCCGAGATCAACCATTGCTTCGATGTTTTTTCCTGAAAATCCGAGCCATTCACTGCCATTCCATGGAAGATGACCAACGATTCCATTCACGAGCGTAAAAGGTCCGCCGTTGCTGTATTTGGCATCCGGTGCATTGAGTAACGTGATATTCTTGGCGGTAGCTTTATTTATTTCCAGTTGCTGCACATTTTCAGCACTCAAATTACCTGACACATCCTTCGACTTTATGTTCATTATTACAGAATGTGTGATCAGTAAATCAATCGGGCCGCGTTCAAACTGAGTGTTGTTGGTGGCGGATAGGATTTCATTTTCGTAGGAGCTGAGGTTATAATTAATAGTTGCCGAAGGATCGTCAGTAAAGAGACGGGCGATAATTCCTGCACCATTTTCATTGGGTCTTAAGGCAAACTTAGCTTCCAGTATAGCTTTGGAGTAGTTAATTTTTGCCGCATTAAATTCCGGAAAATGATTCGCGGAAAGTCTTGCAACAAAATCAGCATAGTTGCGATTTTCTTTTTGACTCCAGAGCACTTCGCTCATCGCGCAAATTCTCGGGAAGATCATGTATTGCAATTTTGAAAAAGATTCGATGTACTCTGTCCATAGATTGGCTTGTCCGCCCATGATGAAAGATTGTTTATCTGTAGCGAGTGCAGGCGGCATCGGCTCAAATGCATATACTTTTTCAAGCGGAACATAACCACCAATGGCAAGAGGTTCATGCGTATTCTGCGATTGGTAATAATCAAAATAACAAAAATCTGTAGGTGACATCACCACGTTATGATTTGAAGAGGCAGCCGCGGTTCCACCGTCAATTCCCCGCCAGCTCATCACAGCAGCGCTTGTTGACAAGCCATCTTCAAGAATTTCATCCCACCCAATAATACTCCTTCCATGTGCACTTACAAATGTTTCTATTCGCCTGGTAAAATATCCCTGCAGTGCATTTTCGTTTTTCAATCTCAATTGCTGCATCAGGTTCTGGCAATAGACACTTTTTTGCCACTGTTCCTTTGGACATTCATCACCGCCGATGTGAATGTATTTTGAAGGAAACAACTCCATTACTTCGAGCAATACATTCTGCATGAATGAAATTGTTTCTTCTGTCGGGCACAATACATCGTTGAATACACCCCAATTCTTTGCAACATTAAATGAACTGCCGGAACAAGCTAATTCCGGATACGCACTTAAAAGCGCCAATACATGTCCGGGCATTTCAATTTCGGGAACAATAGTGATGAAACGTTTTTGTGCATAAGCCACTACTTCCCTGATATCTTCCTGTGAATAAAATCCTCCGTATCGTATGGAATCGAACTGTGGCTGGTTGCTGTAATGACCGATTAATGTTCCATCGCGCCATGCGCCAACCGATGTGAGAAGCGGATATTTTTTTATTTCAATCCGCCAACCCTGATCATCAGTGAGGTGCCAGTGGAAGGTGTTGAATTTATAAGCGGCGAGATAATCAATATATTTTTTCACTTGTTCTTTAGAAAAAAAATGACGGGCAACATCAAGGTGCATGCCGCGCCAGTTAAAACGTGGATAGTCAATAAGAATAGTTTTTGGAATTAATAATTTACCGGAAGCAGCCATAGGAGGACACAATTGCAGTAAGCTTTGCAATGCGTAAAATATTCCGGCACCATCTTTTGCCTGGATAATGATTTTGTTTTCATCAATAGAAATCCTGTAACCTTCAGCAGGCAATTCGCCGGCATTTATACGCTGCATGCGAATAACATTTGTCTCAAGATTGCTGTTTGCCTCTTCGTGAATTACAATTGAATACTGTTGTTTCAATTGTGAATTGAATATGGATGCAGTAGCAGCATCGTCCGGATTGTTCCAGGTAATATGAGTGGCGTTTGATAACTCAAAATTTCCCGGTAGAATTTTCACTGACACCGGCAATGGAATGATTCCGGACTTTACAGTAGTTTGAGCGTGAGCAGGACTGTTATAATGAAATTGCAAAAACAGAAAGGCACAAAAAATGAGAAAGTATTGAAGAGAAAAATAGAAACGAATCATTTAACGATGTTCTTGTATTGCAGATTTGGAAGTGGGCTGTTAATTCAATTCATGCCAGATTAAAGAGGCTGCACCGAGAATGGCAGCATCACCATCATTCAGCAACGATGGAAGAATTTTTACTTTGCCCTGATAAATCTTCAGCAGGTTCTTTTCAAAAGTTTCACGTGTGGGTTTAAAAATTAATTCGCCGGATTGTGCCAGTCCTCCAAAGAGAAAGATAGCTTCAGGACTTAAGTAAGTTACCGCGTTTGCGAGCGCAATACCAAGAATGTGACCGGTATAATTAAATGCACTCAACGCTTCTTCGTCACCTTGTTTAGCGAGTTGAAAAATATAGGAAGCATCAATCATTTCCGGTTCAACTGGTGAGCGTTTATCTTTTTCCGCGAGAAACTTCAGGTAAGATTTGCGGATACCCGTTGCCGAAGCGTAGGTTTCAAGACAACCATAACGACCACAACCACAAAGCCGGTTACTGTCTTCCTTAATAATGGTATGTCCCATCTCACCTGCAAAACCATCATTGCCATAAACCAACATGCCGTTTGAAACGATGCCGCTTCCGAGCCCGGTGCCGAGTGTGATGAAAATAAAATGCTTCATGTTTTTAGCGCCACCAAATCGCATTTCGCCGATAGCTGCGGCTTTGGCATCGTTGGTCAAAACGACGGGCAGCTTGAGTGCATCTTTAAAAAGGTTGACCAAAGGAACAATGCCTTTCCAGGGAAGATTAGGAGCGAATTCAACAGTGCCGGAGTAATAATTTCCATTGGGACTTCCGATTCCTGCACCAACGAGTTCCACATTCTTAAGTTCTTTCGAAAGTTGAATGATAGAAGATGATATCACATGGGCAAAGTCTTCCGGCTTTTTAAAGTTGGGTGTTTTGGCAGTTTCCTGTCGCAGGATTATTCCGTCTTCATCCACCAATCCGAACTTTGTGCTTGTTCCCCCAATGTCAATGCCAACCACTATTTTTTTCATCATGAATCTCAATGAATTTCCGGTTAAGATGAGCAGAATTATTCCGATTACAAAATGTAAGGCCGGATAGCCTCAAAGCTAAAGAACTCATCACCTGACATTATTTTTATACAACCGTTGAATGGATAACAATATGCTATTGAAGACTGTTAATTGCTTTCTCTATGAGCACTTTATTTTTAGAGATGATAGTTGAGGTGAACTTTTTAGTGGAAGAAATTTCGATGCCTTCCCAATTTCCGTTGTCGCAGCGGGAGGTAATGGTGCAACCGTCCATGATTAGTGTTGCTTTAGGTTGCAATATTATTTTAGATCCGGGTGGCATTGAAACTGTACAATGAATAGTGAGTGTTGCATTGTCTTCTATAATCAAATCACCAAATACATCCATCGACCCATTCCATTCTATCTGTTCGTTGTTTGCAATGGTGATTGATTTTTCAGGGTTGTAAGTGCACCAGTCAGGAATGAGGAACCGTCGTGATGTTTTATCATTGTAGAAATTCATGCACTCTTTGGCGATCTGGCAGGGTGTAAATGCTTTTTTATAATTATTGTAGTCCATTACATTGTTGGAACAGATCTCACAAGGCGGTGGACCAAAATTCCAGCAACCCGGATTTTTCGGTGTGTCATCACAACCATCATCTACATTCCAGGAATGTGACAAGCCCAGGCAATGCCCCAACTCATGGTTCATGAGTCCGGAAAGATCCCAGGAGCCAAAACGAAAAGTATCACCCTTTGCTGAAATGTTGGGATGTTTCCACAGATTGTAAGTTCCTACCAGTTTCGCCCACGAGCCCATTCCGACTCCATCGCTGGATGCTTTATAAGTAGCGCTGGCAACGCTGTCAGGATAATGTTCGATTAAAAAAATGTTGATCACTTTTTCTTTCTGCACGCCATACTTTTCATATTGCCGGCGATCATACACATTGTCTTGCTTCTTCGATTTTTTATTCATGGCAAACAAGGTATCGTCGCGGTGTAAATAGATGCCGTTGTCATCAGGATTGCCCGGATCTCCGGCTAATACATAGCGATAAGGTATGGGAACAACTTCTGTGGTATTGTCTTTTGGCAAAAACATTTTTTCATTGCTTCCTAATCTTCCGTTGGCATCTGCTATCAGTTGTTTAAGAAACACTTCCGCTTCTTTCTCTGAAAAATTATTTTTTCCATTTCCATCCTGTATCACATGAAAATTGATGCGGACTATTCGCATGGGAGTGAAATCAGCGTGCAATGAATCATATAAATAGGAAGCATAGTTACTGCATGATTTTGAAATATTTTTTTTTGCCAAGGTGTCAAATTTCAAGTCAGCAGGAGTTGCAAATCGGGTTTTCTGACTGAATACCGTGGTAACATTTACAGACACGAGCAGGATGAGTACGAGAAAATATTTGGACATGCTGTTGGTAAGTTGGGAGTTAACTCTAATTGAATGGCTAAATGGTTATATGGTCAATTGTTAAATTGTTAAACTGTTGAATTGTTGCGGTGGAGCCGGGGAGTAGTTCAATCAGTCAATGAACTGTAGGGCAAGTTCAGATCATACTCCCGCTTCGCGGCAACAATTAAACCATTAAACAATGAAGCAATTTACATCAACTTTCTCCTTTTGAATTGAATTCCCGTAGGTTTGCAAAAAAATAAAACATGCGTTACCCATTATTATGTCTGTTGCTTGCAATAATAGTTTCCTGTACATCACAAAAAGAGAAAACGGAAAGTGAATTGAAAGCCAATCTTGAAATGGTGAACCAAAGCTTTAATGATAACAAGCTTGATACTGCTGCCATCAGGAAAGCAGAGACCACTATTGGCGCTTTTATCCAGAAATATCCCCAGGATACAATGGCTTCCCAATATTTATTTGAATTGGGAATGCTGTATCAGAAGCAACGCAAATTTGATCAGGCTGTAAATGTATTTGACAAAGTATATCGTGAATATCCTGATTCCAAACATGCCAGGAATGCTGTTTTTCTGCAGGGATTTTTATACGCCAATGTTTTGAATAATTACGGTAAGGCTAATGAAAAATATCAGTTGTATCTCGATAAGTTTTCTGCAGCGGATGCAAAAATGACCAATGATGTGCAGCTTGAATTGCAAAACATGGGAAAGTCACCGGATGAGTTGCTGAAAGAAATTCAGGCGAAAGATTCGATTCAAATCAATTAGGAATTAATGTGACAATTTTGTAATGTGCCGATGAAACGCTACTCTCATGAGGTATGACCTATCTAACGACTAAGGACTTACGACTTTTTTCCTTCACTTAATCAAGCTCACATTTCCTTTGGCCGTTACACGGTCACAGATCCCTGTTTCTACTGTAAGGAAATATACATAAGCTCCAATCTGACAAACTTTTCCTTCGAAAGTACCATCCCAGCTTTCTGCGGGATCGTTGGAGCTGAAGAGTTGTTTACCCCACTTATCAAAAATTTTCAGGGTATAATTTGTCAACTGCTGGCCTGAAAAGATAGGTACAAATACATCGTTGATTCCATTGTTATCAGGTGTGAATGCGTTCGGTACAAAGTATTGGATATTAAACTGGACGTAGATAGAATCAACTACATCGCAACCTGCGGCATCTTTCATCGTTGCTGAATACCAACCTGTACTGGTTACTGTTTTTATTTGAGAAGTGGTGTTATCAAACCACAGTGTATTAGGTGAAGGACTTTGTATATCGAATGATTTGCCAATGCAAATGAGCGTATCGTTACCAAGAAAGGTGGCGGGTAAAACTTCCAGATCGAGTGTATAGACACTATCGCATCCGAGGACAGTTTTAAGAGATGCTACATACGTCCCGCTTGCTGAAAGAGTGGTTCCATGAAAATCATACACTTCTCCCGGACATAAAGTAACTGCATCATTGAATTCATAAACAGGATTGACAGTTAAATCAAGTGTTCTGATGGTATCGCAACTGCCTGCAGTCTTTACAGTGTCAACATAAATTCCTGTGGTAGTATGGCCGAGATAATTTTCATTGCCGCAAATAATTCCGGACAGAAATACCGGAAACGAAATATTGTTCCCAATCACGGTAGTGAAGCTGTCAATGATGCATCCTTCCGGCGACTTCACGTAAATAGTATAAGTTCCGGCATCAACGTCTGTAAAAATATTGCTGGTTTGGTAAGTGTTGCCATCAATAGAAAAAAGTGAATTAGGCCGGTTGGTGGAAACCGTGATCGTTCCATTGTGGAGCGAACTGCAATCGGAGTTCGTTGTTTCGATGTCTGTAATTTTGAATGAAGGAAGATCAATCTGGCTGGAAGCAAAAAAAAGATTGCCCATGGCTGTTCCGTTCCATGTAGCATTTCCCTGACTGTTGGTGAAGTCGTTTTCAAATTTGTAATAAGCCAGCAAGCCGGTTTGCGTAGTGGGATTCGGAAGGTCGAGCATGTTGGCCGAAATTTGTTCCTGCGTGCGGCAGACATTCCATATCCGCACTTCATCTATTTTTCCTAAAAATTGTTCGCCCTGATTAAAGCTTTGATTTCCTATTGCTGCAGCAAAATCATTTTGAAAAAGATTGCCGCTGAATGGTTTCTCAATCACCAGACAACCATTCACATAATATTTTACCGAAGTGCCATCATAAGTACCTGCAATGTGATACCATGTTTTTACATCAAGTGTAAACGGATTCGACATTTGCAAAAACTGTGTGGCTCCGCTGTTACCGCTTACGTACGTTGTTAACTCAAAGGTCTGCGGCCGGAGCAGGTAATTCACATCATCAGGAAAAGAATGTTTGCTGACAATATTCTTGGTGCTAAAACCATCTTTATAGATAAGCGCTTCCACTGTTATCTGATTGCCCGGAATATCGAGGTCACCGATATTCAACCAGGTTGGATCTTGTGTGAGACTGAGCGTTTGTGATAAAAGTGAAGAAGAAAAAAATGATAGCAGTATAAAAATAATAAGCGCAACTGGTTTCATTTCCTGGTTTGATTCAAGCAAAAGGTGCAACAACGGAAGTTTCGAAATTAGTCAAATTCTAAGATTGAGTGGTTATATGATTGAATTGCTCAATTGTTTTAATTGTTTAATTGTTTAATTGTTTAATTGTTTAATTGTTGCGGCGAAGCCGGAGCATATGCCCATTAACAATCAAGTTGCTCCTTGTGAATAGCTGCAATGACTAATGACTCAATGACTAACAACTCACTACTCACCACTCCTCAAAGATACTCCGCCAACCAATCCTGTACAGACTGATAAAAGAACCGGCTGTTTTCAGCTTTTAAAATCCAATGATTTTCATCGGGAAATACAATCAGCTTGCTTGGCACTTTCTGATGCTGCAAAATATGCCAGTTCTCGATGGAATTATTGATGGGTACACGATAGTCCAATTCACCAACTGTGATAAGCATTGGGGTTTTAAAATTTGCAGCAAACTTATAAGGATTCTGTTCCTTCCACACTTTTGAATCAGCCCATGGTGTGCCACCATTCATCACTTCCCGGCTATAAATCACATCACTGGTGCCGTATTGAGAAATGCTGTTCACCAGCCCGGCATGACTGATAAGACATTTATAATGAGTGGTGGTGGCCTGCAACCAGTTTGCAAGATGTCCACCATAACTTCCACCACCGGCAGCTTGTCGGGATCCATCAATAAATGAAAATCGTTTTATCACATCAGCAGCGGCGCCATTAATTTCATCACCCGGACCTTTGAAGGGATCGTACTGAATATCCTGTCCAAACTTTTCACCATAACCGGTTGAGCCCGTATAATCAGTCATCAACAAAACATAACCTGGTTTTGCAAGCAAATGATAATTCCAGCGATAGCCCCAGTTTTCTTTCCATGATCCGGCAGGCCCTCCATGTATCACAACAAACAACGGATACTTTTTAGCCGCATCAAATCCTGCTGGTCTAACTAACATACTCCTGATTTGTTTTCCTTTTTTACTGGTATACCAGACGGTTTCAACAGCAGGAAGATCAAGTTGTGCGAGCTTCTCCTTATTAAATGTAGTGAGCATTACATGCGTGCCATCGGCATTCAGTTTTGCAATTTCAGCCGGACTGGAAGCTGTTTCATAGTTTGCAAGAAGCACCTGATTGTTTGCGATACCCAGATTGATGTTTGTGAAACAACCCATTGTTGCAGCGCTTAATGATTTTGGATCTCCACCGTTAACTGACAACGTATAAATTTTATCCCTGCCCTGATCTTCCACGCTCATGTAAATCTGTTCACCGGCAATCACATAATTGTTAATCGGCCGGTCAAGCTTTTCACTGATCACTTTTTTATTTTGCATGGAAGGCCAGTCATAACGAACCAACCTGTTCAGATTATAAACTTTGTAATCACCAACAGGATAATTGTAACACAGTAAATATTTTCCATCTTTTGTGAACTGCGGATTACCGTAATCAAATTTATCTGCCGTTAGCTTTGTTGCTTCTCCGCCATTTACTGACACCTTAAATAATTGCGACGATGGTTCCTGGTAAGCGGCCGTATTCGCATCGTCACTGATTACCAAAATAATTTCTTTGCTATCGCGACTCCAGTTCGCACCGGTATAATGGAAACCTGCTGATTTACTTATGGTGGCATCTGTGAAAAGATCTTTTGCTGTACTTCCCGGTTCAATAGATTGAACAAATGCATGATCCTGCATTTCATCTAACCAATGGTCAAAGTCACGAATCGGAAAAGAAGTGTACACACGTGCTTTGTATTTGAGTTTCTTCTTTTCTTCTGTTGCTTTTTTATTGGATGAATCAGTATAGCACAATGGAAAAACAGAACTGTTGAACAAAATCATCTTCCCGTCAGGGCTCCATCTCGGTGCAGATGCGCCGGTTGATAAATTTGTGAACCGTTGTCCTTCACCGCCCTCTTTAATATTCATCGTATAAATCTGCGATACTTCATCTCCATCGCGCTTTGCTACAAATGCAATGAACTTCCCATCCGGACTCCAGGTATATCCACTTTCCGCTGCTTTGCCTGCAGTGAGTTTTCTCGCAGGCGAATTACCGTCTGTTGCTATTAACCAGATATCATTTACCTGTTCTTTTTCATCATAAGATGGTTCTGTAACACTGAACACTGCCCAATTACCATCAGGACTTAAGGCAGGTGCACCCACTCTTTTCATCAGCCACATATCTTCATGCGTGATGGGCTTTTTTTCTTGTGCCTGAGCAATTAAAACACTTATCAGGAAGCATGCAATCAGGGAGTAGTATTTCATGGTAGATTTTTTTTAAAAATGCAAAGAGTGCAAATGATTTAATAAAGGGTTTGGATTTGATTTTTGCTGCGGAAATAAAATCAAGCAATTGTTAACTTGCCAATGCTTCGTTCAACACTTGTTTTAGTTCGCTGACAGTTGCAAGAGACTGTATTTTTCCATTACGGGCAAATGAGATGGTGCCGGTTTCTTCAGACACAATTACAGCAATAGCATCTGTTTCTTCCGTAATGCCAATGGCGGCACGATGTCGTAAACCGGCGCGTTCAGGAACTGAAGGACTTTCCGAAACAGGCAAAACGGTTCCGGCGAACACAATTTTATTTTGAGATACGATCACCGCGCCATCATGCAGCGGACTGGCTTTTTCAAAAATACTCTCGAGTAGTTTTGCAGAGATCACAGCATTTATTTTCACGCCTGGACTGTTAAAATCATTCAGTTTAAAAGTCGAAAAGAAGACCATCAAGGCACCTGTTTTGTTTTTCGAAAAATATTCAATTGCCTTAAGCATTTCAATTACATCCTGATCCTGCTGTTTTGTGCGTTGCTTTTTGTTACCACGAATAAAGTCCCAAATGTTTTCACGGTCACCAAGTCCCGCTTTACCTAATTTTAGCAGAAAGCGCCTTATCTCCGGTTGAAACACAATTAATAAAGCGAACACGCCGGCATTCACAAACAGACCAATAATTTCAGTGAGGTAATGAAGTTTCAGAAATTTCACCAGCAGGTAAATGCAGTAAATAAGCAGCATCCCGAAAAAGATATTAATCCCTAATGTGCCACGCACAAGGCGGTACATCTCCACCATTAGTAAAATGACCAGCACGATGTCAATGACATCGATCACTGAAAATTCGTGTGATAATATTTTAAACAGCAGCAGCATGTAGTTGTTGAATTAATTGTATCGCTTCTTTTGCTTCTCTCACATCATGTACTCTCAGAATGGAAGCGCCATTCAGCAAAGCGATGGTATTCAATACCGTAGTTCCGGTCAGCGCCTTATCCGGATTTACCTTCAGCACTTTGCAAATCATTGATTTTCTCGAAACGCCTGCCAATATAGGCAATCCAAACAGCCGGAATGCAGCTAGTTCACGCAGCAATTGAAAATTATGTTCAACAGATTTTCCAAAACCAAAACCGGGATCAATAATGATATCGTGGATTCCAAGGTTATTCAGTTGCAGAATTTTAATTTTCAGCCAATCAAAAATTTCCCGCACGGCATTTTCATACTGCGGATTTAATTGCATGTTGTCAGGCTTGCCTTGCATGTGCATCAGTAGGTATGGCAACTTCATTTCAGCCACTATCTTCCATAAATTAATATCTAATGTGCCACCTGAAATATCATTTGCAATGCAAGCTCCATGTTCAACAGCCGTTTTCAAAACATTACTTCTCCAGGTATCCACAGAGATAATTGCTTCGGGAAATTGTTTGTTAATGGCATGAATTGCAGGAATAACTCTTCTTAATTCTTCCTCTTCTGAGACAGTAACCGCACCCGGTTTTGTTGAAATGCCACCTACATCGAGAACACTTGCACCTTCCTGCAACATCTTTTCTGCGCGTATTAAAAGTGATTTTTCATCCTCCCATTTTCCGCCATCATAAAATGAATCAGGCGTAACATTGATGATGCCCATTACAACAGGTATGGAAAGGTCCAATAACCTGCCGCGGCAATTGAGTGTCGTCTTTGATGAAAAGATTGTATTTTTCGCAGCCATTGTTTGTAAAAATATCCCCAAAAAAATTGGAAAGCAAAACCAGTCAGCAATTTGATGAACAGGCCAATGCCTGCAAAGAACTGTTTTCGAAGAAAGCCAAAGATTATGGAACCTCGTGGAGAATATTAAGACTGTCATCACTGGCTGATCAGATATTCATCAAGGCGCAACGCATCCGCACCATCGACCGGTTGGAAGTAAAAAAGGTATCGGAAGAAATGGACAGCGAGTTCATCGGCATTGTCAATTATTCTGTGATTGCATTGATCCGTTTGACTCTTGGAAAACGTATTGAAGAGAATATCGCACACGAAGAATTGATGCAATGGTATGTTGAAAAAATTACGACTGCCAAAGAATTGATGATGGCCAAAAACCATGATTATGGTGAAGCGTGGCGCGATATGCTGATCAGTTCTTTCACCGACCTGATACTGATGCGGATACTTCGGATCCGCCAGATGGAAGAGAACGACGGCCGGACCTTCGCATCAGAAGGCGTTGATGCGAACCTTTATGATATTATCAATTACGCTATTTTTGCGCTCATTAAAATCAGTGAACAGAAATGAACAAATTTTTGCGGATTATCTGCGTCCTGATCGGCGCTTTATTTATTGTTTCCGGTTTTGTAAAAGCCGTTGATCCTGTTGGTTTCTCCATTAAGCTGGATGAATATTTCGAAGTCTTTGCTGAAGATACCTCGAAAATTGGATTTATATCGTCGTTCTTCTTATGGCTGCGTAATATCTCCGTGTACCTCTCTATGTTTTTCTGTGTGCTGGAAATGGTGTTGGGATTCATGCTGCTCATTGGATTTCAGATGGAACTTACGTCGTGGCTAATGTTGCTTTTAATTGTATTTTTTACCTGGCTCACCGGCTATTCCGCCATTACCAATACTGTTACTGATTGTGGATGTTTTGGGGATGCGTTGCACCTCACACCGTGGCAATCGTTTAATAAGGACGTAGTGTTGCTGGTTTTTATCCTGCTCATTTTTGCATTCCGGCATCGCATTAAACCATTATTCAGCAAGAATATTATGGGCACTGTGTTGGTTGTTGCATTCGCGGCACTTTGCAGTTACATGACCATCTACTGTTATCAGCATTTGCCCATCATTGATTTTCGGGCATATAAAGTTGGTAATGATATTCGGGAACAAATGACGCTTCCGGAAGGAAAAACAGCGGATCAGTATGTTACTATACTCACTTATAAAGACAAGAGGACTGGCGAAACCGGAGATTATGTGATGACCAATAACAATGAGGAACAGTCAGCCTGGTTCAGCGCGAAAAATCTTAAATCATTGCCTTGGCAGGACTCGCTTTGGATGGACAGCCACGAATTCGTTCAAAGCAACAGCGAAATTGTGGTGAAAGGAGAGAAGCCGAAGATTACCGATTTCAAAGTGTGGGACAACGACAATCAGGATGCTACATCATTGGTGCTGGATGAACCGAATTACCATTTCTGGCTGATTGCGCAGGACATGACGAAAACTAATAAGGATGCATTTGATAAAGTAAATCAACTTGCCAGTGAATGTGAAAAAAATAAGATTCAGTTTATGGGATTAACATCAACGCCTTATGAATTACTTGATCCTATACGCCATGATTTAAATGCTCCGTTTCCATTTTACTATGCAGACGGAACGGTGCTAAAAACAATCATCCGCAGCAATCCGGGACTTGTACTGCTTAAAGGATCTAAAGTGCTTGGTCAATGGCATTACAATGATATTCCGACGTATGATGAGGTGGCGGAGGAATACTTTGAGAATTAGGAATTAAGAATTATGAGTCAGGACATTTGCCCTTCTGTATTTACTGGTAATGAATGACCAATGACCAATGACTAATTACTAACGACTCGCTACTCAATGGCCAACATCTTTCTCATCGGTTTCATGGGCAGCGGTAAGTCAACCGTAGGGAAACAACTTGCTTATTTATTACAGTATGATTTTATTGATCTTGACGAATACCTTCAAAAACAAGAAGGTGCTACTATCACGCAGTTATTTGAAGAAAAGGGTGAATCTTATTTCCGCGAACAGGAATCGCAGTACCTGAAATCATTTCATGCATCAGAAAAACTTGTGTTATCCACTGGTGGAGGAGCGCCCTGTTTTTTTGACAACATGAAATGGATGAATGAACATGGAACTACGGTTTATTTAAAAGCTGTTCCAAAATTATTGGCCGACCGGTTGAAGAAGGAGAAGGACCACAGGCCTTTGCTCCGTGGAAAATCAAATGATGAAGTTATTGACTTCATTAACCAGAAACTTGGGGAGCGGGAAAAATTTTATTTGTCGGCAAAAATTATTGTCGATGCTGTTTCTTTGAATGGAAAGAAACTGGTGCATGAACTGAAAGTGAGAAATATTATTTAAAATTATTTTTGGATCCGCTCAGGAACATCTTTTTGCACAGGATTATTCGTCATTTAACTTTCACTGCTATTCAAAATTGTTGTTATCTTTCAATTGATATTAATCTATCGGAGATTCAGAAACCCTTTATTTAATTGATAAAACTCAAACAATGAAAAACCAATTCTACATTCTTCTGATCCTTTTTTTTGCATTCAGAATACAATCTGCTGAGGCATCACATATCATTGGCGGTGAATTGAGTTACACCTGTCTTGGCAATAATAATTACAAAATTGAAGTAAAAGTTTACCGCGATTGCTATAACGTTGAGATCTTGTTTGATGATCCTACCAATGTTTTTATTTTTAACAGTTCCGGTGATTTAGTAAACACGCTTCATATAGCTTTTCCCGGTTCTGATACCATACCAGTGGCGAGTAATTGCGGCATTCCCGTTCCTTTTGTTTGCGTGGAAGAAGCTGTTTTCATTGATAGTGTTAACCTGCCACCATCTCCCGGAGGTTATACAATGGTTTACCAGCGTTGTTGCCTTACTTATATCGTCAATAATATTGTTAATCCCTATAATACTGGTTTATCAATATTCGCTACCATTCCGGATGCAAGTGTCGCTTCCTGTAATAGCAGCCCGGTATTTATTTCGTATCCTCCCACTGTTTTTTGTACTGGGGTACCAATTAATTTTGATCATTCTGCCATAGATCCGGATGGTGATTCATTAGTTTATGAGCTATGCACAGGCATAGCCGGTGCAGATATATTTAATCCTTATCCCAATCCACCTTTGCCACCTCCCTATCCTGAAATGATATATGATGCCGGATATTCCGGGTACTATCCAATGAATACCGATCCTGTATTGGCCATCGATCCGGTAACAGGAGAAATAACAGGGACTCCCACCGCAGTGGGAATTTATATGGTAAGTATTTGTGTGAAGGAATACCGTAATGGAAATCTGCTTTCAGTGCATCGCAGAATGATCAATTTACATACTGAGGCCTATTACTTAAGTGCGGAAAGCCTAATGCTGACTGAATCACTGAACATTTTTCCTAATCCCGGTAGTGATATAATGAAAATTGAATTAAGCGGAAATACCTCTATAAATCATGAATGGAGAATTTATAATTCACAGGGAGTATTGGTAAATGCATCTCTGATAGCAAACAATGCTGACGCTATTGAGCTGAATGTTGAGGGATATGCTGAAGGAGTATATCACTTTCAGTGGATTCACCACGATAAGGTGCTTACTAAATCATTCATTGTTTCGAGATAAACTTATTTTTCATTGCTGAAGGAGTTCTGCTGGTATGTGGAACTCCTTTTTTTATTTCCGGAATGATCTTCTCTTTCAATGATGATTCATGATCTACTCCTGATCCTTTAAAAATTATTGCATGGGAAGGCAAATAAATATTTTATCCACAATGTGGTAAAAAGTGGTAAAAAGTGGAGGAATGTTTATATTTTTGATTCGTTTTAAAACCAAACAATGGCTCAAACCCGCTTCCTGGGCGAATTTCCGTGTACACTTGATGCAAAAGGGAGATTGCTTTTTCCTGCTGCATTAAAGAAGCAGGTGCCTGTGAAAGCAAAAAATCAGTTTGTTATTCACCGTGGTTTTGAAAAGTGTTTGGTGTTGTATGCAAAACATGATTGGGAAGAAATCAGTGCAGAAGTAAATCGCCTGAATTTATATGTGAAGGACAATCGTGATTTCGCCCGTTACTTTTTCAGAGGCGCAACGCCATTGATATTAGATGGAACAAACAGGTTGCTGCTTCCAAAATCATTGTGCGATTCCGCAGATATTAAAAAAGATATCATCCTGTTCGGTTATGCAAATCGAATTGAAGTATGGAGTGATAAACTCTATCGCAAACAAATGGATGAAGAGCCACGTGACTTTGTGAAACTGGCGGAAGAGGTGATGGGTAGGTTGAATAAGAATTAGGAATTAGGAATTAGGAATTAGGAATTAGGAATTAGGAATTATTGGAAGAAGTGTACAAGCTATAAAATAGAGATGAATGTCAGGGTATCATGTTCCGGTGATGTTGAAAGAGTGTATAGAAGGTCTGAGCATTCAGCCCGGTGGAATTTATGTGGATGTGACATTTGGCGGAGGTGGACACAGCAAAGCAATTCTTGAAAAAATAAAACACGGCAAATTGATCGCATTCGACCAGGACATTGATGTTACTGCCAACCTGATCCGGGATGAACGCTTTGTTTTTATCAACCAGAATTTCAAGCACATGAAAAGAATGCTGCGTGTAAATGGTATCGGTGAAGTGGATGGTATTCTGGCAGATTTAGGAGTTTCATCTTTCCAGATTGACACGGAAGAACGTGGTTTTGCACATCGTTTGGATGGTCCGTTGGATATGCGCATGGATAAGAGTGCGGCACTTACTGCTGAAGAAGTGGTGAATGCATATGCTTCATCACAACTGCAAAGAATTTTTGGGGAGTATGGCGAAGTACGCAATGCTCGTACACTGGCCATTCACATTGCTGAGGCGCGATTCACTCAAAGAATTGATACGATAGGTAAGTTCATCACAGCGATTGCGCCTGTTATCAAGGGAAATCAAAACCGCTATCTCTCACAGGTATTCCAGGCGCTGCGAATGGAAGTGAATGATGAACTCGCTGTGCTGCAGGATTTTCTTGAACAGAGCAAACAACTGTTAAAGTCGGGCGGACGATTAGTCGTGCTTTCATATCATTCGGTTGAAGACCGCATTGTAAAAAACTTCATGCGTCATGGAAATAATTCAGGCGAAGCAATAAAAGATTTTTTTGGGAAGGAAGAAAAACATTTTCGCCTGATCAATAAAAAGCCAATGGAAGCAAGTGAGCAAGAGGTGAAAGAAAACCCAAGATCACACAGTGCAAGATTACGTATTGCCGAAAAAACCTGATAGGAAATATCTGTAATAATAAGAAACATGCCAGCAGCAGCGAATCAAAAAAAGCAAGCACCACCGGAAGAGAAGGCAGAAGTTCCGAAGGAAAAGAAACCTGCTTCTTCCAAACGGAATTGGTTGTATGAGTCACTTGACCTGAGTCGTTGGGTGCACCATCAAACCATCATCCGCAATCTTCCTTTTGTGTTCTTTCTGGCCACAGCAGCTTTTATCTACATCGCCAACGCGCATTACGCTGAGAAAAATATTCGTGAGTTGAACCTCATTGAAAAGAAGATGAATGAAATGCGCTGGGAATACATGACCACAAAATCAGAATTGGAAAATATCAGCAAGCAATCTGAAGTAGCCAGGCTGGTAGAACCAACAGGATTGAAGGAACTGAGTGAACCACCTAAAAAAATCATCGCAAAAAAAGATGAGCATTAAGAAAGATATTTTCTGGCGGATAGGCCTGGCATACCTCTTTATGATGTTGCTGGGCATTGCTATTGCCTGGAAAGTCTTTTACATCCAAACGGTAGAAGGCCAGCGATACCGTTCAATGGCCGACAGCATTTCCACCAGGTATATGCCTGTGCTCGCCGAACGTGGAAATATTTATTCGGAAGATGGAAGGATGCTTGCCACTTCATTGCCCAGTTTTGAAATTCGGATGGATATGAAGGCTGATGGATTGACGAATGACATCTTCTTTAAAAATGTTGACTCGCTTGCTTTATCTATGTCGCACCTGTTCGGTGATAAGTCCTACACCGATTATAAGAAATTGTTTTCAGCAGCGCGCAAAAGAGGTGACCGTTATTTCCTGGTAAAGAAAAATGTCACGTATCCGCAATTGTTGGAGATGAAAACATTTCCTGTTTTCAGATTGGGTCAATACAAAGGCGGACTGATAGTATTACAGGATAACAAGCGTGCTTATCCTTATAAAGAACTCGCCAACCGCACTATTGGATACATGCGTGATGCAACAGTGCAACCTGTCGGGTTGGAAGGTTCATTCAATAATCAGTTGACAGGAGTTCCCGGAAAACGATTAATGCAAAGAGTTTCCGGTGGAGAATTTATTCCGATCAATGATAAGAATGAAATGGAGCCGCAAAATGGAAAAGATGTCATTACCACTATTGATGTAAACCTTCAGGATGTTGCTGAGCACGCATTATTAAAAACGCTTGTTACTAATGAAGCCGATCATGGTTGTGTGGTAGTGATGGATGTGAAGACAGGTGCCATCAGAGCGATTGCGAATTTAGGGCGCACTGCACAAGGCACTTATTGGGAAGACTATAATTATGCGGTGGGAGAATCGCATGAGCCCGGCTCTACATTCAAACTCGCTTCATTACTTGCATTGCTGGATGATGGTTACGTTGATATTGAAGACACCGTGGATGTGGAAAAAGGTACGCATCAGTTCTGGAGTCAGACGATGCGTGACGCAGAACGTCATAATCTTACCCGTATCACAGTGCGATCAGCTTTTGCGCACTCATCCAATGTGGGTGTTTCAAAACTGGTTGAACAACACTACAACAAGGATCCCGAAAGGTATTTAGCACACCTGCGTGCATTGGGCCTGGATAAAAAGTTGAACATTGAAATTCCCGGAGAGCAGCAGCCGTATATTAAGAACACAAAAGACAAAAGATTTACACGCTATTCTTTGCCTTGGATGTCGGTTGGTTATGAAATTCAGATTTCTCCGCTGCAAATGCTCACGTTATACAATGCTGTTGCAAACAATGGCGTAATGATGAAGCCTTATCTGGTAAAGCAAATTCAGGAATATGGATTGCCGGTAAAAGAATTTGAACCGGTGGTGTTAAACAAAAAGATCTGCAAAGATCAAACCTTGCAATCACTTAAAATTATTCTGAAAGAAGTGGTTGATAGCGGAACTGCAAGAAATCTCCGCAATCCGAATTATACAGTAGCCGGTAAAACAGGTACTGCACAGATTGCAGACGAGAAACATGGTTACGCCACTCGTGTCTATCAATCTTCATTTGTTGGCTATTTTCCTGCTGAAAATCCATTGTATTCCTGTATAGTAGTAGTGAATGCACCGGGTAAAGGAGTCTATTATGGTGCTGCAGTTGCTGCTCCTGTATTTAAGGAAATTGCTGATAAGGTTTATGCAACAGATCTTGATGTGCATCCCGCTGTTGCATTGCTCGCAAATAATTCTTTGCCGAAACCATTGGCAAAGGCGGGCAGCAAGAGTGACCTGCTTTATGTATGCAAAGAACTCGGCATCAAAAATCAATCACAAAGTGATCATCCATGGGTTACGGTCGAAAGCGGAACTGATATGAAACTCGTGGATATGAATATCAATGAGCAGGCAGGCATAGTACCGAATGTGAAAGGAATGGGTTTGCGTGATGCACTTTATTTATTGGAGAGTTGTGGTTTGCTGGTGAATGTATCAGGTGCAGGTGCTGTGTTGTCGCAGAGCATTGCGCCCGGTTCCAGCATACAAAAAGGACAATCAATTTCAATCGCACTGAGTTTGTGAAGAAGCTTTCAGACATATTATACAAAGTGAACCTCCTTGAATTATCAGGCACCACTGATATGGAGATCACCGGTGTTTGCTTTGATTCACGAAAAGTAAAAGCAGGAAGTCTGTTCATCGCCACCAAAGGGACTGTTGTGGATGGACATGAATTTATTAATACCGCCATTGAAAAAGGTGCAGTGGCTGTTGTATTTGAAAACCTCACTGAGCTTAAGAAAAACAATATTTCTTACATAAGAGTTGGTGACAGCGCATTGGCATTGGCAATCATCGCGGAAAATTTTTACGATAATCCTTCCGAAAAAATAAAAGTTGTTTCGGTTACCGGTACCAATGGAAAAACAACAGTCGCTACGCTGCTCTATAATCTTTTTACCGGACTGAATTACAAATGTGGGCTGCTTTCCACCATAGAAAACAGGATTGCCGGAGAAGTGATTCCTTCCTCACATACAACACCTGATGCGGTTCAGATCAGTGCGCTTCTGCATCAGATGTGGAAGAGTGGTTGCACGCATTGTTTCATGGAAGCAAGTTCGCATGCCATTCATCAGCAAAGGATAGCAGGCATAAAATTCACGGGAGTAGTATTCACCAATCTCTCTCACGATCACCTCGATTATCATAAAACGTTTAAGAACTACATCAATGCAAAGAAGCAACTCTTTGATCAGTTGCCTTCAGATGCCTTCGCACTGGTGAATGCAGATGATAAACGCGGACCGGTGATGTTGCAGAACACAAAGGCAAAAAAGCAAACGTATGCTATTACCGGCATGGGTGATTTCCGTGCACGCATCGTCGAGACTTCTTTCCAGGGAATGCAGCTAATGATTGATGGCCAGGAATTGTACACACTGCTGGTGGGAAATTTCAATGCTTATAACCTGCTGGCAATCTATGCCACATCAGTGTTGTTGGGCGAAGATAAATTAGCGGTGCTTACACAACTCAGCAAGCTCAAACCAGCAGAAGGCAGGTTCGATTATGTGATCAGTGATCAGCAAAAGATTATGGGCATTGTTGATTACGCGCATACACCTGATGCATTGGAGAAAGTATTGCTCACAATAAAAAAAATCCGCACAGGCAATGAACAACTTATCACGGTAGTTGGATGTGGTGGTGACCGCGACACTGCAAAGCGACCAATAATGGCAAAGGTTGCAACTGAATTTAGTGACCGCGTAATATTCACTTCAGACAATCCACGCAGTGAAGATCCGCAACACATTCTTGATCAGATGAAGGAAGGTATTATTCCATTGAAGATCGGAAAGGTACTTACCATACCTGATCGGAAGGAAGCTATCCGGACCGCTGTGTCCTTGTGTGGAAAGGGCGATATCATTTTACTTGCCGGCAAAGGACATGAAAAATACCAGGAGATAAAAGGAGTGAAATATCCATTTGATGATAAGAAGGTATTGGGAGAATCATTTGCTCAAATGGAGAAATAATTAAGTGCATACAATCATTCATAAACAAATAAAAAAATCACCCGTTGAAAATTTTAATGCTACTGGTGATTGAGTTTAACAGATAACCATGCTGTACTATCTTTTCAAATACCTCGAGACCTGTTGCGACTTCATCGGCGCAGGGATGTTTGATTACATCTCTTTCCGTGCCGGCATGGCCATCATTGTTTCATTGCTGATCTCTCTTGTATTTGGAAAATCGCTTGTCAAATTTCTTCACCGGCAGCAGGTTGGTGAAACCATTCGCGACCTGGGGCTGGAAGGACAGATGCAGAAACAAGGAACACCAACCATGGGCGGACTGATTATTCTGGCAGCCATCATCATCCCGACTTTGCTCTTTGCCCGCATTGAAAATGTATATGTGATCACAATGCTGATTTCTACCGTATGGCTGGGCTTAGTTGGTTTTCTTGACGATTATATCAAAGTATTCAAAAAGGATAAACGCGGACTTGCGGGCAGATTTAAAATTGTAGGTCAGGTTGTGCTGGGCATCATTATCGGATCCATTCTCTATTTTAATAAGGGCGTTGTCATTCGCAGAGAATTGGTGAATACACCCATTGCAATTCCCCTCATCGCTGCCGATTCTACACAGATTGAAAAAGTGTCAGCACGTTTTGTTGATGCTAAACTTCCAATCACGACCATTCCATTTGTAAAAAATCATGAATTCAATTATTCAAAGCTGATCAGTTGGATGGGCGATGGTGCGGAAAAATATACCTGGATCATTTACATCATCATCGTCATCTTCATCATCACCGCTGTTTCCAACGGAGCCAACATGACAGATGGTATTGATGGACTCGCAACCGGAGCCTCGGCTATTATTGGAGCCACACTTGGTGTGTTCGCTTATTTGTCGGGTAACATTCTTACAGCGGATTATCTCAACATCATGTACATCCCGAATTCGGGTGAGCTGCTGGTATATGCAGCGGCACTGATCGGTGCATGCATTGGATTTCTTTGGTACAATGCTTATCCCGCGCAGGTTTTCATGGGTGATACCGGTTCACTTGCATTAGGCGGCATTCTCGCAACGATGGCCATCATTGTAAGAAAGGAATTATTGATTCCCATCCTCTGCGGCATTTTCTTGGTAGAGACTGTTTCTGTAATGGTGCAAGTGACTTACTTCAAATACACGAAAAGAAAATTTGGTGAGGGAAAAAGAATATTCAGAATGGCACCACTGCATCATCATTATCAAAAGCTGGGATATGCGGAGCCGAAAATTGTAACGCGGTTTTGGATTGTGGGAATTCTGCTGGCTATTGTTACGATGGTGACACTGAAGATCAGATAGAGTAGTGAGTAGTGAGTAGTGAGTAGTGAATAGTCAATAGTCAATAGTCAATAGTCAATAGATAATAGTGATTAGTTAATAAACAATAGATGCAACGAATCGTCATATTGGGAGCAGCAGAAAGTGGAGTAGGAGCCGCTGTATTGGCGAAGCTGCGTGGGTTTGATGTGTTTGTTTCTGATTCAGGACTGATCAAAGAGGAATTCAAATCTGTGTTGCAGCAATATGAAATTTCTTTCGAAGAAAAATTTCATACCGGGGAAAAAATTTTTTCAGCAAATGAAATCATTAAAAGTCCGGGCATTCCTGAAAAAGCACCGTTGATACAACAGTTAAGGTCAAAAGGAATTTCTATCATTTCTGAAATTGAATTTGCATCTCGCTATACGAAGTCAACCATTATTGCGATTACAGGCACCAACGGAAAATCAACTACTACTTCACTCATACATCATATTCTTGATAAGGCCGGCTTTGATGTATCACTGGTTGGTAACATCGGAAAAAGTTTTGCCAAACAGGTGGCAGAACACGACACCGCTTATTATGTGGCGGAGATCAGCAGTTTTCAATTAGATGATTGCTATGCATTCAAACCACACATCGCGGTACTCACCAATCTCAGTGATAATCACCTTGACAGATATCACTATCAGTTCAATGAATATGCTGACGCAAAATTCCGCATTGCAATAAAGCAAACAGCAGCTGACTACTTCATCTATTGTGAAGATGATGTGGAAACAGTAAAGGCACTTAATCGCCATTCCATCGCTTCTAAAAAAATAAGCTTTTCCCAGGAAAAAAAACTTGCACACGGCGCCTGGATTGAAAACAACGAAATCATTTTTCATCTAAATAATACCACCTTCTCTATGTCACTATTCAATTTAGGATTGCGCGGAAAGCACAATGTGTACAATTCCATGGCTGCTGGTATTGTGGGTTCTATGCTCGACATCCGAAAGGAAACTACGCGTGAAGCACTATCGGATTTCAGTGCATTGGAGCATCGCCTTGAATGGGTTGCTGATGTGCATGGCATAGAATTCATCAACGATTCCAAAGCGACGTCAGTGAACGCCGTGTGGTACGCGATGGAAAGTATTCATAAACCTATTGTATGGATTGCCGGAGGCGTTGACAAAGGCAATGATTATTCACTGCTTATTGACCTGGTGAGATCAAAAGTGAAAGCAATTGTTTGCATGGGTTTAGACAATCGTAAAATTCACGAAGCATTTTCACGCTCGGTTGATATGATTGTAAATACGGAAAGCATGGCTGATGCGGTAAAGACAGCTTATCGCCTCTCCACCAATGGTGATTGCGTGTTGCTTTCACCTGCCTGCGCAAGCTTCGACCTGTTTCAGAATTTTGAAGACCGCGGACTTCAGTTTAAAGAGAAAGTGCGGTCGCTCTAAGTATTTACCAAAGCGCATTAAATGAAAATCCAAATTGTAATTCATCATTCATAATTTTTTCAGCAATGGAGACCGCTTCAGTTCAGGTGGAAAATATTTTTAAGAAAACACAAGGCGATAAATATATCTGGCTGGTAGTGATTTTTCTATCCATTATCTCCATGCTTGCAGTGTACAGTTCAACAGGATCGCTTGCTTTTAAATACCAGGGTGGTAACATGGAATATTACCTCGTAAAACAAGGCATGATGATTTTGTTTGGGTTGTTCCTGATGTACGTTGCACACAAGATTAATTACACTTACTATTCGCGTATTGCCCAGCTATTGCTGTATGTTTCTATTCCATTGCTTTTTTTCACGCTGATCTTTGGTGTAGAAATAAATGATGCAAGAAGATGGCTTACCATTCCAGTAGTGAATGTTTCTTTTCAGACATCTGATCTTGCAAAGCTGGCACTCATACTTTATCTGGCAAGAGTGCTGGCAAAAAATCAGGGCAACATCAAAGATTTTAAATCGGGATTTTTACCGGTCATGTTACCGCCAATGCTGGTGTGCGGATTAATTGCACCTTCTAATCTTTCAACAGCGGCCATTTTATTTGCAACCTGTTTGCTGCTGATGTTTATTGGTCGTATCAATATGAAATACATTGCCATTATGGGTGGTGCAGGCCTTTTGCTGCTTTCACTGATCATTATCATTGCGATGAACACTTCGTTTCATGCACGTGTAGATACATGGGCAAGCCGGCTCTCAGATTTTTTTGGCGACGGACAGGAAGCGTACCAGGTTCAGCAATCAAAAATTGCAATTGCAAACGGTGGAATATTTGGCGTCGGTCCAGGCAACAGCACGCAACGGAATTTTCTGCCATCGCCTTATTCTGATTTCATTTTTGCCATCATCATCGAAGAATATGGTTTCATAGGCGCATTAGTGCTGATTGTGTTGTATCTCTTTTTTCTTTTGCGTTGCATCAAGTTATTTACCAAAAGTCCGGGCGCTTTCGGTGCCTTTTTGGCCGTTGGATTAAGTTTCAGTTTAGTGGTGCAGGCCTTGATCAACATGGCAGTGGTGGTGCATCTTTTACCAACTACGGGTGTAACGTTGCCGATGGTAAGCATGGGCGGAACATCGTTGTGGTTTACAAGTCTTGCCATCGGAATCATACTGAGTGTGAGCCGTAACGTGGAACAAGAAGAAGAAAAGGAAGATGGAGCAGCGGGTTAAAATAATTATCAGCGGAGGCGGGACGGGTGGTCACATCTTTCCGGCTATCGCGATTGCAAATGCGATCCGGAAAATTGATCCTGCTGCTGATATTCTTTTTATCGGTGCCCTGGGAAGAATGGAAATGGAGAAAGTGCCGAAAGCAGGTTATCGGATCGAAGGTTTGCCGATTGCAGGATTGCAACGCAGTTTGTCATTACAGAATTTGTTATTGCCATTTAAAGTGATCAACAGTTTGATGAAAGCTTCTTCAATAATAAAATCATTTAAACCCAATGTGGTGGTAGGTGTTGGAGGTTATGCAAGCGGGCCCGTGCTGTATGCCGGATCAATGAGTGGCATTCCGACTTTGATCCAGGAACAAAATTCATTTGCAGGTATCACCAATAAAATTTTAGGAAAAAGAGCGAAACGGATTTGCGTGGCCTATGAAGGAATGGAGCAGTTTTTCCCGAAAGAAAAAATCACCATCACCGGTAATCCGGTGCGTAAGGATATTTTGAATCTTGAAGGAAAAAGAGCAGAAGGGTTACAATATTTTGACTTGAATGATAAGCGCCAAACGATATTGGTGATTGGTGGAAGTTTGGGTGCAAGAACGATTAATGAAAGCATACAGTCCCATTTAAGTGAACTGATGAATGAAGAGGTACAAGTGCTTTGGCAAACCGGCAAGCGTTATTTTGAAATGAATGCAACAGCAGCAAAAGGAATGGAAGAGAAGATTAAAGTGAAAGAGTTCATTGACAGAATGGATCTCGCTTACGCTGTTGCAGATGTAGTGATTTCAAGGGCTGGCGCTCTGTCTATTGCTGAGTTGTGCATCTGCAAAAAACCTTGCGTCCTGGTTCCATCACCTAATGTGGCCGAAGATCACCAGACAAAAAATGCACTTGCGCTGGTAACTAAGGATGCAGCCCTGATGATTAAAGACGAAGAAGCAAAAGAAAAATTAATAGCAACAACATTGAAATTATTAAAAGATGGATCACTTCAGCAAAAGCTTGCAACCAACATCGCACAACTTGCGAAGCCAAATGCGGATGATGATATTGCGAAGCTGGTGATTCAGTTGAGTCGATAGTCAATAGTTAATAGTTATTAGTCATTAGTCTTTTGGTCTTTTAGTCTCTTAGTCTCTTAGTCTCTTAGTCTCTTAGTCTCTTAGTCTCTTAGTCTCTTAGTCTCTTAGTCTCTTAGTCTCTTAGTCTCTTAGTCTCTTAGTCTCTTAGTCTCTTAGTCTCTTAGTCATCAGGTATCAGTTCATCGGCAAATTTGTACATCAAAACATCAGCACATCAATTCGTAATTCTTAATTCTTAATTCTTAATTCTCTCATGAACCTCACCACCATTCACTCCATCTATTTCATCGGCATCGGTGGCATTGGTATGAGCGGACTTGCGAGATACTTTCATGCGAATGGTTACAGGATTTCAGGATACGATAAAACACCATCAGCATTAACTGCGGAAATGAGCAAAGAAGGAATGCAGATTCATTTTGAAGAAGACCTCTCGTTGATTCCCAAAGATGTGGACCTCGTCGTTTATACACCGGCCATTCCTGCAGATCACAAAGAATTGCTGTATTACCGTGAACATAATTTTACGATCATCAAGCGTGCTGATTTGCTGGAAGAGCTGACAAAAGATATGATTACGATTGCAGTTGCCGGTACCCACGGCAAGACCACTACTTCATCCATGATTGCGCATATTTTCAAATCGTCAGGCTATGATTGCACTGCATTTCTTGGTGGTATCACAGCAAACTACCGCACTAATTTCCTGGCGGGAAAAAATAATATTGTAGTGGTGGAAGCAGATGAATTTGATCGCTCCTTTTTGAAGCTGCATCCCAATATCGCAGTTATAACATCCTGCGATCCTGACCATCTTGACATCTATGGAACCAAAGAAGAAGTTCAGCAATCCTATCAGCTATTCGCAAAAAAGATAAAGAATCACGGAACACTGTTCACGAAAAGAAACCTTTCTTTCCTCAGTCGTTCAGATGAAAATGTTTCTACTGTTTATTACGGGTTAGAAGAATCGAAAGGGGACATTCATGCTGTAAATGCAAGGCTCGAGAATGGAACCTATGCATTCGACTTTGTAAGTAAAACTGCAAGAATAAACAATATACATCTCTCCATTGCCGGCCGTCACAATGCTGAAAATGCTATTGCTGCAGCTGCAGTAACCTCCTTGTTTGAAATTGATAGAGATGAAATCAGGTCGGCGCTCCATTCGTTCAAAGGAGTGCAGCGTCGGTTTCAGTTTATTGTCAGAAATAAAATGGTAGTGTACATCGATGACTATGCGCATCATCCCGTTGAGATCACGGCGTTCCTGCAATCAGTGCGCGAAATTTTTCCCGGAAAAAAAATCACCTGCATTTTTCAACCGCACCTATTCACCCGCACCCGCGATTTTGCTGAAGGATTTGGACAGAGCTTGTCACTGGCAGATGAAGTAATGCTGCTGCCCGTTTATCCTGCAAGAGAATTACCGATTGAAGGCGTGAATTCGGAAATGCTGATTGATAAAATAACTTCCGTAGAAAAATGTGTGGTGGAGAAAAATGATTTGTTGCAGCAATTGTCAAAAAGTAAACTGGAGGTGCTGGTGACTGTTGGTGCCGGTGACATTGATCAGTTCGTGGAGCCGATTGCAAAAATGCTGAAGGAAAAAGAAATGGTATAATAACATCCCTTGTTTGATTAAAAGAAATTTTTTGTAATGATGAAAAAGTTCTGGAGTAAAGTAAAACCTATTCTCATCATCACCTTTTGGGTGTTGTGCGTGAGTGGAATGATGGTGTTGCTGGGAGCTGCCATTGAAAAGCAACAGCATCTTTCCTTTCAATCCATAAAAGTTAACATCGACGAATCCAATGGCGTGTTGTTTCTTTCGAAAGAGGATGTAACAAAAATGTTAATGGATGACCAGGTGAATATTGACCATTCAAAACCGATCAGCGAAGTGAATTATGGTAAGCTTGAACGCGTGATTGAAAACAATCCTTATGTAGAAAATGCGGAGTTGTTTGTGGATGCATTGGGAGCGATACAGATTAACATTCAGCAACGCACTCCTATCTTAAGGGTTATTAACAATCAGGGTGTGGGTTATTACCTTGATGAACACGCAAGTAAGATGCCTCTCTCCAGTAAATTTACGGCTCGTGTTCCGGTAGCTACCGGTAACATTTTGGCCGGCGCAGAAAATTCAAATAAAAATGATTCAGTGACGCAACAAAAACTGTATGCACTTGCAGCTTTCATCAGCCGCGATACATTCCTCACATCGCTCATTGAACAGGTTGTCGTAAACAGTAAAAAAGAGTTTGAGCTGATACCCGCGCTTGGTAATCACACTATTTTATTGGGAGATACCAACGATCTGCAGGAGAAATTTTCTAAGTTGAAAATTTTCTACAAGGATGGATTGAATCATGTTGGATGGAATGGCTACAGTGAAGTGAACCTGAAATACAAAAACGAAGTGTATTGCAAAAAGAGAATTGGAGCAGACTTGATAAAAAACACAGTAGTTGCAAAGATTGATTCAACAGCAGTCGCTGACACAACGAAACATTGATTTTTAAAAAAATTAAACTGCAGAAACAATGATGAACTCAGAATTTATTGTCGGACTTGATATCGGAACCACTAAGATATGTGCTATCGTAGCGCGCAAAAATGAACACGGAAAGATCGAAGTGGTGGGCATGGGCAAGTCAGAATCCCTTGGCGTATCTCGCGGTGTGGTAGCCAACATTGATAAAACAGTGGATGCCATTACCAAAGCCATCCGGGAAGCGGAGGATCATTCAGGTGTTGAAATAAAAAATGTGTATGTCGGCATTGCAGGCCAGCACATTAAAAGTCTGCAGCACCGTGGTATCCTCGTGCGCGACAACATGGACACTGAAATCTGCAATGATGATATCCGCAAGCTTGCTGAAGATATGAAACGACTGGTGGTGAATCCGGGTGATCGTATCATTCATGTATTGCCGCAGGAATATATTGTAGACAATGAAGCCGGCATTAAAGATCCTGTGGGAATGGCAGGCATTCGACTCGAAGCAAATTTTCACATCATCACCGGTCAGATCAGTGCTGCTCAAAACATTAAGAAATGTGTGGAGAAGGCCGGCCTGAATATGGTAGATATGATTCTTGAACCACTGGCATCTTCAGCCGCAGTTTTGAGTGAAGAAGAAAAAGAAGCCGGCGTTGCATTGGTGGATATTGGTGGCGGTACCACTGACATCGCAATTTTTCAGGATGGCATTATCCGGCACACGTATGTGATTCCCTTTGGTGGCAATGTGATTACTGACGACATCAAAGAAGGATGCATGGTGATGCGTAACCAGGCGGAAATATTAAAGCTGCGTTTCGGAAGTGCCATTGCTGATCCTTCTATGGATAACCAGATTGTTTCTATTCCCGGATTACGTGGAAGGGATGCAAAAGAAATTTCTGTGCGCAATCTTGCTAATATCATCAATGCGCGCATGGAAGAAATTCTGGAACATGTGGATTCAGAGATCAATATTTCAGGATATAAAAATAAACTCATCGCAGGCGTAGTGGTTACCGGTGGTGGAGCACAATTAAAAAACCTGGTGCAACTCGTAGAATATGTAACCGGTTTAGATGCACGTATCGGCTTACCGATCGAACATCTTGCTCCGGTGAAACTTGAAAATGTAAAGCATCCGATGTATTCAACGGGCGTAGGACTTATTCTGAAAGGATTTGAAGATTACAACTACAAACGCTCTAAAGAACTTCCGCCAACCATCACCCAAACAACTGATGTGCTGATCGAAGAAAAGAAGGAACCCAAAAAGTTTTTCGGTTCTTTTTTTGAAACCGCGAAAAATTTTTTCACCGAGGGCGTCGATGAGAATTTTAAATGAAGGTTTTGATGTGCCGATGTGCTAATGATTCGAAGAATTAAGGAATGATGACGAAAAGACTTAAGACTAAAAGACTAAAAGACTAAAAGACTAAAGGACTAAAGGACTAAAGGACTAAACGACTAACGACTAACGACTAAGGACTAAGGACTAAGGACTAGCGACTAACGACTAACAACCAGTTACCAACGAAACTTTAACAACTAACAACAACCAAATGTCAATTCAATTCGATTTACCACAAGAACAGGCTTCCATCATCAAAGTAATTGGTGTAGGTGGCGGAGGAGGTAATGCAGTGAACCACATGTTTCGCCAGGGAATCGTTGGCGTAAACTTCGTAGTGGCCAACACCGACAGGCAGGCGCTTGAGATGAGTCCTGTTCCAAACAAAGTTCAATTAGGTGTCAACCTCACAGAAGGCAGAGGTGCAGGAATGAATCCCGAAGTGGGCAAACGTTCAGCGCTGGAATCTGTAGATGCGCTGAAAGCATTTTTGGAAAAAAACACCAAGATGTTGTTCATCACTGCAGGAATGGGTAAGGGTACCGGCACCGGTGCAGCGCCGGTGATTGCTAAGATTGCCAAAGAGATGGGCATCCTCACCGTAGGACTGATCACCAGTCCGTTTTCGGCGGAAGGGCCACGCCGCTTTCAGCAAGCGTCGGATGGAATTTCCGAAATGAAAAATCATGTAGATACCTTGCTTGTGATTTCAAATGACAAGCTGCGGGAGATTCATGGTAACCTCACCTTGAGTGCTGCCTTTTCACAGGCTGATAATATTCTCTCCAACGCTGCAAAAAGTATCGCGGAAATTATAACAGTGCCCGGTTATGTAAACGTGGATTTTGAAGATGTGAATACTGTTATGCGTAACAGTGGTGTCGCCATAATGGGCATGGCTTCCTTTGAAGGGGAGAACCGCGCGGTGAATGCGGTGGAAGCTGCTTTGAATTCTCCATTGTTAAATGACAATGACATCCGTGGTGCGAAAAATATCCTGGTGAACATTACATCAGGTTCTGTAGAAGTTACACTGGATGAAGTGAGTGAGATCACAGAATACATTCAGCGCGAAGCAGGATTTGAAACCAATATTATCTGGGGTAACTGCTACAACGAAAATATGGGAGAGAAGCTCAGTGTTACGGTGATTGCAACAGGATTTGAAGCCACTTCCACACAGCGCAAAGATCTTTCAAAGAAAAGCGTGGTGAAGCATACATTGGAAACTGAAGTGAAGGCGGAACCTGAGGTTGCAAAGGTAACGATGACCGAAAAGGAACAACCTGTCATTCGCAAGCCAAAGTTGCAGGTAAAACCGGAGCGTGATGCAGAGCATGAAGTGATGAATCCGGAAATTCCATTCGAGTTCGATCTTTCGGAAAAATCATTCAGCACGCCCACATTAAAAATTGAATTGAAGGAAGAGACAGCCGAACAGGATGTATCTGATGCAAGGGAAGATTTTACTTTGCGTGAAAAGATGTGCGTGAAATTCTGGAAGAGCGGCAGCACTGGTGGCGGAAAATCAAAACCCTGACCTTTCAAAAAATATGGCGCGTGACAGGGTGAACAAGCTGAAAAACCTCAGCTTCAAGCTCACCAATCCTGCAGCTATCAATGAAATGGAAAAGGAACCTGCCTACTTGCGCCGTGGCATTAATCTGAAAGATGTGGATCATTCATCTGAATCCAACCTGTCTCCTTACTTTGTAGAAAATTCTGACGATCCTAATAAGCTGCCGGAGTTGAAGAAGAATAATTCATTTTTACATGGGAAGGATAGAGTGGATTGAATAGTGAACGTTGAAAAGTGAATCGTCAATAGTTAATAGTGAATAGGAGAGCGATGCTCTCCTTTTTTGTGCCTATGGTCGGTATTTTCACCGAACAGTTTCTGAGTTTATTGCAGGTTGGTGAAAACACCAACCTGAGGATAAAGCAGTAAACGGTAGGACAGAACTTCACCCGGCATTATTCGATACTAAACTTTTCTACTATGAAACCATCATCCATCCTGATCTCCAGGAAATAAACTCCCCGCGGATATTCGTCGATGGAAATGATTTTTAGATTGGATCCTGTAACGATTTTTTCAAGAGAGGAAAATATCACTTGTCCCACGGTGTTTTTTATGCTGATGGAGACAGGTACAGAACGGTTGCTTGCTAATTCGAGGTGCAGTACCTCATCAGCAGGATTCGGATAAATGTGCAGGAAAAGGTTTTTGGAAATCGAATTGATACCCACCACTTCAACCGTAATACTTGCAAAATTGTTACAGCCGTTACTATCTGTTACCGTCACCAGGTAGATTCCGCTTTGAGTGGCTGTATAGGACTGGCCCGTAGCACCCGGTATATCCAGTCCGTTAAACTGCCACTGATAGGTGCCACCACCGGTGGCAGTTAAAATATTTCCATTTTGTGAAATTACAGGAGGATCGGGAGTTGGGTGTACTTCAATGTATTGTAGCAACGTCAATGTATCACATCCATATTGGTTGCAGGTAATAAGCGTGACATCAAAAAATCCCGGATCATTGTAGCAAATGCTGACAGGATGCTGAAGAGTGGAGGTAGCAGGCACTCCGCCCGGGAATGACCATTGCCAGGAAGTGGGATTGTTTGCTGAAGAATCAATAAAATCTGTACAGTACTTTTCGCAAACTTCTGTTGGTGATGCTGAAAATGCCGATACCGATACAGGCGTCGAAGGTTCTTGAAATGAAGTGTCACAATACTTGATGCACCAATAATCAAAGCTATGAGAAGGATCTGTCTTTTCCTGCTGTGTAAAGGCGTCACCGTTATTGGCAAAGAGATAGCATCCGTCCTTTAGCTGTGTTCCTAATCCTGTTTCTTCATGCGTATAACCCGTTAAAATAGTTTTATCCCATAATTTATTTCCGTTGGAATCCACCATCACTATCCATGTATTTTCAGGGCCATTGTTAGGTTCGGATTTCCAGAACCCGGGATCTGAATAAGAGGTACCGCAAATCATATATTCGCCGTTTGCATTTTCGGAAATGTTTCCAAAATCATCTTCGTGACCGGAGCCACCGATAGACAAATCCCATATTACGTTGAGCGATGTATCGGTTTTAATCATCCAAAAATCGGTGATACCATTTGTTGGTTGGGTTTTATCACCTCCTATTCCGGCATCCGTTGAAACACCGAGCAGATATTGATGATCACTGGTCTTTAGCAGGTCCATTCTATAATCATCATTCAGGCTGCCAAGTTGTTTATCCCAAAGATAATTTCCTGAAGAGTCAATTTTTACGAACCATAGATCTGACTTATTATTTACATAAAGATTCTGTGTCTTCACACCGCTGGTGTTGGATAAAGAACCTCCGGCAAGCAGGAAGCCTCCATCAGCAGTCTGGCACATGTCACTGATGTTTTCACTTTCGTTCCCACCATATCGCTTATCCCAAACTATATTTCCGGAGGCATCTGTTCTGAAAACCCAAAAATCGGTGCTTCCATAAGATGGATCGCTCACATCACCGCTTGCAGGTGCATCGGTATACGCGCCGAACAGAAATCCTCCATCAGCTAATTGAAGCACTGCGCCAACACCATTGTTTCCATTACCACCGTACCGGTGTTCCCATTCGATATTACCATCAGCGTCAATTTTTACGGCCCACACATCAAAGACTCCGATGGGTGATTGGGATATATCACCACTCACCGGTGATCGCGTTCTGCCGGCAACCATATAACCTCCACCTGATGTGGTAGTCACACTGTAAACGAATTCATCGTCAGTGCCTCCAAGGGTTCTGTCCCATTCTTTGATACCATTCGCATCGCATTTGATGATCCAGGTATCATAAGTTGGAAATGAGGAATTGTCCCAATTGTTTTGTGATTTTTCAAACGTGGCATCTGATTGTGAATCACCAGCCGCAACGAAGCCGCTGTCGGGAGTTGCAATTAAATGATAGAGGAAATCACCATCAGCACCGCCATAACTGTGATCCCATTGTTTTTCCAGTGGATTTTGAGCAAAGGAGGTATTTGAAATACATACAAGGAAAATAAGCAGCGGAAAAAAAGGGGATACCCTGTTGAAGGAGTTGAAAATTTTTATCATGGAAGCTATTTTTTTAAAACTCAGCAAATTTCTTTCCTAATTACAGGATGAAAATTATGAGTGAGGATGATTAATATCATTGATTCTGTGGAATTCTCATCAATCGGGAACGTGGAAATTATTCCTCTGAGCTTGTTTTCTTCATATTCAATTCAATTATCATTCTCGAAATCTTCGAACGTATTTGAATTTTATGCAGCAGTCAAAAACAAATTATGCAATAAGGACTTTAGCATGCGGAAGGAAATGGCGTTGTGCAACAGTGCCGGTATAACAAAAAATTATTACTCACTATGAGTATTTATAATCTTCGCAGTGATGTGAGAGGCGCACCGTGAGTATTTTCAATCACGGTCGCCTACTCGATTATGCGCTGCCTTGCTATTCATTCAGCATAGTGCCCATTCAGGTTAACCTCTTGCCTTTCTAAGGGCGATTTAGTCTGCGGTGTTATAAATTCGCTTGAAGTTTTTCCTTTTGAGTCCGCTGTAAAGCTCTTTGTCGCCTGTCCATAGATATCCTTTTAGATGTTTTGTTAGTGCTACGAAATCAGAATCATCAATGTCAATATCCTTAGTGATTTCTTCAGCAGCTAACCAGGTTTTTTCTGGAATAAGTTCTTCGTTGATGAAATATATTTTCGCAAATATTTTGAATCGTGATTCTTCAAGTTCACTTTCCGAAAGCTTAGAAATGCGTTTCAGTTTCTCCCAGTGTTTTTCAATTTCAGATCGCATATAACTGCAGCTATAAAACTCAAAAATACCATCAGAATTAAAAAGTAAGTCGCCAATTATTCCGTTTGTGTTAAGCAGTCCACTGAAAATAATATTGGTATCAACGATTATTTTCACTTGATGAATCGGTCGCGGTTTTTTAGCCACCAACCTTTCTTTACCTCTTTAGCAAGTTTGTCCACATCGGATTGTTTGGCTTTGGATTTTGATGTTGCTTCTTTATAGCTCAAATAGTCCACAAAGCGTTGTAGTCCTTCCGTGTCCACGTAGGATGGCAGGCGAATTATTACTTCATCGCGTGTTCTTTCTATTAGCATTGCATATCAATTTTATTGTTTCAAAGATATGGGAAAATGTTCGTTTCATGCACAAGCAGGTTGATGTTGAATTTGGTTCATAAGGTTGTGCATAACGGTTTGTGGGTTTAAGAAGTTGGCGATTTCGGAGCACAAACTGTCTGCGAGCACTACACTTGATACGAAGCGCAAATGTTCATTTAACCAGGTTTGTCCAGAACAGTAAAGTCAACATTTTTTGGTTCTCTGATTAGTCCCATTGTTTCTATTTCTTAAAATACTGATTAATTAATTTGTTTGCCGCTGGTGTTTCAATCATCATTTTTGTTCCTCTGAAATGAGTTGCAAAAAGAGATTCTTGATAATGCTTAATCAATTACCTCTGCCCGCCTGTCCGGAGTCACGCTGATTTTATTAAATCCCCATAGGGCTGTAGGTCAACATCGGATTGGCTACCGAAGCTTCTTTCAACACAGGATTAAATCGCTGCTCCGCTTCGCTGCGCGCGTTTAATCCTTATATGTTAGGCGAATGCAATCTATGACACTTCAATTGGTCCGGGAATCAGAGGTTGATTTAAAAAATCAAGTATTTGCGGTGATAGTTTTGTTAAGGCAGAATATGTATTTATAGGTGCACTAAGTATAAAAACAGTTATTGGATATTTCGAGAAATTTTGTTGGTGTTGAAGATTTTTGTCAAAAGTGATCAGCGCATGAAAATCGTTTTCTATAAGTTTTTGAAGCAGGATGCCATTTTTTAACCCATTCCAACCGCGTTGTTTTATTGTAAAAACTTCGTGTCCGGGAAAATCGTTCTTTAGTTTTTTGGGTATGTTTTCGTCAAGCAACAGCAGCATACAATTCATCAATATTTTTTGAAGAAAGTATTTTGCTTGCTATTTCCATTATTGCTATTGCCTGATCTTTCGAAACGGTATCAAATTCATCAAGGAATTCGTCAAGAGAAACGCCACCTTCCAAATGATCAAAAAGTGATTCTATAGGAACCCGCGTACCCTTAAAGACAGGCTGTCCACCCATAGTTTCAGGATCAATAGTAATAAGGTCTTTGATGTTTTGCATATGTAAATCTATAAAAAACCGACCGCTTTTCAAATTACGATGGGGCTCCTTTGCTTTCGCCTAACGGTTTGCAGATTTGCGATGGGCGGGGTTTTACCATAAATGTTGATGCGGAGCAATGAACTTTGTGTAGTTGTTAAACTGTCTGCGGAGTACGAAACCCCGACTATTGCAAATCTGCTGTTGAACAGAACCTTCGGTAGCCCATTTTAACTATCATCACAATGTAATGGATTTTTTGTAATACGTGCTCCAATCTAAAAACCATAAAAATGAGCAACAAAAAAAATCAAAGACCACATTAGTGTCGCAGGCAAAAAATCATGTAACAGGTTTTGCGGCTGCGTATTCAAAATTTATGGATCGCGTAACGATTGATCAGAGCAGCACACCAGGAAAAATACCCAACAAAAAATCACCGATTAATTTTGCTGCAAAATGGCGAATAGTGTTGCTATGTGCTTAACTGAAAAAAACCAAGCCTTCAGCCAGAAAAGATTAGCCGTAAAAATAATCTGCTCAAAATGGTATTACAAAACCGGTTACAACAACATATCTGCAAGCTGAAATTGACTCAGACTGCCTGTCCGCAATCGCACTGATTTTATTAAAACCCCATAAGGCTGTAAGTCAACATGGGAGGGGCTACCGAAGCTTCTTTCAACACAGGATTAAATCGCTGCTCCGCTTCGCTGCGCGCGTTTAATCCTTATTTGTTAGCGGCATGTGCTATTATATTCACGAAAGAGTGTCGGTTGAGTTATGCAATCACCTTCTTTCTGGATCGAGTAGTATGACTCCGAGACGTTGTCTTTTGAATAGGCATTTTACGGCCTGTAGCTTTATAATAAGCAATAATTTCACTTATCTTTTTTCTGTCTGTGCTTGTCAACGGAGTCGGATCAACTACGAAGTCGATGCCTGCCGGTTCTTTGATGAATCCCATTTTTGATTATTGTTTAAATTGGAAAATATTTTCTGATAAGTTTAAGTGCCTCTTGAGGATAGATTACCATTTTGTTTCCACCTACATGAGTAGCTCCTAAAGTTTTTTCGTAATGATCAACCAGCTTTGTTTTTGAAGTAAATGAGACGAAACCCTGATAACCTTTGTCCCACGAAGTTTTACAAGTGAAGGCAAACAAATTTCCTGGCACCCCTTCATAAAGTTTGTTCCTTCCTAAATTGAAAGGTGCACTTTCTACAAGATGTAAATAGTAGTGGTCATTGTAATCACTTATACTTAAAAGTCCTTGAACGATTTCAGGGTTATTACGAATTGTCAGTTTGAAAACTTGCCGGTCAGAAAGTCTGCACTCACCTGCCCAGTTAAACAGCCAGCCACTTTTTTTGGTCGTGTTCTTTAAATCTGCCTTTGTAATGTGGTGAATATCCGTTGGGAAACTGTCACCAGAAATGGTGTTGAGAATACTATTTGTCAACGTATCAATCTCAATTCCTACCTGATATTTTGTTTTCTTTACCACACTTTAAAGATAGGGAAAAATGTGGTTAGAAATATTTGAAAAACCAGTTGTTTACACAGTCGCCTCATCGAAGACGAAGCATTGCCGCTAACGATTGCGTATATAAGAAGAAAGCCACACCATCAACTTTGTAAATGAAAAAATGCTTCGTGGCTTTTTTCTTATATACGCTGTTAGCGGTAGCCTTTCGATTGTCAAATTTTGAAAACGTTATTATAAGCAACTTTCGCAAAATTGATAGTTCTTTGTTCAATTTCAGATGTTGTCCAGTCTGTTGCATTTTTCAATACATCATCAACATAAATACTTGCCTTCTGAAGAATAGTCTTTTTACCGCTAAATGGTTTGTTCCCTAAGTCATTGTTAGTTTTTTCATCAATTAAAAGCAAGTTTCCGATTTTACCATAATATTCATCATGATCTTTTGACTTGCTTGGCGGATTTTGAGCAAGAATATGTTCAAGCGTCATTGCATCGTAATTAATAGAAACACCGCTTTTATTATAGTGCGCATCTATTTTTGCTAACGTATACTGAATTATTTTTTTCTGTTTCGTATACCCATTGGTGAATTCAAGAGTCTTGAAGGCGGCTAAAAATTCATCATAGGTTGGTATGCGGTCTCTCATCTTTTGCCGAAGGTCTCGAATCACTTTTAGCTTTTCTGTGTCATCTTTTGCTTCTGAAAGTTTTCGAGCATATTGAGAATACATTGAAGCTACACCTCCAGAAGACCGTTGCGAAGTAATAGCCGTAAAAATGTAGTGAAAATGTTCAATAGCCTCTAAAGCTTCTTTAGCGAACTTATATTTTAATCTTTTCGCATTGTATTCTCTCATTATTGAAAGCACCATAGGTGTTTGCTGTGTCACATTAAAGCCATAAAGGATTGATAGAGATTGCTTTAATGGAAGTTCATTTTTGGTCCATTTTTTTGTGTCGGTATCAAAAATGTTTTTGTAAGTGACACTATCAGTAACAAGGCCATCTAAAAACGTCTTTGCTTCGGATTTTGATATGTTTTTCTTGAACTTCTTAAATAGAGTTTTGGTAGTGGTAAATTCATATTTGGAAAGCCAAACGTGCAAAAGAAAAGTATCAATTTCCAAATCCTTGGAAGTGCTGTCAATATTGTCACGAATAATTTTCCATTTGTCTTTCGGGATGTCAACACCTGAATTCTTTGCTCTAATGTTTTTTGTCAGATGATTTTTTATTAAATCCCCAACACTTAAATCTTTACCTCTGGTATTTAAGGTCTCGAATATTACATACGCATCATCTTCATCATCTAATTCAACATATATTACTTTAAGTTTGAGAGTTCTGTCTCTGATATCATTTAATTTATCTTGAATTGCCTTGTCTCGCTTTTCTTTACTTAACTGCTTGTTAGTTTTGATTAGATCTATTTCTTGCTTAATAAATTTGTTAATGAGCTCAAATCCTTTTTTAAGATTGATTTCTTCAACTCCATATTCAATATCAATTTCCGGCTCCTCATATTTTTGTATATGTTCTTGAAAATATGGGTAGGAAGTTTCGGTCTGTAAAACGAACTTTTGTTCATTATTTAGATCGATTTTTTCTATCAATGCGTGAACGCCTCTTGCAGGATTGACCAATCCTTCTGAAATATAAAAATCTCTTACGGCACATAACACCATTGTAATTGTTGTTAGCCTTTGCTGGCCGTCTACAATTCCAAACAATTCGTCATTTTTCTTATAAACTACTATTGAGCCAATGAAATAATCAGTCTCGCTGTCTTTAATGGTGTCATCCCAGAATTCTGTAACCTGGTCTTTTTCCCATGAGTAAGGTCTTTGAAATCTTGGAATATTATAATACCCTGTTTCAAATACTTTTCTTATCTCTCTGTCTAATGATGTTATTTTCATAGTCGTGATGTGTCATTTTAAGGTTACCGCTAACGAATGGGGCTTTGCGTTGGTGGGCGTTTGAAGCGATCAAGTGCATGCCCGCAATAAAGTTAACTAAATGAAACACTTTTTCCTGTCCGCACTTCGTGCCCACTAACGTATAAGCCCATGTTGAACAGAACCTTCGGTAGCCCATTTTAACTATCATCACAATGTAACGGATTTTTTGTAATACGTGCTCCAATCTAAAAACCATAAAAATGAGCAACAACAAAAAATCAAAGACCACATTAGTGTCGCAGGCAAAAATTCATGTAGCGGGTTTTGCGGCTGCGTATTCAAAATTTATGGAGCGCGTAACGATTGATCAGAGCAGCACACCAGGAAAAATACCCAACAAAAAATCACCGATTAATTTTGCTGCAAAATGGCGAATAGGGTTGCTATGTGCTTAACTGAAAAAAAACGGAGCCGTCAGCCAAAAAAGATTAGCCGTAAAAAATAATCTGCTCAAAATGGTATTACAAAACCGGGTACAACAACATATCTGCAAGCTGAAATTGACTCAGACTGCCTGTCCGGAATCGCACTGATTTTATTAAATCCCCATAAGGCTGTAAGTCAACATGGGAGGGGCTACCGAAGCTTCTTTCAACACAGGATTAAATCGCTGCTCCGCTTCGCTGCGCGCGTTTAATCCTTATATGTTAGCGGCTGTGCTTATTTGTTAACAGTCACACAATACTTTAAATAGTCTGATATTTTTTCAAGAAGTCTGTTTTCCAAATATTCATTTCCCCCTTTGAGTGAATTATATATTTGAATAGCTTGTTTTTGATATTCTGTAATCTTTTCAATACTCCAATGTTCTGGTGGAACTTGTAAGTTTGTTATTCTGTCTGCCAATTTCACAGCCCAAACTTCTTTTGGTAATTCTTTAATACGATTTAGACTATCGTTCATTCTATCTTCTTTTGTTATTTTAGAGCTTTTTGTCAGTGCTAAAACAGCTTGAGCAATTTCTTTTCCAAATTCATTAGCAATTTCATCAAATGTAGTTTCTGTATCTTCTAAAATGTCATGAAGCAAAGCAACTTGAATTGCAAACTCGGAATCAAACTTTTCAGTCTTTTGAGCCGCAATCAGAATTTCCATTGCAACATTGCTCAAATGAACAACATATGGCAAGTTTGTTCCAGGAATTAATTGATTAATGTCTGCATGCTTTTTAGCCGCAAACTTTATAGTTTTTTGATATTTGGTTTGTAATTCAATCATGTTATTTTTTTGTCGTTCTAGCATTGCCACAAACGAAGAAGGGATTAAAGAAGTTGAAAAAAGAGGGGATAAGATGCACACACTTTCGTTTAACCACAAATGTAAGTAGAAAGAACAACTGTTTGATTACCTGTCAAAGCCCCTCTTTTTCAATTTCTTTTAAGCTCCATGACCAAAAATACACACATGCGAATGAAAATGGTTATTTAATCGTAGAAGGAGGTTCACCAAACGAATATCAACAATGGAAACCTCGATGTTTATTAAGCCACAACTCAGGCGTGCCGCCGGCATTGGCATTCACAAAGGCAGTTACTGGCGTGCGCAGTATTATCACCTTACAAGGCGGATGCATGCTAAAAAAGCCATTGTAGTGATAGCGCGAAAGCTGTTACGGATCATTTACAAAATCATCAAAGGCACTTTGGAATACAAAGAATACGGAGGACAATATTTTGCTGACCGTCTTGCCAAGCGCAAGGCCTCATAGCATTTTTCAATAGCGTACATGGCCGATAAGATTATAGTGATCCCGTCATTGGGTAAACTGACTTTTAAGCTGCCTATCTGTAACTCCGGACCTGGTCTGGGGAAATTTGCAGAACACATTCATGAGCGATTAAGTTTTGAGCAATCAGGGCAAGATCAACTCGCAGAGGAATATTCAACTTTTTGATTCCGAAAAAAGGCAACTGTGTAGTCAACAGTAACACTAAATTCAAACGGCCAGACATTGGTTACGGCATAAATAAATCACGGTAACGTGAGTAAAAAATTCTATTGCCGAAACTATTAAACTGAAAGGATTATATTTTCAGAGGAATCTTATGTTGCACTAAACCTCCGGTAGTTTTTCTCCCATCTCCAACCTTATTACGTTTACCGAATCAATGTAACAAAAAACTCATTCAACATGAAAAAAAACTTGCCTTACAACAGTCCACCGGAGATACGCTGGTGGCCAGTGCCTGTGCTAAAGTAACAGGGTTCAGAGAGCTGTATCACCGCTTCGAAAGGAAGATGCACACTTCAGGGCGAAGTGAAAGCACGTTAAAGAATTACAGCCGGTATATCTCGCAGATCGCGCTGCACTTTAATTGCCTTCCCACCGAACTGGAAGATGACCAGATCGAGGATTACCTGCATTTACTGCTACGCGACAGCACTCCATCGGAGAGCTATTTCAAACACACCGTTTACGGACTTCGTTTTTTATTCCGCTTAGAAGGACTGAAGGACAAACGCATCGCACTTCCGAGCATCAGGAAGGAAAAGAAGCTTCCTGTAGTATTGAGCCGACAGGAAGTAAAAGCCATCATCAAAGCAGCCGTGTTACTCAAACACCGTTTGCTGGTGAGTTTGTTGTATGGCTGCGGACTGCGCTGTGGAGAGGTGCGCAGTATTATGTTAAAAGACATAGACCTTGATCGCAGCATGTTACTGGTCAGACAAGGCAAAGGCCGCAAAGACCGTTACGTACCTCTTGGAAAATTATTGACACGCGGCATCAGCAGTTATATCGAAGCAGAAAATCCGGAGACGTATTTATTTACCGGAAGTCTGAGTTCATCAGAACCAGAGACGGACCGCTGCTACTCACAACGCGGTGTTCAGTGGGCAGTAAAAATGTTGAGTAAAAAAGCGGGCATCCGCAAAGAGGTGAATGTGCATACGCTGAGGCACAGCTATGCCACACACCTGCTCGAAGATGGCATGGACATCGTATCGGTCAAAGAGTTGCTGGGTCACTCACACATTGAAACGACGATGGTCTATCTGCACATAGCACAGAGTGGCAGACAAAAACCGTTCAGCCCGCTCGATACGCTTTACAACCTGAGTTAAGGATGCAGGCTGTTTATGAAGTAGCCGGTCTTTTAGAAAAGCACTGGCTACAGGTGGAACAACATCCGCAAATAAACTCCTGGCAGTTGCGTACGCTGGGTGCGATCATGCGCTGCAGAACCGCAGCTCTTGGCGGACACAAGGATGTGTGTACTGCTTGCGGTACTGTTCGTGTGAGTTATAACAGTTGCAGAAACCGTCACTGCCCGAAGTGCCAGGGAAAGGAGCGGGAACAATGGATCAGGGACAGGGAAACAGAATTGCTTGCAGTTCCCTACTTCCATGTGGTGTTCACCTTGCCCGATACACTCAACAAACTTGCCATGCACCAATCAGGGAAAGTGTATGACGCTTTGTTTGATGCAGCATGGGATACGGTAAAAGTGTTTGGCGGTGATGTAAAACATCTTGGAGCCGACACGGGCATGATCAGCATCCTTCATACGTGGGGACAACAACTGACGCTTCATCCGCATTTGCATTGCATCATTCCCGGAGGCGGACTGACCCGGGCTGGCAAATGGAAAAAGGCGAAAAGCAACGGCAAGTATCTTTTTCCTGCAAAGGCAATGAGCAAGGTGTTCAGGGCAAAATATGTTGCAGCACTGAAACAAAGAATCCCTGATGTAGATAGAAAGCTGCTCAATGAACTGTTCAAAAACAGGTGGGTAGTGTATGCCAAACGCGCCTTCGGCAATGGGCAGAGTGTGGTTGAATACCTTGGCAGATACACGCATAAGATCGCGATCAGCAATCACCGCATCACAGCTATTGAAGAAGATACGGTAAGGTTCACTTACAAAGATTACCGTAAAGGAGCATCAAAGCAGGAACTCACTTTACATGCGATGGAGTTCATCCGCAGGTTCACGCTGCACATCCTGCCGAAAGGATTTGTGAGAATCCGCCATTACGGCATACTGAGCAGCACGCGTAAGAAGGTGGCCCTTCCTGTGATCAAAGCCCAGACATCATCCATCACATCGGTACAAAGTGAAGTGCGCGAATTAAAAACATTTGATCCGAAGATTTGTCCGTGTTGCAAAACGGCCACGATGATCACCATTGAGTTGTTGCCTAAGCGTGGGCCTCCACGTGTTTACTTAAACATTGAAAAATCAAAACAAGAGTTGAGTGAAAAAAAATAATCGCGATTGATCGGAGTAGCGAAGCTTTGACAGGAGGTGAAAAAAACAAGCCACAGAGAAATAAAATCCATCCTTAATGATCAGATCAGCATCAAATGTATAGCAACAGGTATCAAAAATATTTTAGCAGCAGGACTTTGGATATATCGTCCTCAAATCAAAAGGGCAATGTTGCAGTATCATTAAGCAGCACAATAACGCAAACCCCATAACAAAAAACAAGTAGCTCAAATCACCGGGAAAAACTACCGGAGGTTCCGTGCAACATCGGCTTCATTGTTCGCGCTCCGCACGCAACGAAGCCTTGGTTGTTATGTGCTGCCTTGCTGTTCATACGAAGCGGTTCTGTTCAATGTCCGCAGGAAGGTAATTAAAAGCACTCTACATTAGAAGAACTGTCCGTCCGATTTGGCACCGTGCGTTGGCAAAAAAAATTAAAACACCGTAGGGTGGGAGAAAAATAAATTGAATTTCTTTTTGGGTGGAAGATTGCAAGCTCTTTTTATTTTTTTCTGCGTTGGCTTTGTGCGTTTGCAAAAAATAAAATGTGCTTGCAATGTGCGTTGGCTTTTTATTTCAGTTCGTTGTAAATGTCTGCTGCTAATACACCTGCACTTCTTCCACCGGATTCAAATGGAATTGGAAGTTGTCCTAACTTCAAATAATCGTTCTCAACTTTTCCGTAAGAGATGTATGTTACAATCAATGTTTCTCCGTCACACAAAACTGTGTAACCGTGTTTGGCTTCGTCTGATGTGCCTGTCTTTACATAGAAGGTAACATCCTGCGGAAGTAAACTCTTTATGTGTGTGCCTGTTCCTCCTGTTTGCATGGCGTTATTGAGTGCAGTCGCAATCAAGTCAGCGTTGTCATGGTTGTAAACCTGTCGCTGCTTCTGATTGAATTGTTGTGTGGTGTTTTTATACGGGTCGTAAGCAGATGAAAATACGGAGAGCTGCAAACATTGTCCACCGTTAAATAACGTCTGATATGCTTGTGCAATTTCAAACAAAGTCATGTTGCGGCTACCTAACGGATAATTTATTTCGTGTTCGGTTCTTCTGTTCGCATCATCTAAATGCAAAAAGTTGTCGTTGGAAATATTCATGTCAGTAAAATGTTCTTCAACGCTGTTGAATAAAGTCAACGGGTCTGTTACCTGTCGGATATTTACCATTGGCGCATTGAGCGACTTTCCCAAAATTTCATTGATGCCAACATTCGTGTTTGAATAATGTCCGCTGTAATTGTTCGGAGTGCGTTTACCTTTTATCTGTCCGTCATAAAGTGAAATGTTGTCAAACTTAAAACCTGCTTCAAGCATTTGAAGCAAGATGAACGGTTTGATAATACTACCAACCGGATTGCCTCCGGCAAACTGTGTCAGGTCAGTAACTCCTTCGCTTCCGTAATGAGCAATTACATTTCCTGTTTTCACATCAACAACAACTGCTGCTGTGTAAAGGTCGAAACCTTGAATTCTTTTGAACAATTGAAACTCTGTATCAAACTTTTTTTACAGCGTTTGTAATGTGTTGCTGATTAGCGAATGTGATACTTGAATTGTATGCGATACACTTAACCTTGGATTCTTTCATCTGCTTTAGCAGAAATTGATTTGTTGTTGTTCCGCAAATTGTCCAGTAAGGTTTGTTTACAAACCGCAACTCTTGGTTTCGCAAACTGTTGTATTCACGCTTTGTAAGTAAGCCCTGTTCCTCCCACGATTTTGCTTGCTCTAATAATGCTGCTGCAATTTCTTCGCTGTGGTCTGCTGCATCCTGATAATTGATGAAACCGTTTTGCGTTTTAAATTGCGAACCTCTTTTTAGTGTCGCTACCAAATACATTATTTCAAGCGGATTCAATTCAGTGATTGGCAAACCGAAAGTGTATAAACTTCCTTGCATTACTCCGCTTTGATTTTTTCCTCCTGTCATGCTTATCTCATTCAGGTAGTCCGTGATGATTGCAGTGTCAGAAGTTTGAAGTGATAACTGATACGCTGCTAAACTTTCAGAAAATTTGCGCTGAACATCTTGCGGAAATGATTTTGGGAACGCAATGTTTTTTATCAATTGCATGTTCAGATTTGAGCCACCTCCGCCTGTGAAGAAACGATAGAAAGTTGCAAGTGATATTCCATGCCAATTTGATTTCTGTGGCAACCAACTATTCTGTTTTGTAAAACTTCTGTCCTCCTGTAAGTAAAGGCATTTGAAAAGAAGTTAGGAATTTGTGAGTGTGCCACCGGCACACATCCGTTCCCTTCTGTGTGTTCTACATACAAAGGATTTCCCGTTTCATCAAAAACAGAGTGAACATAGTTTTCGTTTGTATGAACAAAATGTTTTGGAAAAAAACTGAACAGCACAAAAACAAAAAAGATAAAACCAAACATTGGCGTTGTTGCTTTCGCTGCTGCCTTTATTGTTGTCAGCAAATACTTTCCTACGACTTCGCCTTTTATTTCCTCCGGCTCTTGCTTCTTCCATTTCATTCTACCGATTGAAAAAGCAAGCCCTGCCAAATAGCAAACAGCATGAAGAAAAATGTAAAGCAGTATTACAACTGTGAAAAGGAAAATGATTACGAAAAATAATTTCAGTTTGAGAATCGCAAACAGAAAAGCAATTACTGCTGTTGCAATAAAAATTCTTATTTCAGTTTTCGCTTCAAACAGTTTCCCGTTTGCAGTTAAGTGTTCTGAACTTTCAGCCAACATCACCACACCTAAATAATTGAACCCTCCTGAAAGGAAGAAACGCAAAATGAAAAAGAAGATAGCGCATGATACAACGAAAATGAGAATCACCCACAAATTGTTTTGCATGAACTGTGTTCCGGTGCAAAATGGTGCGTTAAGAATTACACCAATGAAATATGTCACCAAAATAATTTTCAAAGGAGAAAGAACTACAGCCGACTCACGCTTTTTCAAATGAACATAAGTAGGCAATGAGTTTTTGTATTCCTCATTTTTCAAAAGTTGAATGTGTGCTACTGCTAAGTAATAAGTGATGGCAGAAATTTTTGAAATCGCTAAGTAGGTGAAATGTGCCACGCCTGAAACGGTCGGAATGTTCTGACTGTAAAAAATAATTTCAAGCAAGATGAAAAAGAGTGAAGAAAGAAAACCGAAATACAGAACATCGCTTTCAGAATATGAATGTCCGAAAGTCCGGTTAATGGAAAACATAAATGTCCTTATGCTCCGGTAGATGAAATAAAATGTTGCGAACTGAAGTGCCGGAGTTAAAACCAAACCTGAAACAATGTGCTGAAAACTGAAAGGGTTTTGAATATCGCTCTCAACGGAAAACACGCCTCTTAGCGTAACGAAAAAAGAAATCAAGTCGCCTGAAAATATGTAAGCAAAAAATGCTGTTCCGAATTTGTAAAACAACAAACCCAATACTGATAGCGCCACAACAAAAAATGCGGTTACTGCATACTCGCCAAAGTCAACAAACGAATTGGGCAAACTGATGGAAGTTGTTTTCTTCCAAATGAACCGTGTGAAATCCTTCAAAAGCATTTGAAGGACTTTAAGCAAAACGGCAAATGTGAGTAGAGCTAAAAGTATAATCATAGGTCAATGGTGTTTGTGAGATTATCAACGAATTGAGTTTGTAATTTGAGTTCAGAAAATACAGCTATCCAAAAATCTTTAACGGCACGCTGATTTTTTCTACCTGATGGTTCTTGCTTCATGACTATAATTATTTTTTCTTGCAGTCCTTCCTTTTGTAGCTTATGAAATTTATCAAGCACCGATGGCTCTATCATCCTTGAAATAATTTTCGGAACATCTTTTTTGTCCGGCACTCCTTTGTAAAGATTTAGCTGCAAATTATTTTCATACATGTCAGAAAAAAGAAAAAAATAATTTTCCGCATCTGGGTTTGATTGGATGATTGCCTTCAACAAAACATTTGCAATGTTGCTGCCTGATGTCATAAGTGGGTCTTCCGTCAATTGCTTATAGTCGCTTATTTTTTTCTGCATAAGTTGAACAAGCGGTGTAGGGTTTGCCTGTCTGCTTTCTTCTTTCTTGCTCTGACCTTTGCGATTGATGGCGATGGTTGCAGATGCAATATTCAAATCCTCCTTTGCGCTCATGTGTGCAAACGAAAGAGTGAAACTCTGACACGGTGTAATATTGCCAAGCCCTGACTTCTGCATGAAGCCGGGGAAGTTGGTTGTCAAATCATTTTCAATGTCGGCAAACAATTTTTTGTCGCTTACATCCATTAAAAAAGTCGCTTGCTTTGGTGCGATGCTGTCACATTCAATTAGCGATTTGCATGACGGGAGTATAAGCGCAATGGCGGTTATCAATCGCAAAATAAAATGTTGCTGTTTCATGGTTATTCGATTTGGATTTTATAGAAGTTAGAAATGTCGTTACGGGTTTGCCATTCGGGTGATACCAAAGAGTGTTTTACTTCATCACTGTTCAGCACATCTAAAAACTCTACGCTGTATTCGTTCAACTCTATTTCAAGGTCGGTGAGAAATTCTTCCGATGTGGTTTTAATGGCAGCAATTTTTTTGTCAAGCTCTGCCCACTCATTTTTCATAGCTTCAAGTTTTACAAGAATGTCCTGCAAACTGCCGGTGGTGTTTGTGATTTCGTCACGCTGTTTTGCTTTAAACTCTTTTAAGCGGCTTTCGCTTTCAGAAATTTTTTCTGTCAGGTATTCACGCCTTCTTAAAATGTGGTCATGTAACGATTCAGGTTTTTCTTCCGGCTCTGCTGCTTGTTCGGGTTCTTCTTTCTTCTTGTTATTCATAAAACTTTGCATCGCCACAAAAAACAGAAAACATAAAATGGCAGGTATCATTTCGTTCTCACGGTAGAACTCAATCCAAAATGGATTTGTAGTTATTGCGCCTGTTGTTGTTGCAGGTGCATTTGTAAGCGACCACTGTTGCGATACTGTTGCAGCATCATCACCTGCCGGATACGCCTTATTAATAAGGAGCGGTGCAAACAACATAGTCATAAGCATTAGCAAACTGAAACCAATAAAGATTGGATAAACCAACCGCTTGCGGTTGCGGTTGAAGTGTGCCACCAAGTGAACAAGGAAAAGAATAACGCCAAACGATAAGCTACGCACTACCATGTCCTCAATTCCTTTATCGTTGCGTAAGCCGTTCCACTGCACATAAGTCATAAAGATTTCACCCACCAACCAAATGCCCAAGAAACTGAAAATGGTTTTGAAGTTGAAGCCGTTGCTTTTTTTCTTCGGCTCCGGCTTCTTTGTTTTCTCCTTCGCTTTTCCGTCCGGTATCACCACGCCACGATTCAACATATCATCCTCAAATTTTCTCAACTCGGATTTTGCTCCACGCAAAGTGAGTTCTTCATCGTCTATCTCCGGTTGATAGTTTGCCGACAACCGTTCACCCTCGTTTGAAAGTTTTCCGGTTGGGTTTTGATACACCAACATTTCCCGTTTGATGTTGGTCTTACGGTTGGTCAGGTGTTCAACTTCGTTGTTGTTTAGCCGTAGCTGCTTGAACTTTTCTCCGTTCAAAATTTCAAGTTGCCCGTTGCACCATTTATATGTGCCATCGGGTTTGCGGTGTGGGATGCTATTAAGGCGAACATCCTTTTGCGCCTGATAATAATAATGTAGGACTTTTTCCATGTTGCTAATTTTTATTGGTTAGGAATTTTTGTTTGGGTCTGTATCGTTGTAAGCCCACTCAATGTGGTGGTTGATTAAGCCCTTCACAACTTCAATGTTTTCAAGCGAACCGACTATTGGTGGTTGCTCTTGTTGGCCGTTGGGTTGGCTACTGCTTTTCTTTTCCGGTGCAGCGGTGTTTACCGTTTCGTTGAATTTGTTTGTAGGTTTCATGCGCTGTCAGTTTTGATTTTTTGAGAATTTGTTTTGAATGCGGTGAAAGTTTCTTTTAGCAGTTGATTTAAATTCAAATGCCGTGCATTTACAATGCGGTAAAAAACAGCAGGGTCAATCATCTTCACCGAAGGCGATTGCTGCTGTTGCTGCGATAAAATTTTGTTTTGTAAAACTGGCTTCATAATCTTTTTGATTATGAGCCAAAGGTCGGGTTCTTAGAGGAGGAGGGAACTGTAACTCGTATAATCTAAGCGGTGATTTAGCAGGTTACCCGAAAGATTATCTGAGATTATCTGCTTAAATATTTGAACCAAAAATGTAAAATCATTTAGCGAAATATTGCTGTGAGTTGTGTTTTTAATGTGGTCTTTTCAGTAGCATCAATATCAGAAACACTTGACAAAAATCTGTCAAAATTTTTCTTTGATGCTTCTATTAACTCTTTTTCATGTGGTGAAACAGATTGCATTACTTTTTCAATAGAATGTTCCTTCGCACTATCATCGTTGTTGCTTACAAGTTCATCTATGAAGTAGTTTGCCCGACACACACTGTAACAGTTTTTAGTATTACCGTGTGTCTTTCCAATTTCTTTCACCTTGTGTGTAAGAATGGAATGAATTTGCTCAATTGAATATTTGTAGTTGCAATAAAAAATTAAGGTAGCCATTCTCCCCAATAATCTATTCTTGAAAAGAATTTTTGTTTTGGAATCAGTGTGATTTTCCAGTAAGGCATTAAAACCAAAATTTTTTGACGGCAAAATTTTATCAACCTCCTTACGATATTTTGTAATTACTGCTTCAAGATTTGACGGAATACTCGAAGTATAATTCAGTTGTATTAAATGGATAAGAGTAATAGAGTTTACAAGGGTTATGGCTTTCTCGTATAGCTCTTTGATGGTAGCTTCCGTTTCTTTGCCAAAAAATTCCTGATAATAATATATGAGTTCCTTGTCGTGTTTGTAAGCATGGTCAGCCCTTACTAATCTATCACCTTGAACTATATTCGGGAGGTATTTTTTATCACCAGCGTAAACACTCATGAGTTGTTGCCTCGTAGCTGAAATTGCTTTTTCAAGAGTTTCAAAATCCCGTATGTGCCTGTAAACTCTATTCACCCACGGCTGCACCCAAAAAAAGAATTGTGGTTTCAATTCAAAATTCGTCATGAGCATTGCAGAACCTAAAGTTTCTTTTACAGGCTCATCAGGTGCAGTGAAATCTGGAAGATGATTAAATGCCAAACTATACCAAAAAGAATAATGCTCACCGTTACTATTTGCAATTGCTTTCTGCAATTTTTGTAAACGCTCTTTAAGTTTTTCAAAGCCCGATGTATCGGCAAAATCTATGCACTCAGTAAACCATTCAGGAATATTTTCCTTGTTCGTGTCGTGCAGTATTTTATACCAAAGCGAAACGAGATAGCCCCGCATCTTGTAAGTAGAAATCTTTTTCATGTAGTCGCCTTCTTTGTCCTGAACATTAAGAGGCCACCTGAGTTCAGGGTTTCCTTTATTTAAGTTATTGTCAAAATGATTGTAGAGTTTTTCAACTGTATTCAGTTTTTTGAAATCAACTTCAATGGTGAGAAAAGTAATTTCATCCTGCGGCTTTGAATTTTTCTTACCCGTAAAACCTGCAACAGGTCTAAGTGATATTTTGATTCCGTTCTTAAACTGGTAGCGTTGGTAATAAGAAACTGGTGTGTGCCACCGTTCAAAATTTTGTATCATCATCATGATGCTCCAACAAATGATAGTAAAGCAATGCCTGATTCGTAACTACTTCCTTTACCCGTTCTACTTTTTCTTTGCCTGAAATATTAAAAGCAATATCAGAGGGAATAAATTTTTTTTCAAACTTTACTTTGTGTGTTACCCGTTTTTTGTCCTTGCCTTTCATGGTGAAGCCGGGCAAAAAGGCAATTCGTTTTTTTTTCGTTTGGTCAAAATTTAATTCCGATAGTGAAGCGACTTTACTGACTGTTGTTGCCACTTGAATAAGCACTTGCTCAAAAAACATTTCACTATCGTCAGGAACAAAATCTTTGAAGTGTTCGTGGAGAATCCCGATTACTTTTTCAGAACCCTCACGAAGAATTTCTCGGATATTTTCCTCAACCTCCGGCTTTAATCTTTGTATGTGATACCCTTTAGCCAGCATATTCAAGGTAGGTTAGAAACTTGGTGAATAATTCCGTTTGCGGCTGCTTCAAAATAGTTTTGTTCCCTTGCTCAACAATTTTTCCTTCGTTCAAAAAAACAATTTGGTCAGCTATATTGGCTGCAAAGCCAATAAGATGTGTTGCAATTAAAATTCCTGTTCCTTTCTGTGAAAGTTGTTTTACAAAGCGAAGCAGTTTACCAATGTGCTGAATGTCGAGTGCGCTTGTAATTTCATCAAGCAAAAGATATTTTGGTTTCAACAGCACTGCACGAATAAAAGCGATGCGCTGTTTTTGTCCAACGCTTATTTGATGCGGAAATCTTTTTAGCAGAGTGTCCACCTCAAAATAATTTGTCAATTCATCAAATTCAGTTTGACTAAAACTGATGCGCTGCTGTTGCAATGGCATCAGCAAATTGTCTTTTACTTTTAAATGTGGCCATAAATGAAATTGCTGAAATACGACTGACACCAAAGGGTGAATGTGATTTGGAAAAAATTTTCCGTTCATCGGAAAATTAAAGTGCCTTTCATCAATAATAATTTTACCTGTGTCAGGTTTTTCGAGTAATGAAAGATTGCGTAGGAGTGTGCTTTTGCCACCTCAACTTGGTCCTACAAGTGCAACTACATGTCCTGGAGTGACAACAATATCAATCTCCGAAAGAATTTTTCTTCCGGCAATAGATTTTGATATGTTGATGGCTTGTAGCATTGTTTTTATACTTCGGAGAAACTCCATTTTAATCGTGACTTTAGCCAGAACGCCAAAATATTCAGCACTGCACAAACACCGATAAAGAATATTGCAAGTGCAGTGTAAATCTGCACGGGCTGATAAATGTCGCTGTTGATTTGCTGTGCTACTCTGAAAATTTCATTCAGTCCAATCATACTGGTGAACAGTGTTGCTTGCAACACTGTAACCATTGCAAACAATAAATTGGGAAGCATCTGCCGGAATATCATAGGCAGTTGAATTTTTATCACGATTTGCTTAGTCGTTAATCCACATGCTCTTGCTGAAAGCAAGTATTGAGTTGGGAAATCATTGAGTGCATGTCGCACTTGCTCCGAAACAATTACCGTCATTACAACACTAAGAGCAATAGCGGAAGTAATGAAAGGGTCAACTACAATTTGCAACATGAATTGCAAGGGATAGTGCAACCAAAAAAGAAAAACTAAAATGGGTGTTGAAGAAATAATGAGTGAAAAAACGAAGCCCGGAATACCCGCAACGATTTTCCATTTGTGTCTTGCAATCCCAATGAGTGAACCCAAGATAATTCCAATGGGATACACAAAGCCGCAAAGCTGAAGTGTAACCTTCAGCCCTGACCAAAGCTCTTTGTGATAATTTGAAAGTATCTCGTAAACACTCATGTCATTATTTTATAGCGTAAGGTTTCTGCACTCGCAAGAAACTGTTCGGAAATTTTTCATACTTACTGAGCAGGTCATCCACATAACCGTTGTTAATCAGATTTTGAAACTCTGTGTTAAGCATATGTTCAAATTCGGGTTGACTGCGTTTGAACATGTAACTGTTGCCAAACATGTAAAGCGGTTTGGTGGCAGAAATATTTTTCACTTTGTAACCATTGCTCTGAATGAACTTGCTTGCCTGAAACGGCTCCATCAAAAGAAAGTCAGCTTTATTATTTACGACATCAAGGAATGAAGTTCCGAAATCAGTATTTTCAGGTAATGAAACTGCCGTTGCCTTTGGAAAACGGTTCTTGCGGATTACATCACCAGTGCCACCGTCAACAACTGAAATTTTATATCGAGGGTCATTTAATACGCTCCAATCAGAAACATTATCGAAACGCTTTTCATCGTTGCGAACATAAATATCAATTGGACTAAAGTAAAGCGGTATTGTGAGTGTAGTCAGTTTTGCTCTCTTAGGATTTGACCAAACAGAACTGCCTATCATATCGTAACGGTCATTTTCCAAACCTTGAATTTGTGTTTCCCATCCAACTTCTTCCACCCACTGAACTTTTAATCCTAAATCGCTTGCTGCTTTTTCAAGCGTTTGAACAAATACTCCGACTAATTTACCAGAACTGTCTTTCATACAGCCCGGAGGGTAAATAGTGTAACCGCAACGGATAACAGAATCTTTTACGACACGGTCGTAAACCGATAGATTGCTTTGTGATTGCACAATGGGCTTGCCTCCATTGGTGCAACCTGTAAACAGGTATAGCATTGCCAACACAAGTGCAGCAAAGCTGATGAACGGTGCTTTTTGTTTTTTCATTTTAATTTTTTTTTTGATTTTAATTGAATGTGATTAAGTATTGTGTCGAGAAATTTTTTTCTTGCGGTAAGTGCATCTAAAGCTGCTTCCAATGCTTCCGTTAGTTGTTGCTTGTCATTGCCAACTACCATCTTAAACAATTTCACACTTAAAGGCCCGTGGCTGTCTGAATCAACCTCAATGTGTCGCTTTAAATACCAGTGAAAGGTGGAAAGGTTGTTTTGCAGATTTATGTTTTCAAGAAATGTGGTGAACATGCCGGGTATTATTCCCTCACGGCTTAAACAAAAAACGGAAACGGCTTTTGGTAAATCTGACTTTGCATGTTTCAAAGTGTTTCTCACAAACTCCAATGCTGCATCAGGTATTCCTGTATTTACAACTGCTGCATCAAAACTTTTTTTTGCTTTCAAGTTAGAAATGAAAATTTCAATAGGTTTTGTATCTGCTCCTGCTTGTTTCATTCCTTTCAAATAAGTTTCAAAATGACTGCAATGACCAGAACCGGAATCAGTAATGTCGGTTTCTTCTGTTAAAAGAATCTCATAGATGTATGCGCCCTATCCTTCCGTCTTGTGGTGGAACCCATTCAACATCGGCAACTAACAAACCTTGTTCAAGCGATTTTAATAGTGCCATAAAATCCCACACGCACCATACCTGAAACTGCATATAGATTTTTTATGTCTTCAATTGTTTTTACAGTGCTGTAAAGCGGATGCTGCTGCAATTCGATTGTTACCTTTCTAATCTGTTCGGATAGACCTGACTTTTCGAGTTCAAGGTCGTCAAGAAATAATTTCATTCTAACTCAGTTTTATTTTAATCATGACCGCAAAGGTAAAAGTCGGCTGCGTTGAACTGCGTTATCTTGGGTTATTTATGAGAGTAGGATTTGGATAACTGAATTGCGGATTTAATAGAGCGTGGGAGAAAACACTCTTGTGTCTCGTCCTGAAAAAAGTTTACAGTTTTTAAAATTAATCCTGCTATTCATTTACAAATTTATTGTTAGTCCTGATATGAGTTTACAGTTGGTTTTTTATTTGGGTAATAATTCTTCCACAATCTCTGTACATCAATTGGCTCTGTTGCATGATGAACTGCATCAGGAGTGTAGTTACTGATGCTCATGTGAGGTCGTTTGCTGTTGTAAAGTTTAATTGCTTTGTGCAAGTAAGCAATTGCTTCTTTCACTGTTTTGATTTGCTGTGTATCTAAATATTCTTCTTTTAAAATTCCATTTACTCTTTCCGCAACAGCGTTCTCTAATGGGTCACCTGATTCAGTCATACTGATTTGAATGCTGCTGTCAAGCAATAATTTTACATACGCACCACTGCAATACTGAAGCCCTCTGTCGCTGTGATGGATAAGATTCAAATGGCTCTCTGCCCCCAAGGCAGAGAGAGCCATTTGCAATGCCTTGATGCTTTCTATTGCTTCTAATGATTCGGCAAGGTTATACCCGACAATGCGGTGTGAATAGGCATCTGTAATAAAAGTGATGTAAACCGTCATGTTGTTCACTTTCCAGTAAGTAATATCGCTTACCCAAAGTTGATTTGGAGCAGTGAGGATAAAGCCCCGGATGAGGTTCGGATATTTCCGTAACCAGTGATTGGAAAATGTGGTCCGTATGTTTCTTCTCCGTCTGCGTATGAGCATTTGATGGGCGGACAGGAGGTCAAACAATTTATCTCTACCGATTTTTATCTGATGTTCCATCATCACCGGTGTAAGCATTTGGTAGAGCTTTCGTGTTCCGATTCTCTTGTGGTCTTTACGGATGTGCTGCACTTCTTTGAGCAGCACTTCTGTTTCAATGCCCACTTCCATTTCCTTCCACATTTCCTGGTAATATGCCTGTCTGGTGATACCAAACCATCCACATAATCTGGCAAGTCCTATGTGTGAAAAATTGGTTTTCATTTCCCTAATGGTTTGGTATTGAACTTTTTTTTAATCGGAATATTGAATTCTTTTTCAGCAATGTCAACCATTGTAGCGTAAGCAATAGCTTTCATCTCGGCATCTTTCAATTGTTTCTCTAATTCAGCAACACGCTTCTTTAATTGTAAAACTTCAAACGGTTCTCCTTCCGGCTTTTTCTTGCTAGCCATGCCTGTAGATTTTATTTCAAATCTACGAATGCTTCTTTTGCTCACGAATTGCTTATGCTCAATCTTGCCTACATAACCCAGCTTTCGCATCCATCGCAGCACTTGCCCTCTTTCTTCAACTTCACCGGTGTAGAGCATCCAAGTGTATTGTTTGGTCCAATTGTTTTTGAGCATCTCCCGGATAATGGCATTACGCTCCGTTTCTGAATAGTGCTTCCCTCTTTTTTGAATGATTTTTCTTTTTTGCTTGTCCATTTTTTACACTGTTTTAGTGTAAACCTATTTCAGGACAAGTCAAATTAAAAAATTTGTGCGTTGGCAAAAAAAATTAAAAAACGAATCGTTGGCTGGTCGGGTTGGTGGTCAGTCTGTCTGTAATTGTGTCCAAAATTGTTCGTTTCATGTCTGTTCGTTTACTGTTAGCACTGTCCTCTTAGGGTTTCCGGTAAGGTTTGTGGGTTTAAGAAGTTGGCGATTTCGGACCCGTAAACTGTCTGTTACCACAAATGTTTCATTGGAAAACTGAACTTCCTGTAACCACTGAACCGCCAATTTCTTAAACCCGCTGTTGTGTGCATGTGCTTCTCCCTCTGCGAATATTTGTATGTCAAGGTTTGTATTCATTACTTTTTCTTTTTATTAGTGTCTGTATATTTCTCCTTGAAAATAAATCCCCTTATGTTTTCTTTGAAACGAATAATTGTGTCATCATTTAACAAGATTTGCACAAAGTCTGTGTTCTGTCCCAGTCCTAATGAACTGAAATTTCTGAACCACAATCTTGGCAGTCGACGGTATACCACTTTGAAGACATTTGATAATTTTTTAAAATCCGTATTTCATTTTATTCAACCTCTTCTTGGAACAATAAATTTAAAGTTGTCGTCATACATTGTCTTAAATTCCATTCCATAAAGCCTTTGCAAATTGATTTCATTAATTGTAACATCGGCATTGCCAAAATCAAAGCAATCCTCTGAATACAAAATTAATGCTTGGTCAGCTATAGAGATTGCTTGGTTAATGTCGTGCATTGTAACTACGATTAATTTTCCTAATTCTTTTGAAAGGTTTTTAATTTTATTTATTACAATCATTGCATTTTTGAAATCTAAAAATGTTGTTGGCTCATCAACTAAAATTATTCTTGTTTCTTGAGCTAGTGCCATTGCAACTAAAATTAGGCGTTTTTCTCCTCCACTTAATTCTGTATAGTATCTTTCTCTTAGATGTTCTAATCCTATATCACAAAGGATTTTTTCAACAACATTAAAATCATTCTTTGTAGGAAATCCAAACTGTTTAATATGAGGTGTTCTTCCAAACATAATCATTTCTAAAACAGTAAATTTAAAGTATGGCACATGTTCTTGTGGCACAAAAGAAATTGACCTTGAAAGATGTTTATTAGAAAAACTACTTAATGATTTTTGATTAATTGAAATATGACCAGAATAACTCTTATTTAAACCCGCAAGTGTTCTTAATAAAGTTGTTTTGCCAATCCCGTTCAAACCTATAATAGACAATGTTCCTTTTTCTAAAGAAAAAGTAATGTTCCTTAAAATAGTTTTATTTCCAATGCTTACTGAAAGATTATTTACATCTATCATCTTACGAACTTTTACTTTTGTAGAGTATAAAAATAAAAAAAGGCAACCCAACTATTGCAGTTACAATTCCCACTGGAATTTCAACTGATGCAATGTTTCTTGCAATTAAGTCAACCACTTGCAGGAAAACCGCTCCCAATAAGAAAGAATTTATTATTACATAAAAATTATTAGCCCCACCAATAAACCTAACTACATGAGGAATGAGTAAACCAATCCAACCAATAGGACCGCAAACTGCTGTTACTGAACTTGTAAGCAAGGTTGTAATTCCAATAAGCATTATTCTGAACTTATTGGTATCAATTCCTAGAACTTGGCTTTCTTGTTCTCCGAGGGATAAAACATTAATTCTCCAACTTTGGGTAATAAGAATTGTTGTGCAAATTATATTTAATGGGCTGACAAGAACAACATCCTTCCAAGATGAATTATTAAAACTTCCAAAAGTCCAATATAAAATAGATTGCAACTGTTGTTCTTCTGAAAAATATTGCAGTAAGGAAACTAAAGAAGAGAAAAAAGCAGATATGATTACACCAGATAAAACCAATGTAATTGTGTTGCCTGAAGAAAATAACCGTGAAACAAGTAATACCGATAATACTGCTACAACACCAAAAATAAATGCAAATGATTGGAGGAATAGAAAATTGTATGATTGAAAAAAAACGATGACAATTGAAACTCCAAATGAAGCACCAGCCGATACGCCTAAAATATAGGGACTAACAAGCGGATTTTTGAAAATAGATTGTAAGACAGATCCTGCTACTGCAAGACTTGAACCAACCAAGGAAACTAAAACTATCCTCGGCAACCGAATGCCAGATAAGATTATGCTTTGTTCTTCAGTCCATAAAATATTAGTTGTTAATCTTAGTTTGGAACAAAACCAATTTAAAATAATATTAAAGTCAATTTTGTAATTACCATACGTTAGGGAAATTGAGCTAATGACAATTAGAGAAATGAGAATAACAACAGTAATAGTTTTCTGTTGAGCATTCATTGGTTGTTTTGTTTTACGATTTCAATAAACCTATTATAGTCAGCTTCGGGATTAAAATCACTAAATAATTCAGGCTGTAACCATTTTGCTTTTTCTATAATTCCGAAAATTGTTTCTAAACGATACTCTGTCCAACCTGAATGTTCTTGAAATACTCTTTTATTTTTGACAGCATTAATATTTTTCCATCTTACATCATTGAAAATATCTTCGGGCTCAATAGAAGCCCTGTCCCGAATAATTATCACATCTGGATTGAATTTGTATATGTCTTCAAATGACATTTGCAAACTTGTAGCATTATCGCCAAGCCCATTAGTCACGAGTTGACCACCTGCTAAATCAATTATCTCTCCTTGGACATTACCACCAAGAGATGTTAATGCGTCAGTTCGGACATAATAAACTTTTGGTCTTTTATTCAGAGGAATATTTTTAGAAATTTCAAAAATTTTATCTTCAATATTTTTAAATAATTCGTAAATCCTTAGCGACTGCTGCTTTTTTCCAATGATGTCTCCATAAAATAAAGTTTCGTCCATAATATCTTTCAAACTTTTAGGGTATGTGGCAATAGCCACATACCCTAATTGCTCTAATCGTTCGATAACTGGTTTTTCAGTTCCGCTAAAAACAATATCCGGTTTAATCGAAATTATTTTCTCATAATTAATATTGCCATGTCCTACTTGTGGAAACTTCAACATTTCTGGGAAATTAGTATTTAGAAAAAGAGAATTTTTTTCATTTATTTTTCCTATCCCTACAATTTTCCCTTTCCCACCAATTGCACAAATAATTTCTGCCTGAACATAATATAAAGGAATTATTCGCTCTACATTCTGTGGAATATCAATTGAACGGTTGAAGTAATCCTTTATTAATCTATCAATCTTACTTGTTCCAGCATTTTGATTACAAGAAAAAATTGTAAACAGCAAAAAAACAAAAATGATTGAAGCAATAGATTTCATTTTGAAGGAACTTTAAAGTCAAAAGTTAATCCAACACGAAATTCTCTCCCTGGTAACGGTTGGTCAAATGCACTGACATAGTTTCGGTCAAGGAGGTTATTTAGTTTAAACCAAAATGTAAAATACTTAATTGGCTTTGATGTAAAACCTAAATCAAAAATTGAATAAACTGGTAGTTCATACCAAATACTTTGATTATCATAATTTCTTTTTGAAACAAATGTATATGTTAAGTCGATGCCAAAATACTTAATAGGCATGTAGGAAATAAATGTCCTTAATTGATGTTCTGGGCGATATGCAATGAAATCCGATGTCCGATTATCAGAAGTATTTTTAGCATTTAAGTATGAATAACTAACCATTCCAAACAGTTTATCACTTGGCGAATATTTAATCATTAACTCACCACCTGAAAATATTGCTGATTGTAAATTGATAACTTGGTTTGTTGTATCGGTGGCTTTAACTTGTGTAATAAGATTTTTGATGTTGCTGTAATAGCCACCCAATTGTACGGATAATTTGTTTCTAAAAAAATTGGAACCAATACCAAAATCCAAATTGTCACTAATTTCATAAGTTAAGTCGGGGTTAGCGACATAACCAATTAAAACATCCCCAAATAAATCCCTCATCCGGGGAAATATTGAATTGCGACTATATCCAGCATGAACTTTATATTTTAAACTTAATGGACTATAAGCAGCAGAAAATTGATAGTTCCAAACGGATAAATCTTTTCTAATGATATTTTCATTGCTGCTTGTATAGCTTGGGTTAGTAAAGTTATATGAAGCCCCTGCGTTAATGAAAATTCTTTTAACAAATTCTCCTCTATATTCTAACGCAGATAATAGAGTATTTGCTTTGGTGGTTGCAGTTGTAAACCAAGCTTGTTCGTGAATATCATTTTTGTAGTCAATTGAGTAGTTTAATTTATGTAACTTGTTTATTTGATAAGACAAGATACTTCTTGCTCCAATTGTTTTATCATTCCAATAGCTAAATCGTTTAATGGAAGTAAATGTTTTATCATTATACTCATTCAGAGTATCATTTAAGTATGTGTAATAAATGTTTGTTTCCAAATTAATTTTATTTCCAAATGATGAGGTATGTCTAAGCCCAATTATTGTATTGTGCCAAAAATCCATTCGCCTATATCTCGGGTTTGAAATTGATGGCGGATAACCAAACTTACTTTCATTGTGCATTCCTGTTATGCTAATATGATGTTTACTATTTGGTGCATATGTTATTGTGCCAAATAATTCTAAATTCTCTTGGTCGCTGTTAACTCGGTTTCTATTTGTTTGACTTGAAATTGTATCAAATTCATTTGAAAGATTAAAAGAATTTCTTTTAAAATAATTAGCGGATGCTTGGTAATAGAATTTCTTTTTTATGTTCCCTGTAATTAAGGTATTGTAGCTTTGTTTACCATTATTGCCCCAAAACGAATTAAATTTAATTCCAAATTTTTCATCAGTAAAGATTCTATTGTCTATTCTAATTACATTTCCTGATGAATTAGCCCCATAAATTAAGGAGGCATTTCCTTTCTCAATTGAAATATCAGAGTTCGTAAAAAACAAGCCGTCAGTGCTTATTCTACCTTCCGTATTTGACCTTAAGGGAATACCATTGTAGAAAATATTTACACGATTTTGTTCAAACCCTCTGATATTCAAAGTCTGTCCACCAATTCGTCAGGAACTCTATAAATTCCTGGTAAAAAGGTTAATCCATCTGTAATTTTTTCTGGTCGTATTAAAGCAACTTGTTCAGTCAATAAGTTGCTGTTTGTTGTGTTTGAATTTACTTGTTTGGAAAAGCCATATGCAGTAACAATTACTTGAGGCAAGTCATTAGTAGCAATTGTGTCATTCGGAATTTGGGCATACAGTCCAAGTGTCAAAAAGCAAAAAACTAAAAGTGTTGTGAGGTGTTTCATATTTTTAAAAATTGGGTTATGTCAATGTCAATTTGAATAAACGGTTGTCCATAGTTTTGTCGGTCGGGTAGCGGTTAGCATTGCACACAACATTTGTATTTACGTCACAGTGCCGTTTATTTTTCCTATTCTATTTTTGTGTTAAAGTATTGAAAAACAATTATTGTTATTTTAATGCTGAATATGCGAATGACGCAAATATTCCAACCTCGCTAGTCTGGATTTGTAATATAAGTGTTCTAAACACTTATCCAATATACATCTTAGTTATTTTCGCAAGAGGTTATTTTGATGTCCACGTGCTGTTCTGATAATGCCGCTGATTATTTGCTGAGTAAGCATTATATAAATAGCAATTCGGGTTTAATTTAACCTTTAATTTTATTCGTTGAAAGATCGCATTAATCCGTCAATAAAGCTTTCAAAGGTTTCGAACACCTGTGTTTATAAATCCGGACTAACAACGTAAAGACTAATCATGGTTTTACTTCTTCCGCATCATCAACAGGTGCTTCCGGTGGTGGTGGTGGTGTATCAGCATTCACATCCGCATTATCATCTGTTATGGTTGGATCAGCAACCGCCGGTGGAGCAACTACTACCGGCTCATATTCACCTTTTCCATTTGCCTGATCCTTTAGTTTTTTGGAGGCGGGCCATTGTGAATGTTCTTTATCCAATATGGATTCAATCCGCTGAACAAATAGTGCTTCGCGGTGTACTCCGTGTTCTCCATAATCTCCAATCCTGAAATCATATAAATGAATCTCCCGTTTCATCTCTTCCCTCGTGTTACGGTAGTTGACATAATTTTCAAAGTAGTTGAAGGTCTTCAGCGCTGTTGTGAGAATGGCTACCGAAGCGGTGATGATGACCACGAATATTTTTATGTGCAGCATGATCCAAAAGGTATTTGTCACTTCTATTTTAAGTCCATCAATAGCGACCAACACCGGCGCGGAGGCAGAAAGGATGATGAGCGCCCATTGAAATTTTTTGTACTTGTCACGGTTCTCACGAGATGATTTCGCGTAGTAACTCATTTGCTCTTCATACCGGTTCTTGATATAATCATCAAAGGCAGCTTTATTCATGTTGGTCATTTTAATGGTAAAAGCAAATCGGAAGTTATGTTGGATTAAAGATAATTTTTTTGATAATAAATTCAAACCTGGTTCTGAGAAAGTCCCAAAAGAACAATGTCGTTTAGTTAAGAGTCAAGTCTCGTTAGAGACGTTCTTTTGGTAGCAAATTGCGGAGTTTTTTTACGTCCTGATAAGGACGTTCATTTAAAACTAAATGACATTGCCTGAAAGAGAGCTAAATCTTCAAAGGAGTTACATCACTGCTTTCAATAACTGATGTATTCATCAAACAATGTTTGTAAATAGGCCTTGCCTGATTTCATCTCTGTTTCGGAAAGGTGGTGGTTTTGGATGGTATTGTTTTTGGAATCGTATAGCATGCTGCCGTTGTCAGTCATCCATCCAAATGCGTCATCAGAAGTATAATAAGCAAAGTTGTTGCGGAAGGGATTTAATAGATTATTGCTCCATGCAAATTCCCGGTAAGGGATTTTTAATTGGGCCAGCAATGTTGCAGGAAGGTCTGACTGCATTCCCAGGTTGGAAATTTTTGTTCCGCGAAATGATTCCCTGATAACAGGACCATAAAAAATGAGCGGAATGTGAAAGCGCGCCGGTTCACGCGGATTCCTGTTGTACGGTTGCAGGTGACCATGATCTGCAACAATAATAAACAGCGTGTTCTGATACCATTCTTCTTTTTTTACGTGCTCAAAATATTCGCCGATGGATTCATCAGTGTATGCACATGCATTCTTGAATTTTGCAGCGGCATCTTCTCCCGGAAACTTCGTTTCCATCGGCACTTCAAAGGGTTCATGGCTGCTGAGCGATAGAATCACTGAGAAAAAAGGAACACGTTCGCTGCTGATATCAGTGGCCTGCTTCTGAAAAACGTAGCCATCATGTGCTCCCCATTTTGCATTCATTTCATCAGCGGAAAAGGAATTTTTGTCAGTGATCTTTTCAATTCCTGCAGCTAACAGGTATGCTTTCATATTCGCAAACGCCGCTTCACCACCATAAAAAAATGAAGTATGATATCCGTTGGCCGCCATTCTTTCCGGAAGGAAATTCAGATGCTTGAATTTTTCCGGCTGCATAATGATGGAGAAATTTGGTTGCGCAGGAAATCCGCTCAACACATCCGCAAGTCCCTGATCAGTTCTGAAGCCCTGTGAATAAATGGTATTGAACAATAGTCCATGCTGAATAAGCGAATCAAGATTTGGCGTCACTCCATTTTCTCCGCCCAGCGCTTGCACAACATCTGCAGTAAAGCTTTCTAAAAGAAAAAGCACTACGTTCGGACGAGTTGTGGTTAACACAGAAATGGTAGAATCTTTTTGTACTGTAAATAATGTTTTCACCAAATCAATTGCTTCATTTTTCGGAAGAAACCTGTAAGGATTTGTGTACAGTGATTTATTATCCTGCATGAATTTTTTGCCGGCATTCCAAACAGTGTTCACTGCGGCATCATTAAGTATTTGCTTTTTTGAAAAGTATGCGCTGCTTTCATTGATGGGAATTTGTTGCCATCCACCTCTGATACCTAAAAACAGCAAGATTGATAAAATTAAATGTATGGCAACAACCTTCAAAAACCTGGCATCTCTCCAAACGAATTGATAATTGCGGGATCGGAAGAATTGACGGAAGAGCAATAGTCCAACCAACAATTGTATCAACAGCAGCACCAGCAGCAGCACGGAATCTGAGAATTTGGTAAATGCAGCTCCGTCTTTTGCATACTTCAGGTAATGGATAGCACGGTAGCTCAGCTTGGTTCCCCAATCCGAATAAATGGCAAGATCGAATACACAGATAAATGAAGTGATGATTAATGCAATCACAGTGTATGATAAAAGAAAATGACGATAGAAGTTCAAGCTTGTAAACTGTTGAAACAATAACAACAGCACGGGCAAGATCAATACATAACAGGCAGCAGAAAAGTCGAGCGGAATGCCATGCACAAAAGTTGTGAGCGTTTCCGTGACCGGTATGCCGGAAAATTTTTGAAAGAAGAACAGGATGAAAATGATACGGTTAACCAGGAAAATGATCCACCAGAAGAGGAACAATTTTAAAATCAACAACAGGTAATTTTTCATAGCAGCAATCAACCCTCCATCAAAAGTGATGTTGTAAAATTAACGGAATAGTTGAAGGGTTAAAAGGGCTGCCAGAGCATGTGTCCATTAGAAAACTAACTGTTCTCCCATTGAAAGAACTAACTCCGCCATCGAAAAACAATTGAATAAAATATAAGAAGTTGTTTTGAAATCAATCAATATAATTGTTACATCGCTTACCCTTCGGCTGCGCTCAGGGTGCGCTTCTGGCAAAGCCGAACCAAAGAGCATTGTAAAAAAATTAGTTGATTTCGAAATTCTAAGTGAGCTGGAAGATTTCGAGGTAGCCTTGCACTTTCCTATTCCGGCAAAGCGAATTTTTCCGGGTGACAGGCCGTAATGTCTTTATAGAAATCCGCAATGATTTTAAAGTCAGCTTTGATATCACCGCTTGGTGTAAAATAAGGTCCCATGCCTGCTTTCTTTTGTTTGAAATCGATGTAGGCCATGATGATGGGTACATTGGCTCCCAGTGCCACATGGTAAAAACCTTTTTTCCATCTTGATGTGCGTTTGCGTGTGCCTTCGGGAGGAAAAACCACGATGGCTTTTTCATTACTGTTCAGATAGTCAATCATGGCCTCTACCATGCCATTGTGCTTGCCACGATCAACGGGTACGCCGCCCAACCGGATAAACATATTTTTCAACGGCCACTTAAAGAGTTCTTTTTTCGCCAGGTACTTTGCGTCGAAGCCCAGCAACTGTTTGGCGGCAGCACCAAAAATAAAATCCCAGCCGCTGGTATGTGGTGCTACAATCATGACGCATTTTTTTAATTCAGGAGGAACATTCGCACCCAGTTTCCACCCGCGGAATTTAAAATACCACATGACAAACCTTTCAAACACGACCGAAATATTTTTTTCAAGATAGAAAAATAATTGAAGCCATAAGGTGCATAATTTTTTTGCAGGAGCGGTTTGTTCTTACTTTGTAGCAATGTTTGGTGTACCGACGAGTTTCTTTATTCCGATAAAATCTTCTTTCATACATGCCCTACGGTTTGGTGCCGGCGATCAACTGCTTATTTGTTTTCACGGCTTTGGTGAAGAGGCCGCAAAATTCAGTGCCTTACAACCATCTCTGGGCAAATTATTTACCGTGGTTGCCATAGATCTTCCGTTTCATGGAGACACAAAGTGGCAGGAGGGAGCACTTTTTTGCAGGAAGATTTAAAGGTGCTGATTCTTGAAATTCTTAAACGTGAAGGAAAAGAACGATTTTCATTATTGGGCTATAGCCTTGGAGGAAAAATTGTGCTGGCCACGATACCACATTTTCCTTCATTGATTGATTCAGTCCTTTTAGCTGCACCTGATGGTGTGGTTGTGAATGCCTGGTACAATGTGGCCGTGTATCCCGAATGGGGAAGAAAACTTTTTAAGCGCTTCGTGGTAAAGCCATCATTTATTTTCCGGGTGGCACGGATGCTCAGATTCACCGGTGTATTGAGCGAAAGTTTTTTAAATTTTTGCAGATCCAAACCAATACAGAAGATAAAAGACGCAAAGTTTACAATGTTTGGATGACCATAAAAGATTTCGAAGTGCAATTGCAGGAAGTAAAAGATCTGCTCAACCGTTATCACATCAAAAGCTATATTTTCATTGGGAAATACGATAAGGTGATTACTGAAAAAACCGGAAAAAAATTTGTATCGGGATTGCATGATTGTCAATATGTGTTACTTGAAAAGGGTCACAACCTCATTACTGAATCTCTAAATGAACCATTGTTGCAGGCGTTAAAGTCATGATAGTCTATACCATCATTGTTCTGTTGTTGACAGTTGGTTACGTGCTCCTCTTCATTTTTTATCTCACCGGATGGTTTCTTTTACCGGAATATGTTCGCCGCGCGGATACAGCCACAACGAAAGTATCGGTGGTGATTGCAGCGAGAAACGAAGCATTAAATATTGGTGCGCTGCTGCAGGATATTACGTTGCAAACCTATCCTTCCCATCTCACTGAAATTATGGTGGTGGACGATTTTTCAACGGATGATACAGCAGCAATTGTCAGCTCATTTTCAAAAAGAAATGTAAAGCTGTTGCGGTTGCAGGATCAAATATTGGAAGATCAATTTCACGGTAGTTTTAAAAAGAAAGCGTTGGAAGCTGGCATCACAGCAACTTCGGGTGAACTGATCATCACCACTGACGCAGATTGCAGAATGGGTAAAGATTGGTTGGCCACGCTGGCTGATTTTTATGAAAAGGAGCAATGTCACATGGTGGTGGCACCTGTTTCATTTACAAACGAAGTTTCTGTTTTTGAAAAATTACAATCCCTGGACTTTCTTGGAATGATTGGAATTACTGCAGCCACTTTGCAATTTAATTTTCCGGTTATGTGCAACGGCGCCAATCTTGCTTTTCGCAGAAGATCATTTGAAGCAGTTAACGGTTATGATGGCATTAATAAGGTAACGTCAGGAGATGATGTATTACTGATGCAAAAAATTGCACTGCGATGGAAAAGCAGCATTCACTTTTTAAAAAACAGGGATGCGATGGTGACCACTTTTGCGATGCCTGAGCTGGAATCATTTATTCAACAACGAATCCGTTGGACTTCCAAATCGAAACATTATGTTGACTGGCGCATCAATGCTAATCTTTTATGGGTTTACCTGTTTAATCTTTCGATCGTGTTTACTACACTGATGTGTTTTTTTAACAGCACTTACTTTTTCTTACTTGCTTTTCAGCTTGCGCTGAAAATGACGGTAGAGATTGCTTTCCTCTCCGGCGTTACCGCTTTTTTCAACCGCCGTAAGCTGATGCGCTTATTTTTGCCGGCGCAATTGTTTCATATCATTTATCTTGTGGTGATTGGCACCATGGGAAATAGCATGAAATTTAAGTGGAAGGGAAGACGCCAATGATAAGTCTGACTGATAAAACTGCAGATTCATTTTTGCTTTTTAATGGATGTCACGCTGAAAAATTTGAATGGGTTCTAAGAATCTGTTTTGAAATCAATTAATTTTTTTACAATGCTCTTTGGTTCGGCTTTGCCAGAAGCGCACCCTGAGCGCAGCCGAAGGGTAAGCGATGTAACAATTATATTGATTGATTTCAAAACAACTTCTAAACCTGAAAATTTATTTTTAGAATGGAAGCTTTAACTGAAAATGAATTTCTTCTGTTGGATGAATTATATTTCGTTACCTCTTTCGGGGAAGTTTTACAAGAGCTTGCGATAGATAAGGATTTATTCCTTTCAACTTTAACCGGACTACTTGCAAAGGGATTTGTTATTCAATTGAATTACAATGATGTCATAAAGGATTTTGAGAAGCTGGAAAAACCTGATCTTGCCTTTTTGGAGTCTTCGAGTTTTGTAGCATCCCGGGAGGGTTTACTGATACATAACAGCCGCTGATTGCAGAACGAAGCTGGAAAGGCATAGCTTACATCCTGATTCAGAATATGAAGGTCGCACCTGTTAATATTGAACTACATGTAGAACAACTACAACAACAGTTGTTGTTGAAGGAGCTTGAGTTGAATTCATTGCTCCGGATTACGCAGGCCATGAACAATAATATTTCATCGCAAGGCTTGCTGCTATTGTATGAAGATATATTGGTGAAGCAGATTGGTGCAGGCAAAGTGGCAGTGTTTATTTATGATGGAGATTGGTTATGCTCGAATGCGATTGGTATTGATACGGATTTCGCCGGTAAGCTCATCAGAAAGTACCTGTTGTCGTTTAAGCAGGTAACAAGACTTGAGAAAAACAATCATCCGCTTGCTGAATATTTTGATGTGGTAGTGCCTGTTTATCACAAAGAATTTCCCATAGCATTTACATTTGTCGGTAATATTCAAAGAGATCCTCTTTTTAAGCTGGAAGAAAAACTCAATTATATACAAACCATTTCCAATATTATAGGTGTAGCCATAGAAAATAAGCGGATGTTCAGGGCGAATACCAAAGAAACCACTCTTAAATCAGAACTGGAATTGGCAGGGCAGATGCAGACGATGCTCATACCCGGAAAGTTGCCGGATGATGAACAGATATCTATTGCCGGCGTTTACCTTCCTTTCCGGGAGGTGGGCGGTGACTACTATGATTATATTGAACTGAATAAGGATGAATGCATTTTTTGTATTGGTGATATTTCCGGGAAAGGAATTGCCGCAGCCTTGCTGATGGCGAATTTCCAGGCCAGTGTGCGCTCCTATGCGGAACAACAACCGTCGCTTGGCGCGTTGATTCAGAGCTTAAATGGAAGAGTAAATGAAATTACCAAAGGGGAGAAGTACATCACTTTTTTCATTGCCAAATTCAATTTCGTAACACGGGAAATGCAGTATATAAATGCGGGACATAATCCTGCTGTTTTATTTCACGAAGGAGAAACACGTTTGCTTCCAGGAAGGTTGTACGATTCTGGGTATGTTTGAGAAGCTGCCTTACGTAAATGTGCAAAGTGTTACACTTGGCAATAAGTTTACGGTTTTTTGTTATACCGACGGACTCACGGATGTTGAAAGTGAAGCAAAGCAGATGCTTGAATTAAAGGATATCATCAGCCTGATTGAGGAAAACATTGCGCTCCCGCCTTCGGCAATAAATAAAAAGATTGTCGATCATCTCGTTGCGTTCAAGGGTGCCCGCCTGATTAATGATGACGTGAGTATACTGACTTGTGTGGTGTATTGATTTTCCCGGTAGGTTGAAAAAAATTATTTTGAGCCTGACACCTGATTCCTCAGTTTTTTATTCCGGACATCCTGGTTCACCAATAAAGCGATACAGATAAAAAAGAAGGAACCGATCTTATCGGTTTCAATAAGATCGCTGAGCATTGTATTCACATAAATAATTACCAGGCAAAGCAGCACCGCCATCACATATCGTTTTTCTTCCCGGTCGATTGTTTGATGATAAATGCGCTGACCCTGCATCAGCAAAACAATGGTTAATGCGAGGAAGATGAGCAAGCCGATAATACCCTGTTCCGTAAGCAATAAGAGGAAGTAGTTGTGTACGGATGAACGCTCCGGATTTTCGCTTACATAGGTTTTAAAACTCGTTACCGTAAAAGCTTTATAGAAGCCATAAAAATTTCCGGGGCCGTAACCGATCACGGGCCGGTCTAACCACATGCGCACACCTGCAATCCAGCGATAGACACGTTCCGCACTCGAAACATCTTCGCCTTCAAAAGTGGAAAGTAAATGATCTTCCAGTTCCGGATGATAAATGGTGTGCTCAAAGTCGGGTGCATAATTCAGGTAATGATTTTGAACACTCATGTAAATCATAAATCCCAACATGGCTGCCAGTCCTGCTGTCAGCAACCATCCTGTGAGTTTGTTTCTGATAATAATGTACATGAAACAGGCACCAATCAACGAGAGCCAGGCAGATCGTGTATAGGCAAAATAAATAGCCACCAGCAGCAATGCGAATGAAAACAGTAGAAATCTTCGTGCTAAAGACTTCTTCTTATACCATCCAATAGCCAACACAACAAAAGGCATGATCTGCGCAAGCGTGCAGGCATAATTTACATGGTTGCGAAAGAAGGGAATCATTTGTTCATTCACTGTCTGAAAAGAGAAATCATACCTCGAATGGCGGACTAAACTATAAACAGCAGTAAACAACAAGGGAATCAAAATACACCAGAAAGCTGTTTTGAATGTCGTCAGCTCTTTGATCACAAGCCCTGTTACAAAAACGAAGGTGATGATGTACCACATTTTTGCAAGAGAATATTTAACAGAAACAAGCGGATCAGCGGAATATGCGGTAGCCACCAGGATCCAGCAAAAATGAATCAGCAGCAAAAAAATGATCGGGCTTTTTAAAACTTCCTGATTAAATATTGCAGGCCTTGCGGCAACGGCGCAAAAGAAAAGCAGCATGAGTCCTGCAATCAAAGGTTCTGTAGGGAAATCAGTTGCAAAGCCGCCAGGTAAAGCAACTTCCGTGGAAAGAGGAAGCAGAAAAAGCAACAAAAAATAGATACTTCTGAAATCATTTATACACAGGTAGATAAAAAGTATACTACCCGGAATGAGCAGCAAAAGATAATTCTCTGTATAAATGCTTGCAAAGGCACAGATAAACAACAAGCCAAAAAAAATATAAAACAGTTTCAACCACAATTTATCAATGGGTGGTTGGCTGCCTCGTGTTAAGCTATTAAGTTGAGTGTTTGTAGTAGGAATCATCAACTAAACCTGCTTCTTATTAAAAATGATTTTGAGGGCACAATAAATTTCTCAGCTTTAATTTATTCCTGAACAGTTGTAAGAAGGTGATAACTGCCGTTTAGAAAATCAGGTGGCAGGCTGTGCATTTTCATTGCTTTTCTGAAAGGCCGTTCTGAAACTTCTAAAACGTTCTATCATCAAGATGGCAAGCGCTGCCAATACAAAGCTGCCGAGCAAAGTGCCCAGCACAATCAGCCAACGGACAGGTTTAGATTTTCTTTCGGCTTTAAAAGCTTTTTCCAAAACGTATACCGTTGGCACCGTGCTGTTGATGGTGGCTTTATATTGCTCGTATTCGATCATGTTATTATTGAGTTCACGGATAGCACCTTTTTTTTGCTCTTCGAGCACTTTCACTTTTTCAGTAGCCTGGTCAAATCCGGCACCTTTCTCAGCGCGAAGCTTACTCACCTGGTTAGGTAAATCCTGAATGGAGCTGTACAAGCTGTATTCCTGTTTCAACTTATAAATGGTATCACCGAGGGCCTGCAATTGACCTTGTTTTTCTTTCAGCTTCACTTCATAAATTGATAAAATCTTTTGCTTGTTATCATTAAGCAATGCCTGGTTTGTTTCATCAATTTTTGCTACAATGGCATTGGCCATATCTGCGGCAACCTGTGGATCTCTGTCGTATACTGTTATTTCTATAGCTCCCCGGTCGTTTTTTTCGAAGGTGTAATTACTGTGCAATTCTTTCAGTACGGCCTCCACCGGATACTTCGACTTCATTGAATCTATCTTATAGTGCTTGAAGAGGTTAAACTTCTGCACGATGAACATTTTCAGCGGCACTGAACCGGCAATGGAAAGAATACGGTCAACATCTGCGGCGGTTCCAAAATAGCCCTGTGCATTGTCGCCGAAGAGGTTGGAGCTTTGAGTCAGGTTGGGGTTGAGCGGATAAATGAGGGACACCGATTCATAATACGGTGGCATGATGTGCGGATCGGTGATTACGATACTGCCCAGCAGGCCAATTCCCATCACTATCAATACCGGCTTTCGCCATTTCACAATAAGTTTCAGGAATTCGATCAGATTTAAGGAATTATTCATCCGCAGGTATTAAAAATTTTCGGCAAACCTACACGAATTCAGCCCAATTCCAAAAAAGTTACGCTTTAAGTTTTTCAGCTGGGTGTTTGATTGTAAGGGATTTAGCGCAACTTATGCAAGTAATTTGACATTAAAGGAACTTCAATTAAGGTGCATAAAAGGCGGCAGGAATGAATTTGTCTGTTTGTTTCAGGTTAAAGCATTCTTTGTCCTTTATAGATCATCTAATTGTACAAAAATCATATTGAAGTATCGGCATCAGATCTTAATAAAGGCAATATTTTGCTGATCTCAATCAGACCCAGCAAAAATGCGAGACCTAATGAAAGCAATGAAAACAGTATCATACCACTCAGCCAGTTATAATACCACCAATGTGTGGTAAAAAATATACTGTAACAACCGATAATAAATACGAAAAGCCGCAATAGCAAAGGCCTGTTGGCTTTGAAATGAAATACTTTTATTGACAGCAGGAAATTTAGTGCCCCGATCACAAGATTGGTAATGCATGCAGCAATTGCAGCACCCAATGCGTGGCTCATTGGAATCAAAGCGAGGTTTAAGGTGAAGTTAAGCACTACAGCCATCAATGATATAAGGATGAGTTCTTTAAGGTTGCCATTGGCAGTCAGCAACGTACCGAATATATAAACGGTGGCTGTTCCGAGAAAACTGTAAATAATTATGGAAAGAATAGAAGATGAATATTCCGTTGCATCGTGGTATAACAACTGCATGATCGGTCCTGAAAAGAAGGACAATGCCATACAGATGATGAATGAAAAGATAAAGATGACGGTGAAACTGGTACGTGCAAGCGACTCGATGTTCTGTTGCTTGCCAAGCATGCGCGAAAAGATGGGTAATAATAAAACGGCAAACAGGTAACCGAATTGATTGAGTGCATCCAGCAAACGGTAGGCAGATGCATAGATACCGGCTTCGTGGGCGCCTGTTTCAGGCAACAATTTATTAATCATGATGCCATCAATACGCGAATAAACAGCCATCATCAAAATGAGCAAAGCAAAAGGAAATGAACGCCTGAACAAACCGGTAGCAAAATTCCAGGAAAAGTGAAAATGGAAACGGCCGCTGACATGGATGATATATCCAAGGGCGATAATCAGCGTCACCAGGTAGGCTATCGTTTGTGAATAAATAAAATACTCAATGCTGAAGTGCGCCCGAAGCGAAGGAACTACCAATAATGTCCCGCATATAAGAATCATCAACGCCTTGTCCATTACGGAAATCATACTGTCCACTTTGAAATGGTGGAGCGCAGATATGTTGGAACGGGAATAGACAATGAGGGATGCAAGTACCTGGTTTAAACCAATCACGCCAAGCAGGTATATTTCAAAGTGAGAAAAGTGTATTACAAAACCCAGCAGCAGCGTCACGACCATGTAGATCGCTGCAAGCGCGATTTTGATACTGAATATATTGGAAAGATAATCCGGGAGTTCACTCTCATTGCGGGCAAGGTGACGGTTGTTGTAATTGCTGATGCCTGCATCCAGTAAAATCTGCGTCAGCATCGAAAGATTAAACAGCACGAAATACATTCCATAAGCCGACGACCCGACAACATTTTGTACCGTTCGGTCAATACCAAGAATCCATAAGGGCTTGATCAGGACATTCAGCGCAACAATAAATACAAGATTTCTGAAAAATAATTTTTGCATGCAGCAACTGAGGTGATTATTTCAGGATGTTATTTGCAGTGCGAGAATAGTGCAGCGCGCACAAAGGTAAAATGTCTGGGTTTCCTGGCGGGAAAAAAAAATAGTAGTGAGTAGTTAGTAGTGAGTAAAGAGTCGTTAGTCATTAGTCGCTAGTTGTCTAACTCAAGCTGATTTCAAAGTATTGTTCTTGCAAATCACCGGCTTCGCCGCAACAATTTAGCAATTCAACAATTTAGCAATTCAACAATTTAGCAATTCAACAATTTAACCATCCCACCATTTAGTCACCCTACCATTCAACCCAATAACAACCTAATAACCAATAGTTATCTTTCGCCCGTGAAGATTGCAGTCAACACCAGATTTCTACTTAAGAATAAATTAGAAGGCATAGGATGGTTTACCTATGAATCGCTGAAGCGGATCACGCAGCAACATCCTGAGCATGAGTTTGTGTTTCTCTTTGATCGCCCGTATCCGGAAGAATTTATTTTTTCATCCAATGTCACCGCAATGGTAATTTTTCCGCCTGCACGCCATCCGTTTTTATGGTATTGGTGGTTTGAACATGCTGTGCCTGCGGCATTGAAAAAAATAAAACCGGATCTGTTTCTTTCCACAGACGGTTATTTATCTCTCCATACCAAATTGCCACAGGTTACAGTAATGCATGATCTTGCCTTTGAACATTTCCCTGATCATGTACCTGCAATGACCATGCGTTACTACAAGTATTACATGCCACGGTTTGCAAAAAAAGCAAAACGGATTGCAACGGTTTCGGAATATTCAAAGCAGGATATTGTAAAAATATATGGAGTGGCACCGGAAAAAATTGATGTGGTGTATAATGGGTCCAATGAATTATTCAAGCCATTGAAGAAAGAGGAACAGGAAGTGGTGAAGCAACAATTTACAGCAGGTGATCCGTATTTTATTTATGCAGGAGCTTTACAACCAAGAAAAAATATCATCAATCTCTTTAAAGCTTTTGATTTCTTTAAGAAAAGTAATCATTGCAATGTAAAACTGGTGATGGCAGGCAGAAACTGGTCGTATGATGAAGCGATGAAAGTGCATGCTGCTATGCAATTTAAAGAAGAAGTGATTTTCCCGGCCATTTAACACGGCTTGATTTGTCGAGGTTAATGGGTGCAGCGGAAGCGCTTGTATATGTTTCGCTCTTTGAAGGTTTTGGAATTCCTATTGTGGAAGCTATGCATTGCGATGTTCCTGTGATCACTTCCAATATTTCTTCCATGCCGGAAGTTGCAGGTGACTCAGGATTGCTGGTAGATCCTTATTCGGTTACAGACATTGCTGAAAAGATGGAGCTGATTCTTAAAGATAAGAAATTGTGTATGCAACTGATTGAAAAAGGAAGATTGCAGCGTAAGCAATTCACCTGGCAACGTACTGCTGACAGATTATGGGAATGTATGATGAAGGCAGTGGAAGAGCGCAGCTAAGTGCAGGACGAAATAAATTTTGGCAGTGTTCAACTATTGTAAACTCCTTGCCGTTGCCGGTTGCAAACCATGTCAAAGTTGTCAGTTCAGGATTAACCTGACAATGGTGTTGTCAACTAAAATTCCTTCTTAAGTATTTCAGCAACCACTGTTTTCAGTTCAGGTAAATCTTTTCTTATGGCCTCCCATACAATGCCGAATTCAATTGCATGGTATTCGTGAAGTATAAAATTCCTGAATCCTCTCACTTTATGCCATGGATATTTATACTTATTAAGTATTTCATCGTCAACATAAATGATTGCTTCTCCAATTATGCTGAATTGTTCATTCATCACTGCACAACTATTTTCCCACTCACCTTTCCTGCATTGTGTTGAACCACGACATCATAATTGCCTGCGGCTAAATCAGAAACATCCAACGTTATTTGCTGATTCCCTTTTATCAATACACCAGCATAAATCGTTTTTACAATTCTTCCGGTTATGTCGGAAATAGTTGTGGTAACAGATGAAGTGCGGTTCAAATTAAAATGGATGGTGGAGATTGAATTGGAAGGATTAGGATAGATATTCAATGTTGAAATAGCTGCTGTTGTTTCATGAATGCCGGTAATTTCATTTTGCGTAACCAGTATATCATCCACACTCAACAGGTTATCGTCTTTTGATCCATGTACAATAGCGATGTATATTTTCTGGCCAACATAAGCGGCCAGACTCACGGATTGTGGCTGCAATACCCCAACGAAGCGTGCTGAATCATTGTGGTATTCCGTATAAGTTCCATCCTCGCCATGCACCCATCCAGACGAGAAAGTATAATGGCTGAATCCACTATCCACATCCAAAGCTCCCACAGAAAGATATTCTGCTGCTTTGAAGAGTGTATCGGTAAAACATTCTTCCACATTACAATCGGTTGAAACCACCACATAATAGCCATCGAGGTAACGCGGTGTTTGATAGGGAGCGGATTTCCAACTCAGTTGTGCGCTGGCATCTTCTATGTTTAAGGGTGGGAGAATCAGGTAGTTCGCAACTAAATTGGCAGGGGAAGTCCAGGAGTTGCTGGCAAACACCAGTGTTGAAGTATCAATATCTGCAAATCCAAACGTCCAGAACCACTCACCGGGTCGTCCGGTGCCGCTGCCATCATTGAATCCATCCTGGTCGTAATTCACCCAGGTTTCATCATCGCCATTCGGGAATGTGGGTTCGATGTAAGTTGTGGGATCATTTTCAAAATTTTCAAATACAAGTGTGTCTATTTGGCCAAATACAAGTTGTTGAAAACATAAAAGAAAAATGGCGAGGATGGTGTAGCGTTTTTTCATGGGTGTATTTTAATTGTATAAAAATCCGTATTCAAATTATAAAATGCAAATCATTGGGCTACTATTATGGATCGGCGCAGAGACGCAATGCATTGCGTCTCTACGGGTGGTCATTTAATCATCCGATGGCCTGTTGAATATCTTCCATCAGGTCATCAATATCTTCCACACCTACACTGAGGCGGATTAAAGAATCAACCAATCCATTTTTCTCCCGCTCTTCTTTAGGAATAGAAGCATGCGTCATCGAAGCAGGATGACCGATGAGCGATTCCACACCGCCCAATGATTCTGCAAGCGAGAATAATTTTGTTCCGGAAAGCACCTTGATGGCATCTTCCATTTTATTTCCTTTTAACGTAAAGGAAATCATGCCGCCAAATCCGCGCATTTGCTTTTTTGCAATCTCATGATTCGGATGGCTTGTTAATCCGGGAAAAAGTACCGTCTGCACCTTAGAATGGTCCGATAAAAATGCTGCCATCTTCAATGCATTTTCGCAATGACGTGCCATTCGCAGATGAAGTGTCTTGATACCGCGCAATACCAAAAAGCAATCCTGTGGTCCGGGCACACCGCCACAGGCATTTTGCAAAAATTTCAAACGCTCATGCAATTCTTCATCCTTAGTAACAATAGCACCCATCACCACATCACTATGTCCGGATATATATTTTGTAACCGAATGCAAAACCAGATCTGCACCGAGATCCAATGGATTTTGCAGGTATGGGGAAGCGAAAGTATTGTCAACACATACCAATGCGCCCACGCTTTTTGCCGCAGCAACAGCGGCGGCAATATCAATAATGTTCATCATCGGGTTGGTTGGAGTTTCCAGCCACAATAATTTAGTATGGGGTGTTATGTGTTTTTCAATCGTACCGGATTCATGCATGGGAATGAATTTAAATTTCACGCCATACCGTTCAAACACTTTTGTGAAAATGCGATAGGATCCACCATACAGATCGTTGGTGGAAAGCACTTCATCGCCGGGATTCAGCAATTTGATGACTGCATCAGTTGCAGCCATGCCACTGGAAAAGCACAATCCAAATTTGCCGTTTTCCAATGCGGCGAGATTATTCTGCAACACATTACGTGTTGGATTTTGAGTACGTGCGTATTCATAACCTTTGTGATCACCCGGCGCTTCCTGCACATACGTGGAGGTTTGATAAATAGGCGTCATGATAGCTCCTGTAGTTGGATCGGGTTCAATGCCGGCATGCAGTACTTTGGTGGCGAATTTCATGTAAGGAAAAATTTAAGTGCGCAAGTTAAAGGATTTTAAACCGCGTTGTGCAGTGGATTTGAAATAGTAATCTGCACTTTCCGGATTGCATCCTGCAGCTTGGTTACGAGGTACGAACTTCAATCAATCAGAAATATTAAGAAGGTAGACCCGGCACTTAGCATTTTCTGCTGCTTTTAGAATGTTGTAAAAGGCAGCATAAATGTTTAAAAAGGTAACTTTAGGTTTCAGTATGGAAACAGAAGTAAAAAGGAAAATAGTAACATCGGAAGAATATGAAAAACTTCCGGAAGGATCGCCCTATCAACTTATTAATGGAGAACTTATCATGTCGCCGGCCCCAAAGGATAATCACCAGGCAATTCTTATCGAATTAGCAGCAGGTATTTTTTTGCATGTAAAGGAAAAATTGTTGGGTAGTATTCGTACCGCTCCTTATGATGTTCATTTTGATGAAGAAAATATTTTTCAACCGGATATTATTTTTCTATCCAATGAAAACCTGAAAAATGTGCTTGATGACGGATATTTTCATGGTGTTCCGGAACTGGTAATAGAAATACTGTCAACCGGAACTGCGAATTATGATTTAACAAAGAAGATGCACGTTTACGAGCATTTTGGCGTAAGGGAATATTTTGTTATTCATCCTGTTGACAAAGAGGTTCATTGTTACCGGTTACAGGAACACAAATTTAAGGAAGCGTATATTGAATCAGGAATTATAAGGTCTGAAGTACTTCAGGCGGAATTTGTTTTTTAAGTCCTTCGGCTACTCTGCTATTAAATCAGGATTTTCATTTGAAAAATCAAACTTGATGTGAATCATCATTGCCTGATAAACTGAAAGTACTTGCTCTTCATGTAAAGAACAATATCATATTCCAATCCTGTTTTCAGCATGTATTCAGGAATATCACAATAATCAAGGAACGAACTGATTTCGTCCGGTTTCAGTGGGATCACATCATTGTCAATATATTTCTGTAAAATTTCCCGTTGCAATTCCCGCTGGTGTACTTTATTCATCAGCTCCGCATAGCCACGTTTGTCTTTTTCACGGTTGCTGAATTGCTGATAAAGAGCAGTGAACGGACTCTGCAAAACCTGGTAACCGTGCAGTTCATAATCTTTTTTATTGTAACCAAGACGCAAGGCATCGCGATGAATGAGTTCAAATTCGCGGTTTGACTGAACTTCAATGTTTGGGAGTTCAATCTGAATCTTGTTGAGGAAGATCGTGATCAGGTATTTCTCTTTACTAAGAGAATCTCTGAATGAAATTGTTTTCGAAGAATAACCTGTGGCAACAACAAAAATAGAATCTTCCGGAGCAGTGGTTAATCTGAAGTAGCCGGCGTTATCACTGAAAAAGCGTTCCTGCGTACGTTTGTTGATGAGTTGCAGATTGATAATGGGGCGTTTGCTGATCGAATCAATTCCCCATCCTGAAACCTGAATTGTTTTGTCCTGTGCGCATGCGTTGTGCTGAACACAGATGGCTGAAACGATAAGTATAAAAAGAGTGAGCTTCCTTTTGATCAAGATAAAAGTGCATTGGTTGTTATAAACCGAAATAAACGAAAATTATAATAGGGAAGTCTGCTGATAAAAAATTGCATTTGATTTTAGCTGGATTTAGTTTTAGGAATTTTTAAAATATTGTGTTGAAACATGGTTGTCTTTTCATTTTTTGTAACACGCCAAATTCATTCATTCATTTTACATTTCACGATAATGTCGCTCCTACGGAGCTTTCGGAATTTTGATGATACGATTTCTACCATAATGCCGCTCCTACGGAGCTTTCGGAATTTTGATGATACGATTTCTACCATAATGTCGCTCCTACGGAGCTTTCGGAATTTTGATGATCGATTTCTACCATAATGCCGCTCCTACAGAGACACTGACCACTGACCAATTACTAATGACCTATGACCAAGGACCGGACTAAGGACTAAGGACTAAGGACTAACGACTTACGACTCTCTCCTCACTACCTCTTATCCACCTCAATCACCATCGCCACAGCCCCATCTTTCACATTGTTCAAAGTAAAACTGATATTCTCTCCGGGATTGAAACTTACCGATTGCAGCAACTGATTTCCCAAAGCTTTTTTTACTTTTTCTTCATACGATCCCGATTGCTGACTGATGGCAGTATTCAATTGTTTGTAATCGATAGGTTTTTTAGTAACCACGATGGCCATAAAATCTTTGCTGCCTGCTTCATCTGCCTGCATCGAGAAATCTTTTGGAAACAAACGTGTGCCGGTGATGCCGCAATAAGGAGAATGCTTAGGTGTGTAAGGAAATAATACATAGCTGGAATTATCCGTCTCTTGTCCGAAGAGATACGTATAACATTCCAAGGTATTCGTAACCTGGATTTTAAACTTCGTGCCTTTCGCAATAGGTTTTGAAGTGTTGAATAGGATACCACCATTATTTCTTAGTGGAATATTTTTCTGTGTGGCATTGTCTATCAATCCAAACTGCACCGACAAATTATTCGAAAGTGGTTTATCAGCGTTGCCCATTGGATAAACGCCGTATGCTTCCTTGGTAAAATAAGCGAAGTCCTTATAACGAATCCAGGCAAGACCGTTTTGTCCCCATTCAGTTCCCCAACTGTTCATGAGTTGGAAAGCGCCTTCATTGCCATATTTAAAATCATCATAACCCACTATGCACATGCAATGACCGCCAAAATTCATCATGTTGTAATCATTGGAAGAAGGCACCCACACTTCCTGTCCCATCATAGGTTGCATAAAACTTCCGCCCACCATCATGCCTACTACTACAGGAGCACCTTGTGCAAGGTTTTGCTTGATGGCCAGCATGTCCACTTCCTGGTTGTCACCACTTTTTGTAAGCCGGTTATAGCCGGTCATTTTAAATTGTGTTGCCGCTTGTTTTTGAGCGGAAGAAGGTTGGTTGGAACAGCTCTGTTCATTGTATGGAAACTGTGAAAGCGGAAGCACACCTTGTCCCTGCATTACATCCATGGCCTTTTCAATGTAAGAACCCTGGCAGCCATCGAGAGAGATTTGATTATACAAATACGAAGGACTGAACGCAACCTGGTTAGGATTCTGACCTGTGCGTTGCGCCTCGAGAATGGTACGTGCTGCATATGCATTTCCCCAACCTACACAGGAACCTTGTTCACCCTGGTTCAATCTTTTAGGGCAGTATTTTTCCAGCGTAACTCTTTCGGGCAAAGGATTCTTAACATTATCTGCCAATGGTTCAAATACTTCCGTTTTATCATACAAGGCAGGATCAAATTCAGCGCCTGTTGAAAGATATTGTGAAGCAGTGTTTGTGCCCGGAGAAAAATTTCCACCCAAAAAATAATACGCTGCTCCGGCGATTATCAGCAATACAATGCCTGTCTTTGGATTTTTCCTGAACAATCCGATCAACATCGGAAGAAAGGCGAGGATGGAAAAACCGCCGCCACCACCCGGACGTCGCCCGCCACCGGGATAATTATCTCTTTGTTGAGGGTTGTCGTCTCCGACCATTCTGATTGGCATAGGTGAGGGAAGGGGTTGAAAAGTTTGAAATGTTTAAGGGTTTGAGAGGGTTTAAGAGTTTGAAGGGTTTAAGAGTTTGAAGGGTCTGAAATGTTTAGTGGTTGGTAGTGGTTGAAGTTTTTAAGTCCTATAAGTTTGAGTTATTTGAATCTTTCTCAGTAGGAAAATTATGGCTAATTGAAGATAATCCAAAAAATATAAAGTTAAAAGTCCGTAATTCTAAGAATCTGTTTTGAAATCAATTAATTTTTTTACAATGCTCTTTGGTTCGGCTTTGCCAGAAGCGCACCCTGAGCGCAGCCGAAGGGTAAGCGATGTAACAATTATATTTATTGATTTCAAAACAACTTCTTAACTCTCAAAAGTATTTTACAAAAGCAAACCACTTCCTCTTTTTCAAATAATTCAAGTCATGATCATTTGCGTACGCCTCTCTTTCGAAAATGATATTGCGGTAAGCCGAATAATGGTCCGGATATTTGAAGCGATTGATAAGATAATGTAACAGGTACAAAAAGTAAAATGGAAGAATCAAAAGTTCCAACTGCTGCCGGAGATGAATCAGCTCATGGTTGAGTATGATTGAATCATTTACTAAGTAGCTATCGCGGAAAAGGATAAATGGAAACAATGCCATGCCGCGGACATGTAATTTTTTTACAATGATGATGAATGGATATTTCAACCTGCCGTTTATAATTCCATCTTAAAAACTATAAGTCCGCTCATCAGCTTTGGTTCAAACCAGGTGGACTTGGGAGGCATCACTTCATTCATATCGGAAATGGCGAAGAGTTGTTCCATTGTAACCGGGAAAAGTGAAAACGCTACAGTGGCTTTGCCTCTCAATACAGGCTTTTCCAAAGCTTCAAGTCCTTTAATTCCGGGAATAAAATCAATGCGCTTATCGATGCGTGGATCTTTAATTCCTAAAACGGGATCGAGCAGGTTGTTTTGCAGGATAGAAACATCCAGCGATTCCACCGCATCATTTGTAAAGGTGCCTTCACGCGCTTTTAACTTGTACCATTTAAAATTCAGATACATGCCAAACCGGTGAGGCTGCGACGGATCATAAGGTGAACGGTTTGCTTCTTTCACCTCAAATTTTTCACTCACTAATTTCAAAAATTCTTTTTCAGTATGACCGTTCAGGTTTTTGATCACGCGGTTGTAGTCGTAGATGCGAAGCTGATTGGATGGAAACAGGCAGGTGAGCAGATAGTTGAAATCATTTGATTTCAATTGGTTCAGCTTGTCTGCCATTTGATTTGCATAAATCGCAGCCGCTGCTGCGCGATGGTGTCCGTCAGCGATATAAGAGCACGGAACATGCTGATTGAAAAGATCTGTGAGCTCATCAATTGTTTTTACATTGTTCACTACCCATACTTCCTGGCGCACGCCATATTCATTCACAAAATCATAGGCGGGAAGATGTTCATTGGTGATGAGCGCAATCACCATGTCAATTTCATCAACTGGTGTATATGCAAGAAAGACAGGATTTGAATTCAGCAAAGTGCTCTGGATGTGCAGCACATTTTCATTTTCTTTATCAGCACGGGTATGTTCATGCTTTTTTATTCTTCCTTCATGATAATCTTTGATGTGAAGACAACTGATCAGTCCGGTTTGTGTATGCTCTTGCAAAGACAACCTGTAAACATAAAGGCAGGGTTGTTCGTCGCGCAGCAGGGTGCCTTCTGCCACCATTTTCTGAAAATAGAGACGCGCGAAATCGAAAAGTTGCTGTTCTGTTTTCGGAGTATCATCCGGAAAATTAATTCGCGGCTTTACCACATGCGCAAAAGAATAAGGATTTTTACGTGCTTCTTCTTTCCTGTGCTGATCACTCAGCAGGTTGTTCGGATTCAAAGCTACTTTAGCTGCCAGCTCCGGGAGCGGCCTGAAACCTTTAAAGGCTTTTATGATCACGCTATGATGATTTTCCGGATGATTCCCATTGGGAAAAATTCAAAATGATATCCACTACTTCTTTGCCAATGCGATCTTGTGCTTCCTGAGTGGAAGCACCGATGTGTGGCGTAACAGAAACACGGGGATGTTGCAGCAATGCAATGTTATTGGTTGGCTCTTCTTCATACACATCTATGCCGGCATAAGCGACTTTCCCTGAATTTAATGCTTCCAGTAATTCCGTTTCTTTAATCGCGCCGCCTCTTGCACAGTTTATGATACCGACACCATTTTTCATCATTGCAAACTCTTCCATTGAAAGCACTTGCGCTGAACCAGCACTGTGAATAGTGATGAAATCGCTGTTGCGAAGCACTTCTTCTTTGGATGATGGCTTCAACGGAACAGTCACTTTCATATCATTCATCAACTGCAATTCAAGGTTCCAGTCGCGCGGAAATAAATCATAGGCAAGCACCTTCATGCCACAACCCACCGCAATTTTTGCAGTGGCTTGTCCGATATTTCCAAACCCGATGAAGCCGATGGTTTTTCCTTTCAGTTCACTTCCTTTCGAAAATTTTTCTTTGAGTATTTTAAAATTTGTTGCGCCATTCAGGGCCATTTCACGGTTTGATTCGGGAAGAAAACGTACCAGTCCGAATAAATGGGCAAATACAAGTTCTGCTACAGATTGAGAAGAAGCAAGTGGTGTATTTTTAACGGTGATACCTTTTGATTGCGCATAGTCCACATCAATATTATCGAGCCCTACACCTCCACGAATGATAAGTTTCATTCTGGTAATTACATCAATCAACGGTTGGCGTACTTTAGTCGCGCTGCGGACAGTGAGTGCATCAAATTCATTAATACGCGCCGCTAATTCATCTTGTGGAATTTTGGTAGTGTGTACCTCAAAACCTGCTTTTTCAAGTGCTTCTTTTGCCGATGGTTCCATGCCATCGTTGGCAAGAATTTTAATCATTCCGTTTCATTTTTCGTCAGTTGCGAAAATAGCCAAAGGATTATGTTTTTTGTATGAAATAATTCTAAAGTCAGAAGACGGAAGCGTTATGGAAGGAGGATATTCCTGAATCCTTTCAATAATTTCTCCAGCTCTTTTTCTTTTTTGATGGAGATATATTTTCCTGCCAGCACGAGCACATTCTCTTTTTTAAATTGTGAGAAGGTCCTGATGACTTCTTCCAAAGATGCACCAATGATATCAGCATAATCCTGCCTGGATAATTTTACGGCCAGCACTTTAATTCCGTTTCGTGTTTTGGTACCGTAAATCTCTTGCACGGTAAGCAGTGCATCTGCCAGTTTTTGCTTTACAGTCATCTGCGAAAGTGAGCGGAGTTTATATTCCGCGCGGCGCAGTTCAGCAGCGTAGAACATCAGCAAGTTGATGGCAAGGGCAGGGTTCTGTTCCAAGGCTCCTAAAAAATCAACTGTTTTAACAAAACAAATAGTGCAATCTTCCATTGCGCTGGCACTGATAGGATAAATCATAGGATAACCTAATCCACGATGTCCGAGTATATCTCCGCTTTTTGCAAGACGTACAATCTGCGAACGCTGACCAGGGCCTGTGTTATACACTTTAACTTTTCCGGAATAGATGAAATAGATTCCTGAAACGGGTTCACCTTCTGTAAAAATTACAGTGCCTGACTTATAAAGCTGAATCGTTTTATTGACCGCCAGTTTTTCTTTCCATTCACTTATCACAAACCGGTTTACGAAACAATCTTTAGAATCGCAGGTGGTACAAATAGGATCGGCTTGCATAAAAAATAAAGTGAAACGATGAACTGGAGCACCAACTACTTTTTCATATGTGTAGCTTCAAACTCCTGCATTATGCTGATAAGTTTAGCAACGCCTTCATCCGGCATGGCATTATAAATAGATGCCCTGAAACCACCTACTGAACGATGTCCTTTGATGCCGATACATCCATTTTCTTTGGCAAACTGACCAAAAGTTTCTTCGAGTGATGTATCGGTCATGATCCAGGTCACATTCATCAGCGAACGGTCTTCAGCGGCTACATTGCCTTCAAAAAGGGAGTTCCTTTCAATTTCCGAATACAGTAATGCTGCCTTAGCCTGGTTGCGTTTTTCCATCACCGCAATACCACCGTTCTCTTTTAACCAGCGAAGTGTAAGCATGCATACGTAAAGTGCAAAAGTGCTCGGTGTATTATGCAATGAATTGTCCTTGATATGCGAACGGTAATCGAGCATGGTTGGAATCGGGCGACTTACTTTTCCAAGCAGACTTTCTTTCATTATCACCAGTGTTGCTCCGGAAGTGCCCAGATTTTTTTGTGCACCGGCATAGATCATGTCAAATTTATTCCAATCCAACACCCTTGAAAAAATATCAGAACTCATATCCCCGATCAAAGGAACAGGTGAGTCAGGAATCAATTTCATTTGACTGCCATGAATGGTTTCGTTGGTCGTGATATGAAAATATTTCGAATCGGAAGGAACAGTAAATCCCTTCGGTATGTAAGTGTAATTTTTATCGGAGGAAGAGGCAACCACATTCACATTGCCAAAGAGTTTTGCTTCTTTAATCGCTTTTTTCGACCAAGAACCAATTTCCATATACGTTGCAGTTTCATTCGTGTCGAGCATATTGAACGGAATGGTACAAAACTGCATGGTTGCACCGCCCTGCAAAAAGAGGATTTTATATTCATCTCCAATTCCAGTAAGATCCCGCACTAATTGCTGCGCTTCCTCCAATACGGCCGTAAATTCTTTGCTACGGTGTGAGATTTCAATAAGTGATAATCCGATATGATCCAGTTCAATAACCGCTTTGGAGGCCTGTTCGAAAACAGATGGAGGGAGAATAGCTGGTCCTGAATAAAAGTTGTATTTCTTCATGCGTAGGTTGTTAAAAGAAGGCGCAAAGCTAAAGAATTTTCGATCTAACAGGAATTGTGAATCAATAATACTATTAGAATAAAGCAGGAAGTTGCTGATTTAAAATTTTACAAGTTATCCAACGACTATTCACTGATGAATTTTACAGAATAATATGCAAAATCATCGAATGACTGATTTAAATTGAACTACCCTTCGGCAAACTCAGGGCGTTCCATCAAATCAACTTCAACCAATTGAACATCACACCTGACTCAAGAATGATATTTTTGCCTCACTTTGGAAACTGCATTATCACGACCATTGATCTCACGAGCTGCCCGTCATATGCTGGCAGCCACATTGTGGTTCAGCATTATGAATGTATTTATTCGTAAAGTCAATCACCTTCCGGAAATGGAAGTTGTATTCTTCAGGTGCCTTACACCAATGCTTTGGTGTTTTATCAGTCTGCACCAAAAACAAATTCACTGGATGGGCAGTAACAGAAAATTATTGTTGTTGCGTGGCTTGTTTGGTACTGTCTCCCTGTACGCGTTTATCATGACGATTCACCACATGCCGTTGGGTACAGCAGTCACCATTCAATACCTGTCGCCGGTTTTTACAACCATTGCAGCCATCTTTATTTTGAAAGAACACGTAAAATGGATGCAATGGTTATTCTTTTTAGTTTCATTTTCAGGCATTGCATTGATCAAAGGCATTGATGAAAGGGTATCCATGTTTTATCTTTTTGTGGGAATTTTTTCTGCCATTTTTTCTGCGCTGGCTTATAACATGGTACGTAGTCTGAAGCAACGTGAACATCCATTGGTGGTGGTGCTGCATTTCCAGATTTTTGGCGTGGTGGCAGGATTTATCTTCATGCTCTTTAACTGGCAAACTCCGCAGGGACTTGACTGGCTGTACCTTTTGCTGATTGGCGTTTGTACACAACTCGGTCAGGTCAACCTTACGCAGGCCTTGCAAAAAGAAAAAATTTCCAGCATTTCCATGCTCAATTATCTTGGTATTTTGTATGCACTCTTTTTTGGCTATATGTTTTTTGGTGAAACGTATGGATGGGTTTCCCTTGCCGGCATGATACTGGTGATTGCAGGCGTTCTGACCAGTGTGATTTTTAATACTCCAATAAAACAGAAGGTGGAGCTAAAGAACTATGCAAATCCTTAATGATCAGGAAAGGTGATTCTTGATTCCGAATGCTGCACACAATGTGTTTGTTTTTTTACTGAACGCTTCACGATAGTATGCAGGCAATTGTGTACCGTCAGCAAAGAGCCTTTCATATTTCTCCATCAAATGAGGATAGTGCTTTTCTATCGCACGAAATACAAGTGTTTTACTGTCGGAAGGGGTATTGCCGAACAGCGTGATTGTTGCAGGAAAAATATATTTTATTCCTAAGTTGCTAAACGTTGAGAACATCAATTCAAGGTGTTCTGTAGTATCTGAAATATAAGGAAGCAAAGGCATCAGGCTTACTCCACTTGCAAGGCCTGCATTCAGAATTGCCTGTAATGTGTGAAGACGGAGAGAAGGTGGAGTGGCGCCGGGTTCAAAAATTCCTGCAACATGATCATCAATGGTGGAAAAGGAAAACGTGATGAATACTTTATGAGATAATTTTTCTTCGAGATCGGCAGGCAGCAACGCATTTTCGCCAATAGCTTTTAACAGATCAAGATCGCGCAATACAAGATCAGATTTTGTAATTACATGCAAAGGGAACCGGTATTGCAGGATCAGTTCAAGAATGCCACGTGTGAGTTTAGTTTCTTTTTCAAATTGCAGGTAAGGATCTGTTGCAGATGAAAGTACAATAATACCATGCTGATTTTTCTTCGAACGGTTTTGCAATTGTTTTTCCAGCACTTCCAGCGCATTGCTTTTAATGGACAACTTTTCTTCCATGTGAATGCCGTATTTGCTTCCGCGGATATAGCAATACAGGCAATTGAAAGAACAACCACTATATGGGTTAATAGTATAATCATCCAAAAACCAACTGTCGCGGCGTTTGGTTTTATTCAACATGGTTTTAACCTGTATATCGTGTAGCATATTCGCTTACGCGTCCAAACCCAATTCTGATTTTGTTTTGAACCATTGTTTTATTGCTGCATTGTTTTCCAGTTCATTTTGATATTGCTGAATAATATCCAGATGAAACTTCATTCGTCCCATAATTCCTAATTCTCAATTCTCCACCAACAATTCCAACGCCGCCCTTATCAGCCGGTCCACTGCTTTATGCGAATCACTGCTGAATTTTTTTTGCATCCTGTTCGCGACAATGGCATTTAGGGAAACAGCCTGGTGACCGAGCAGTCGCGACATGCCATAGATGGCAGATGTTTCCATTTCGAAATTGGTGATGCGATGACCGGAAAAGGTGAATGAAGATAAGTGATCAATCAAATCGGGGAATGCCGGTTCAGCACGTAACATTCTTCCCTGCGGACCATAAAATCCCGGGCAGGTTACGGTAATTCCTTTGTGGGTAATTCCCTGGAATTTAGAAATCAATGATGATGATCCTCCCGCAACATAGGGAATGAAAGCGATGTGATTATCCTGCACATGATTTAAAAAGCCAAGCAATAATTCTTTCTCAAATGGCGGATGCTCCAGGTGATAAAAATTAAGGAGGTTGTCCATTCCGATGGCAAATTCAGATGCCACAAAACTGTCGATCTCAATGTCAGCCTGTAAAGCGCCGGAAGTTCCTATCCGAATGATGTTCATGGGCGTGAGGTTTTCTTTGATCTTGCGTGTTTGCAGATCAATATTCACCAATGCATCCAGCTCTGTCACTACAATATCAATATTATCGGTACCAATTCCTGTTGAAATTACAGACATCCTATTGTTACCGATGAATCCCGTATGGGTGACAAATTCACGATGCTGCCTGGTTATTTCCACACGGTCAAAATATTTTGAAACCTCTTTAACCCTGTGTGGATCACCCACTGTAATAACGGTGTTAGCAATCTCTTCCGGTAAAAGATCAAGATGATAAATGGCGCCACGCGCATTAAGTATTAATTCGGATTCGGGTATAGTTGTCATATTGAAGGCAGTTGTTACATTTGCGAATCTAAATGTAATTCATCCCAAATAATTATGAGCGAGCAAAACCATTCACCTGTGGTTATCAATAAAATCCTTGTACCGACTGACTTTTCTGCCATCTCCTTGCTGGCACTTGAATATGCGGGATTGATTGCCAGTAAGACGAATGCAACGATCATATTACTGCATGTTTTCGAATCGTATATGCAGAATACCATGCTTCATGCCACAGTTGATTTCAACAATATCATGGAAAAGGGAATTGAAGAGAAGATGCATGAAATTGTTGGAATGGACCAACAGCTCAATGGTGTTCGTGTTGAAACAAGAGTGGCACATGGAAAAATACATGTAGAAATCGAGCAGATCGTAAAACAAGATGGAATTTCATTGATCGTAATGGGAACACATGGTGTTTCAGGGGTAACCAACATCGGAAAGTTTATGGTGGGTTCCAATGCTTACAGAACCATGCAGAATGCAACGTGCCCTATTATTACACTTAGAAATGAACCCTCGAAAAAAAGTTTTAAAAACATTGTGCTACCTATTGACAGCAGCGCAAAGTCGACCATGAAACTGGATATTGCTATTGCCTGGGCCAAATTATTCGGCAGCACGATTCATTTATTGGCAGTGACTGCCTTCTTTGAGGAGTTTGTGGTGGATGCGAAAGCAGTAGACAGAAAAGTACATCAGGTAGAAGAGTTGTTGGTAAAGGAAGGGATACCTTATACAGCTCATATCATCAGAAATCAATCGCCTTCACTCTCCGTTTTGCACCATGCAGAAAAAATGAATGCCGACCTGATCATGATCGTGTCCGGTCAGGAATCACAATTGGGTGAAATGTTATTTGGATCTATTTCCCGCGCCGTGGTTTCAGATTCACCTATTCCGGTACTTAGTATTCATATCAACAAAAATTGAAGAGTCCGGCTCATTATTGCCAGGGGTTAAATTGTTAAATGGCCAAATGGTTGCAGCTAAACCGAAGAACAAGCTGATGATTGCTCAGTTTCTGGTTATTAAATGGTCTGCACCAGTGATTTTCCATCATTGCTTTTTCATTTCAACGCTATCTTTGAGCAGATTTTAAACAATGAGCACCAGCAACAAAGTCATCATTTCGGTTAAAGACCTTGTAAAGGACTACGGAACTTTCCGTGCAGTGGATGGAATTAGTTTTGAAGTATATGAGGGCGAAATATTCGGTTTACTAGGACCTAACGGTGCCGGCAAAACCACCACGCTGGAGATCATGGAAACATTGCGTGAAAAAACCTCCGGCAATGTTTCAATAGATGGTTTGTCGGTAGATAAAGATCAGAATGAGATCAAGCAAATCATTGGTGTACAACTGCAGGCAGCAGGATACTATCCAAATCTGAATCTGTTGGAATTACTGGAATTGTTTTCCGGTCTTTACAATGTAAAAGTTGATGCACCTGGGATGCTATCAATGGTGGGTTTGGAAGAGAAAGCAAAAAGCAGGTACAAAGAATTAAGCGGTGGTCAGAAACAGCGCTTCTCTATTTCCACCACGCTCATCAATCAGCCTAAGATTATTTTTTTGGATGAACCCACTACAGGACTTGATCCGCAGGCACGCAGAAATCTCTGGGACCTTATTCGGGAAGTGCGCAGTAAAGGAACTACTATAGTGATTACTACGCATTATATGGATGAAGCCGAACAACTCTGCGAACGTGTTGCACTCATTGACAGCGGCCGTATCAATGCCTTGAATACGCCTGATCACCTGATCGATGAATTGGTGGCTTCCGGTTTTGAACGAAAGAAAGAAGTGAAGAAAGCAAACCTTGAAGATGTGTTTTTACGATTGACGGGAAAGGAATGGCGGGATGAGTAAAGGAATTAGGAATTAGGAATTAAATTGGGACAAATAAGGTAGGATTTTCTAACAAGACTAAAGACTAACGACTAACGACTAAGGACTAACGACTAAGGAAACAACATAAACAATCTAAACCCTTAAACTCTTCAATGCCGAAACCTTACAGCCAGATCCGTGCAATGCTTGCCGTAACCAAAGCAAGTCTGCGAAGCATTTTTCGCAGTCCGTCGGCTGTAGTTTTTTCTTTTGCGTTTCCGCTGATTTTTATTTTGGTATTTGGGTTTGTAGGAAACAATGGATTTAAGCTTGATGTTGGTGTTGAACAATCCTGTGATACAACCAGTGGACTCTATCATGCCATTGCAAAAAATCCTCAGTTCAGTCTAATCACCAATGAACCGGATCAGGAATTACTTGCAGATCTGAACAAAGGCCGCATTGATGGGATCCTCAATCTACAGCCAAATACATCAGGCGATGGACCACTTGTTTTTATTCATGTTAAAACTTCCGCATCATCGCGTAATGCGGCATTACTGATTAGTATGTTGCAATCAATGGTTGATAAAGGAACGCTCACCATGATGCATCCACAGACAATGCTCGCGGAAATCAAGGAAGAACCACAACCGGGAAGAGAGTATAAAGCCATTGATTTTATTTTACCGGGCATGCTCGGTTTTTCATTACTAAGCACCGGCGTGTTTGGAACTGCTTTTACCTTTCTGAGTCTCCGGCAGACATTGGTGATCAAACGTTTTTTTGCGACACCTATAAAAAGACCTTACATTATTATTGGAGAAGGATTAAGCAGGGTACTTTTTTCGCTCCTTACTTCATCCGTTATTCTGATCCTTGGATATTTCGCATTTGGTTTCACACTGGTTCACGGACTCACGACTTTTATTGATCTTTTAATTCTCTCTTTCATTGGGTTATTTATTTTTATGGGCTTCGGGTTCATAGTGTCGGGCATTGCGAAAAATGAATCTGCAGTGCCACCGATTGCCAACATCATCACCTTACCACAATTTTTACTGGCGGGCACTTTTTTTTCTACAGATGCTTTTCCATCCTGGCTGCAACCCATTCCTAAAATCCTTCCACTCACGTATTTGAATGATGCGATGCGCAAAGTTTCATTTGAAGGTGCAGGTTTATTGGATGTATGGAAAGACCTTGCTGCATTAGGCATATGCGGTTTGGTAGCTTATGTTATTGCCGTGAAGGTGTTCAGGTGGGAGTGATTTTTTTCATTCTTTACTTTATGAAATTGCTATTAACAACTGACGGATATCATTTTTTATAATTGCAAGTTGCCGTAATTATGCAGTCTTAAATCTCAGTCTATGATATGGCTGATCGCGATATTCTCACTATTTCTTCTTCTACTTGCCTATCTTTTATTTGCTCCCTTCTTCCTTGATATTGACAGCAGAAAAGACTTGTGCATTGTAAGGTTTCATCGCCTTGCAAGCGGCAGGTTATTGGTATCGGACGGTTCATTGCAGCTTGAAATAAGTATTGCAGGTTGGAAGAAGCAAATTGATCTGCTGTTGGAAAGAAAACCCAAAATAAAAAAGGCATCAAAGAAAAAATCACAAAGAAAACAGTCAATGTTTTCTTTCAAAAAGATATTGTCGATCACAAGAAGTTTTAAAGTAAACAAGTGCCGGTTTTCGTTTGATTCCGGCAATATGCAGTTGAATGGCTATTTATTTCCCGGCTTTTATTGGCTGAGCAGGAAAACAGGAAAATCTTTCAGCATCAATTTTCTTGGCGATACGGAATTGGTGCTACAAATAGAAAACAATTTTGCCCGCATAGCATGGGCATATTTTCACAATCAATTCACAAAGTAAAAACTCAAAACAATGAACAATCTAAATGAGATGCTCAGTGAAATGACCGGATTTTTAAAATCAGAAGCAAAAACTGAAACCATCATTGGCCAGCAATTTAAATTAGGTGAATTTACCTGCGTTCCCGTAATGTCTGTCGGACTGGGATTCGGCGGCGGCGGCGGAGAAGGAAAAGGCAAAGCAAGGAGTTCAGAGGAAGGAGAAGGAACAGGTGCAGGTGGCGGCGCAGGATTGGGAATGGGACCGGTTGGGTTCCTGGTTACGAAAGGAAATGAAATTCAGTTTATTCCTACGCGCACTTCCAAAGGATTAACCGCGACGTTTGAAAAACTGCCTGATCTTCTGGAGAAATTCCTGGATAAAAACAGGAAGAAAGAACCGGAAATGGCGTAGCGTTTTTTTGTGCCGCTTCTTGTAAATGATGTTTGGAATTGTCGTTCTGAGCGCAGCGAAGAATCACAAAAAGTAAAGCAGATTTTTTACTGCGTTCAGAATGACAAATCAGATATTTAGCTTTCCTAAATCAGTATCTTATTCATGCGGCCAGTCGGCTCCTTCATCAATCCATTTCTCAAGCGTAAGGATGTTTTCTTTGGGAAGCAGGTGTGCTTCAGCAGATTTCATGTCGGGTCTTTTACCGGAAACAATTTCTATCAAAATGCTTTTGTTGCTATTGCCCGGAATGATGAAGGCTTCCATGCCGCTTTTCCCAAAATAGTTATCACGGATATCGGCGCGAAAACCGCCAAGTTGCTTCCTGGGTCCATGGCAAATGATACAATTCAGCTCTATAATAGGATAAACGTCTTTCCGGAAATCTATTTTGGTATGAGCAATCACTTCTGCAACCGGGGTGATTCCTGTACTACTATTGGACGGCAGTGCAGCATTGCACACTACTTTGCCTGAAGCATCTGTTACTGATCGGTAAGCTGCAAAAGCGAATGCAGTGAACAAAGCAATAATTGTGAAGACGGTTACAAGACCTGCGCGAACAGTAGACTTATGGTTCGTTGTTATTCCCAAAATTCTTCTTCCGATTACTGATGTTAACCATTGCCAATGCAGTATCAGGTGAAGGAAGAGTACAACGAGCAAGCCAATGCTGAACCAGTAATGTATAACGCCATATTCATGACGGGCAAGTCCCCAAAGCATTCTTGTTTTATTTGTACCCGGAGGTAAAGGAAACCGGATGATAAAACCCGTAAGAATCATTGCCAGGAAAAGAAGGCCTGCAGTAAGATCAAGGATGAGATTAATGATAGTTTTACTCACCTGCCAAAGCCGGAAAATTTGCTTTTCAGACTACTGTAAAGTTAGCTTGTTACAGTTGCATTTTCGAATTCATTACAGATAATCTTTTTATTAAAGGAGACTTGATCAGCCTTTACAACTGCCACGCAGACGCTGATTATCGGAAGCATTTCTTGTAAAGCTGAGTGTGCGGATGATCGGTTTATTGGTTCCTGCACTGATGAATCAGCATAAGAATAACAAATCAAATGTTTAGCTTTCGGGAATCATTCACTTCTCGAAAATTGTTACTGCATGAAACGAATTGTACTTCTTCCATTGCTTTGTGTTTTTGCCTGCTGCTGTGAAGCACAAACGAACGGCTTTCTTTATGGCTTCAGCATTTTTTCTCAAAGTAATCCGCCCAACACTTACAAAGGTCTGGCAGAATACAATACTGCCACCAACGAACTGGCAACCTGGAGCCAATTCAGCGAACAATATTATGCCTTTGGTGATCATGCTATTGATCCGGTGCACAAAAGATATGTACAAGTAATTGGAGATTCTCTGAATATGTATTTAAAGGATATTGATTTCACTACCGGAGAAGTATTAGGTGAATTGTTTACAGTGGATTCAGTGGGAAATGGCCAAACCGGTTCTGTAACAATTGGCGGAAACATCAACGGTACTTTTTACAATTGTGCTGATGCACAAATTTATTTTATGCATTACAAGGCCCCCTGGGAAGATTCAACACATCTTGCAAAAGTGGATCCTGTTTCCTATGAAGTAACGGAGCTTGCAAAATTTCCAATCAGTTGGTGGAGCTTCGATAATGTGGTAACAGTAAATCACCAGCAGATTTACCTTGGTTATTACAATTACTATGCATCGTCGAGCGAGATTATTACCTACGACATCAGCAGCAACACTGTTTCGTCAGCCACGCTGTCGCAGCCGGATTTTAACATCTCACAACTATCACTCACGTACAATTCAAATGATGGAAATCTTTATGGAGTTGATTACGACCTTGATTCTTTTGCAAACAACAATTTTCTTGGCGACCTGCGCATTGTAAAGGTAGATCCGGAAACCGGAGCGTTCACTTACCTCACCACCGACTTTTTTGCGAATCTGATCGGTGCGAATATGGTGTTCAATCCACCCACCAACAAGCTTTATTTTATTGTTCAGCAAAGTAATCCCGGATATCCTGAAATGGCGATTTATGATCTTGGAACAAATACCGTTGCTATTCTTCCAATGGATAATCTTAATACTACCATCTTCAGCTCAGTAACGCTTGGTTCCGATTTGTATGCACTCAGTAAAGATTGCAATGTACCAACTGCTGTGGAAGAGACAGTCGTGGAAGATTGTGCCATCGCTTTACATCCGACGCTCACTTCAGGAATGCTGAGTGTGACTATGGATTGTGATATACATCAGTATACAGCATTGCGATTGGAAATTATTGATTTCCTGGGACGAACTTTGATCAGCCTGCCTGTTGACGGAAGTTCTTTGAATGCTTCCTCTTTTTTAAATGTAGCTGCACCTTATATCTATCGTTTTCGCGACGGAAATGAAACTGTTAAAACGGGAAAGGTGATATTTATTGAGTAGGTAATTTTTTTTCAATAAGATAGGACCGTTCCAAAGTTTTTGACTTTTGAAAAGGTCTTGCTTCAAATTTATATCTGAATAAATAATTGAGATTTTACGAGCCCTAAAATTAGAAGTAGCGCTGATTTTGTTTTACTAACTTTTCCAAAGTGAAATAAACTTTGAAAAGGTCTTGCCTTATTGTTCCAGAATAGTCTTCTCCAAATCACTGATCACATTCATATAAAAAATGCCGGCATCATAAGGTGAAGGAAAAGGAGAAAAATATTTATGTACATCGCCGTCAGCCCAGAATTTGGTGCTCATATAATAAAAGTGATCGGAAGTTTGCAGCTTGCTCCACACTTTTAAAAGGTCTTCATTATCCGTTGCTTTTACGGCGTGTTCCAGTGCATAAATTTTTTCAAGTGCTTCCCGCTGTAATTCATTTTCATTCCAGGCAGAAAGATCGCGTTCTTCATCAGCCCAACTGGTGAATTCAGGTGCATCATATACATCACGCGGAGGATGATTGGAAATTACTTCTGAAGGAGAGCGGAAATAAAAATCAGGATGATCGAGAATCATTTCCGGAAGATTATCGAGGAAATCGAAGATGCCTGTTTCTTTCCATTGATGTTCACCAAAGGTTTCATAATCCATAAACAGGTTGATGGTTTCCGCCTGTCCGGCATGGTCATGCAGCCACTTCGAAAATTTATCGGCAGTAAGCGGCCAGTCTTCCCAATTGTGATTGCTGAAACGGAAAGCGATGTCGTCACTCAAACGGTAATTTTTCAACAACAATGAAAAATTTTCAACACCGGGTGCAGTATAAACCTGGTTAGGTGAGCGTGTTACAAGATAACGATCGGTGCCTTCGCACAACATGCCTTTGTAACCAAGTGAAGCAACATGCGCAGCGAGATCGTTGTTAAAAATGAGTTCCGTATTCCTGAAGATGGCAGGTTCGAGATTGAAAAGCTTTTTTATTTTTTCACGGTGCATTTTCACCTGCCGGTCAAATTCATCTTTTGAATACAGGAAACTGAGTGAATGATAATAGGTTTCGTCGAGCATTTCTACATAACCTGTTGCAGCCAATGCCTGGAAAGAAAGAATCACATCGGGTCTGTACAATTCAAATTGCTCCAGGGCCACTCCGGAAATAGAGTAGGCCACTTTGAATCTTCCCTTGTGCCGCAAAAGCAATTCGAGAATTTTTGCGTTTGTCGGGAGGTAACATTTGTCTGCCACTTTATTCAGAATCTCTACGTTCATATCGTAGTTTTCATAGTAATGATCATGACCGATCTGATCATAATTATAATTGCGAAGTCTGAATGGCTGGTGTACCTGGAAATAAAAACAAACGGAGGTTCCGGGCAGCTCATTCGCTTTTCTTGCAGGCGATAGGGTTATTAATTCAGCGGGAAGAATTGCTGAAGTAAGGTTTGCTGTTTTTTCTTCAACACTTTTAATTACACCGGATTCCCCGGTATTGTTGCCGGTTGCCATGGAGTCAATAAATATATTTGCCAGGTTTTCATTCAATGCATACACCGGCACCGTGAAACCTGTAACGGGATCAAATACTTTTTCAACATCGCTTGCCTTTTCTTTGATTTTAAGTTTTTTCTTTTTCTTGCCTCGTTTCGACATAGTATCTGTAAATTAATAAGAACGCTTTATTCTACAACTTCCTTAGCTGACTCCACTAAATGTTTGTATGATTTCAACACTTCGCGTGCAGAATTATCCCAACTGATATTCTTAACATCGTTCGCTGTGAGCTTTATCATGGTTTCGCGCAATCCTTTGTAATTACAAGCGGAATAGAGATAATTCGCGAACTTATCAGTATCCCAACAATCAGCTTTTAAAACATTATGGAGCACTTCACTCACGCCTGATTGTTTTGAAATCACACAGGGAACATTAAACTGCGCGGCTTCCAACGCAGATAATCCAAATGGTTCAGAAACGGATGGCATAAAATAAGCGTCAGCGGAAGCAAGCAGCTCTGAAATTTTATCGCGTTTGATAAAGCCTGTAAATTCTACCTGCCGGTTAAGTCCGGCTTCGTTCACTTTTTCTTTCAACCAATCTGACTGGTCACCATTTCCCGCAACGATAAATTTTGCCTCCTGCATTTTGCTGCAGAGTTTTATCATGGTTTCCAATAAGAACTCGGGTCCTTTCTGACGTGTGATGCGTCCGAGAAAAAGTATCCTTTTTTCATGGTCGGTTCTTGCTACTTTATAAGTGCTGTTATCTTCAATAGCATTGTAAACAGGAAAAATCTTCTCTGCGGAAATTCCATAATGATTGATGATGGTTGATTTCGTGTATGCACTTACCGGCAAAACACGGTCTGCATTTAACATGCCCTGATGTTCGATGTGATAAACAGGATTGCGCGCATCTGTATGCGCCCGATCTGTTTCAAGTGAATGAACATGCACCAACAAAGGCTTACCGGTTTTCTTCTTCAATTGAACAGCAGCAGGGAAAGTGATCCAGTCATGCGCATGGATCACATCAAAATCAATTTTCTTACTCAACTGATTGACCATTTCCGCATACGCGCGGACCTTGCGCATGATGTCGGGTCCATAGGATTCCTGCTGATTGAATAATGCCTTCACTTCTTCACCCACCACATCATTGCCTGCATACGGTATGCGTAAGTCCGCATGATCCGGATTCAGCTCATCAATAAATTCAGCGGCGAGAAATTTCCGGAAGTCATCCACCACCATTTCACCCGTGGCCACATCATAATCAAAATGATTGAGACCGATGAGGTTTACCCTTTTCATTTTGAAGTGGAGATCACTTTTTGGAAGGATGATTTTAATTTCTACAAAATTGGCGAGTGCTTTCGCTAATCCGTAGCATGCAGGGCCAAGTCCACCGGTTAGAATTGGTGGAAATTCCCATCCCAACATCAACACCCTTATTCTGTTATAATCCATTCTTTATGTACGATGATTCCTTTATTTCATAAAACCGGTCATTCCATTTAGGCCGGACGCAGCACATTATTTACTGCTGCCTGCGCTATTTGCATGCAACGTTTTCTGGAGCTCATCAAGTTTTTTCTGAACCGTTTTCAATTGTGAATTTTTGATCCAGACTTTCCGGGTTTCCAGCAACCAGCCTCCGGCAAATCCAACCACAAAAATTACGATGGTAACCAGTGACATCGAGCCTTCAAATTTCCAGAACAGAAAGTGAAGTGACACCGTGGCAATATTTTGTATGGCGAAAATCAGCGCGATCACCAGTAAGATGATCGTAACAATGTAAATCCTGTTCATGAGAATTTATTTTTGGAAGGGGCGAAAGTTAGGAAGAAAATCGGCTTCTGAAATTCAGTCACTGAGTGCAGCCAAAAAAATTCGGTCACTGAGCGCAGCCGAAGTGCCCGAATTTTGGAAGTTGATTGATCGCGTATTTTTTTGCGCCCTTCGGCTACGCTCAGGAAGCAAAAAATTCGGTCACTGAGCGCAGCCGAAGTGCCCGAATTTTGGAAGTCGATTGATCGTGTATTTTTTTGCGCCCTTCGGCTACGCTGAGGGAGCAAAAAAGTCCCGGCTGCTGTATGAAGTCAAAAAAAATCGGTCACTGAGCGCAGCCGAAGTGCCCGAATTTTGAAGTAGACTGATCGCGTATTTTTTTGCGCCCTTCGGCTACGCTCAGGGAGCAAAAAAATCCTGATTTATTCCTTCACCCATTTAATTATAGAAATATTTCCTGCTTCATCTGTGGCACGAACGAGGTATAGTCCAGGTAGTAATTCGTGAACATCAAACTGTGTTTGATCTGCTTCATCTGATAATTGCCTGTACAACTCCTTTCCTGAAAGATCGAAAACCTGAAGATTAACCATTCCTTCAAATCCATTCAACAACACATTGATAATGTTTGTAGCAGGATTCGGATAGACCTTTACATTATTGGAAATTCCTGTTTCACTGATGCCTTCAATGGTAACACCGGACTTCGGAGGTACAATATTCACTGTATAATCTTCTGTTTCACCTCGTGCATAGGATCCGCATGGAGAAGGCGGTACACCAAATATCATCATTACACGCATGCGGGTTAAGCCAGGTGTAGCATTTGCTGGAACGTTGAAATTCACACCAATCCATCCAAGGAAATCAGAAGAAATATTTACTGCCTGTTCGCCTGCATCTGTAAAATCATTATCATGGTTATAGTCAATCCAGATACTGTAATTCTCGGTGAGTCCAAATGGCAACGCTGCCGATAGATACCCGGTTACAATAGAACCCTGAATCAGGTTAGTACTAAGATTTGTGAAATCTCCATAGCCATTATTATTTCCGGTACTGTTTTGTATACCGCCAATCCAAACCAGAGAAAGGTATTCGAGTGATGCATCCAGACCGCCCACGCTACAATAACCCGTACCTTTAGTGGTGAAGTTCTTTGTATTAGAGAAGCCCGAAGGTCCACTGCTACAGACGGCCTCTATTGCATAATTATAGGAAGTGCCTGCTGTAAGTGCTTTTATTTTGATGGAAGTAAGATCAGTTGTGATAGTAGTCCAATCTGCGGCTGAACTCGTTTTATAATGGAGATGGTAAAGATAGGCACCAGCCACAGCCGCCCATGAAACCTTGGCAGTTGTGTCTGTAATGTTATTGGCCTTTAAGTTGGTTGGAATGCTACATGTTCCTGTACCATTGTGATCAAGAAAATGGAAGGCGGTCATATTCGTTCCGCTTAACACAAACAGACTGCTGTCATTGGCAAGCGTAGATGCGATGCCCCAACCTGAATAAATATTTACGGAGTCGATCCATTGTATTGCTCCGCTATTGCTGTATTTCAAAGTAATCATTCGCAGGTAAGATGAGCCATTGGATTGTGTAAACATCGGACCGCCTTTCCCGGTTACAAAAACTTCTCCATTGGCCGTTGCAGAAAGGGCGCCCGGCGCCTCATCATTACCGGTGGTTTGGTTGTATCGTGCATTCCATAACATGTTGCCGCTATTATTTACCTGGAAGGTTACCCAGTCAAAATAGGAAGCATTTAGATTGCCATAACCAATCACACTTAACTTGGTGGAAACCAATGTGAAACTCCTCGCTGTTTCTTCACCGCCAAAATCATAACTCTTCTTCCAGGTCTGAACGCCGGCAGCATTAAACTTATAAATGATCATATCCATGCCACTGTTAGCTGACACCTGATTCGGATAATTGGTGAGAATGTATGAGTTTCCATTACCATCAATTTCAACATCTTGTCCCGAGTAACCTGTAAGATATTTGCTCCATAAAAATGTACCGGCAGTATCCCACGCTACTATCGAGAGGTTAGCTACATATTCAGACGTTCCTGTCACTATCACTAAATTATTTTTTAACCGCATGGATGCAAATCCGTGAATAGTTCCAAGGTTGACAGTGGTGTTTACCAACACTGTACCGGCCGGATTAAGTTTCATCAAAACAAAACCTGCGGGACTGGTGCCTGCTGTACCTATATACAGATTTCCGTTTTTATCGAGTTCACTGCGCAAGTTGAATTTCATACCTGTTGAGCTGCCTACAATATAACTGAGATCAATATTTTTTTTCCACAGCAAAGTTCCTGTTGAAGTGTATTTCAGCACAACAACAGCATTGGGATATTCCCAGGAAGAACCCCATGTATATCTGTAGCCCACAACATAAATATCTTTGTTCTTGTCGCAGTTAATCCAAACAGGTTTTTCATAGTTGCCTGAAATACCCGAAGTAGAGATCCGTTCCCACAAGAAGTTCCCGAACTTATCATACTTGCGTGTGTAAGTATTCTGAGCTTGTATATAGCCGGCTACCACTACGTTATCTGATTTGTCGTGGGCAATCATCGAACCGGTTTTAAGATAACTGTCGGCTGGTTTGATCCAGTCAGTGGAATAAGTTGCAAAAGAATAGCTAGAAGCCATCAGCAAGAAAGCGATCAAGGGGATTATCTTTTTCATAGTATTAATTTTTGAATTTGTTAATGTAGCAGACTTATTTATTTGAAGATTGTAAAATTCTAAACTATGCTCTAGATTAACAATGACAATTGTCATGGTTGGTGGGTTTCTACCAGCATAAGCATTTTTACATGAACAAGATATTTTCGTTATTTAGTGAAGACAATTATTATTACCTCATCAGGAAAGCATTAGTGTTGAATCAGGCAGATCGTACACCAGACAGGAAATGCTTGTTTTTTTAAGTAAAAAATTCGGTCACTGAGCGCAGCCGAAGTGCCCGAATTTTGGAAGTTGATTGATCGTGTATTTTTTTGCGCCCTTCGGCTGCGCTCAGGGAGCAAAAAAATTCGGTCACTGAGCGCAGCCGAAGTGCCCGAATTTTGGAAGTTGATTGATCGTGTATTTTTTTGCGCCCTTCGGCTGCGCTCAGGGAGCAAAAAAATTCGGTCACGGCCGGGCCCCCGGGGGGGGGGGGGTTGGGAGCCTGAGCGAGCCGAAGTGCCCGAATTTTGGAAGTTGATTGATCGCTTTTTTTGCGCCCTTCGGCTGCGCTCAGGGAGCAAAAAATTCGGTCACTGAGCGCAGCCGAAGTGCCCGAATTTCGGAAGTTGATTGATCGTGTATTTTTTTTGCGCCCTTCGGCTGCGCTCAGGGAGCAAAAAAAATTCGGCCGCTGAGTGGTGTCGAAAAAATTCGGTCTCTACAACGAAGCAGCAAACTTTTTGAAAAGCAGCGAATTCAGATTGAAATACATCTTTGAATAAAAAACTGATAGATATGAATAGGTTTACCACAGCTATTCGGGAATTCAAAGTGTCACTATCTAAGAATAATTCTTTTTTTTAGTAATTGCTAACCTAACCCAACAAATGATGAGATGAAAATTAATTGTTTAGCACTGTTCATTGTTGTGATGATCTTAACTGTGATGAAATCTTTTGCACAGGCGGAGTTCAATTTTGGCCCTGTAGCAGGCATAAATGCATCAGGAGTTTATCATAATAAGTGCTATTATGAAAGTCAGACAAAAGAGCATCATTCCTTCGGGGTTCATCCTGTTTTTGGAGTTACGGCGGGAATATTTTCTCAATTGAAATGGAAGCATCTCTCACTTGATTTACAGGTTATCTATTCTCAATCCGGCAAGAAAACAGTGTATATCAATGATCCTGAGAAAACTACGGAATTCTGGTATTACTATAAGAATGTACGTCATTATGAGTTTGCCTATTTGCAAATGCCTGTAACGCTGAATTATCATTTCCGGATCAAAAAAATGCATCCCTTTGCAGGATTTGGAATGGTGCCTTCTTACACCATTCGTGCTGAGGCGAAACAGTCCTATTCTCATGACCCGGAAATGAATTATACCAACAATTTTATAGAAGAAAGCAAAAATGATTTGATGGGCTATACGCCACGGGAGTTGCAATTCACTTCTGTAATCGGTGCTGAACTCAACGATCACATGCAGGCATGCTTGTCTTATACGGTGGGTGGTAATTCTTTATACTTTTATCCATATAGCTGTATGGCAGAAAGCTTTACCAACAAGACATTATCGTTTCAGTTGCGTTATCTGATCCGGAATAGAAAATAAAATAACTTACAGTAATTGGTAAGAATACTTAGCTCAAGCAAGGTAGTCGCATGAAAAACCGTCCCGATGATTTGATTATTATTGCGATCATCTAAATAGATCTATGACTGCAGCGTTAAGAAAATTCATTTCAGATTATGTTGTACTCAGCAACAGAGAAATGGATAGCATTGTCAATAAGTTTAAAGTAAAAGCTGTTAGGAAAAATGAATTCCTCTTACGTGAAGGACAGATTTGTAAGGACCTGGTTTTTGTGGAAGAAGGTTGTCTCAGGTTGTATTATGTTGCAGATGGCGTTGAAGTATCTGTTTGGTTTTCTTTTAAGCATTCATCGGCCATTGAAATTTCCAGTTTTCTCAGCGGAAAACCAACCAACTATTTTCTGCAGGCCACTGAAGACAGTGAAATTTTGTTCCTTCCCAAAACAGAGTTGAATAAACTGTACCATTCACAACCGAAGGTGCAGGAGATGATGCGGCTATTTTTAGAAGACGTTGTATTGAATCTCATCGACCGGTTTACTGCTCTTCAAAGAGATGCTGCCGAAAAACGTTATAAAGATTTATTGAATAAACCTGCTTACCTGCAAAAAGTCCCGCAAAAATATCTAGCCTCGTTCATTGGTGTAACTCCTACATCACTGAGCAGGATAAGAAGAAAAATGAAGTAATTCATTACTTGTCTTATGGCAACTTTTTTCTCTCTCCATCTTTTTTACTTTGCATCATTAAATAATAATCAAACAAATTAATCATGCAGGTAGCTTTTGTAACCTATAGCAAATTTCCTGATTTGACGGAGGACGATCAACTGTTGATGCACTATTTAGTGCAAAAAAATATTACTGTAAGTCCTGTGCAGTGGGATGATAAAACGATCAACTGGCAGCAGTTTGATACCATCATACTCCGTTCGATGTGGGATTATTTTGAAAGGCCGCATGAGTTTGATCAATGGCTTGATAAGCTTGAAGCGCTTGACTGCAACGTGTTAAACCCGCTCTCGGTAGTAAGGTGGAATCAGAACAAACATTATTTTAATGATTTCAGGCGTAAGGGTGTGCTGCTGCCAGCCTATGTTATTTGTTCGCGCAATGATAAGCAGACATTAAAGAAAATAATGGAAGAAAGCGGATGGAGCAAAGCTGTTGTGAAGCCGGTTATTTCCGGAGGTGCTTACAATACTTGGGTTACAACTATTGATACTGTTGCCTCCGACGAAATACGTTTTGCAGAATTACTGAAAACCGGTGATGTGATTGTTCAGATTTTTGTGGAAGAAATTGTTACCAAAGGAGAATTGTCATTCATCTTCTTTAATAAAAAATTCAGTCATGCCATTTGTAAAAAAGCAAAGCACGGCGATTTCAGGGTGCAGACGCAATTTGGAGGAACGGCGGAAGTGATACAACCTGATGCAGCTATTTTAATGCAGGCATCTGAATTGTTAAGCAGTATTGCAGAACCCTTACTTTATGCAAGAGTAGATGGAGTTGTAACCGATGATGGAAAATTTCTATTGATGGAATTAGAGTTGATTGAACCTACATTATCTTTTTTCATTAACGAGAATGCTTGTGAGAATTTTTACGATGCATTAGTAGAATTATCAGAGACGAAATTCTAAACTAAAAATCGGTTACTGAGCGGAGCTCGAAAAGAAATCGGTCACTGAGCGCAGCCGAAGTGCCGGGATTTTTTAGATGACTGGTTTCTTTTTTTTTGCGCCCTTCGGCTACGCTCAGGGAGCAAAAAAAAATTGGTCACTGAGCGGAGCCGAAGTGCCCGATTTTGAAGTTGACTGATCGCGTTTTTTTTTGCGCCCTTCGGCTGCGCTCAGGGAGCAAAAAAAATCGGTCACTGAGCGGAGCCGAAGTGCCCGGATTTTTTTAAATGACTGGTTTCTTTTTTTTTGCGCCCTTCGGCTACGCTCAGGGAGCAAAAAAAATCGGTCACTGAGCGGAGCCGAAGTGCCCGGATTTTTGAAGTTTGACTGATCGCGTTTTTTTTTTTTGCGCCCTTCGGCTACGCTCAGGGAGCAAAAAAAAAATGACTAAACTTTCTTCCCTTTCATAGCATCCAGGATCACCTTATCCATCACACGATGTGCAAAGGGTTGTGAATATTCATTTAGCTCCTCCATTTTGGTATGAATAAAATCTTTATCACCACTATCCAATGAATCTTTCAGAGCATTCATAAAAGAACGCATGCCTTCAGCTTCTTCATTAGAAAGGAAACCGGCATTGCTCTTCAGAAATTTTTCGGCGGAAAGCAAAACCTGTTGCGCTTCTGTTTTTGCTTCCTGAACACTACGTGTCTGCATGTCATCTTTTGCATGGGTGATAGAATCCAGCAACATTTTTTCCACTTCCGCATCTGTCAATCCATATTGTGGTTTGATATCAATGCTTTGTTCAAGTCCACTACGCAATTCCTTTGCTTTCACTTTTAGTATGCCATCAGCATTCAGGATAAAACTGATTTCAATTTTTGGAAAACCGGCAGGCATGGCAGGAATTCCTGATAGGATGAATTCTGCCAGCTTACGATTGTCTTTCACCACATCACGTTCGCCCTGGTACACTGCAATTTTCAGATTCTTTTGTCCGTCAACAGAAGTGGTGTATTGTCTTGCTGCGCTGGTTGGAATTTTTGAATTACGCGGAATAATCACATCCATCAGTTCACCAATAGTTTCGATGCCGAGTGAAAGCGGAGTGACATCGAGCAGTAAAATATCTTTTTGATTTCCTGCTAATACATCAGCCTGTATCGCCGCTCCCAATGCAACTACTTCATCCGGATTTAGTGAATCATAAACGGGCTTGCCGAAGAATGCAGCCACTGTTTGATTTACCAATGGAATACGAGTAGCTCCGCCCACCATCACGATTGTTTCAATATCGCTGGTCGTCAGCTTTGCATCTTTTAATGCATGCTTTACTGCCACCATTGTTTTTTCAACAAGGTGGTTGGTTGCTGCTTCGAATTCAGTTTTTGTGATGTTGCAATTGAAGCTGCCTTGATGGCCTGAATAGCTATCGTTTTGGCTCAGATAAATTTTGGCTTCTTCCGCCTGAAGACGTAGCGATTGACTCAACGATTTATCACTAACGAGTTCCTTTTCTGATAGCTGATTTTGTTTCAGCCAGAAATCTACAATAGCGCGATCGAAATCATCGCCACCGAGAAATGTATCTCCATGTGTAGAGAGCACTTCAAATATTCCGCCCTGAATTTTCAGAATGGAAATATCAAAAGTTCCTCCACCGAGATCATAAACAGCAATTGTTTTTTCTTCGTCCGGATTCAATCCAATACCATACGCGAGTGAAGCTGCCGTTGGTTCATTGATGATGCGTAACACTTCCAGTCCGGCTAATTTTCCGGCATCGCGTGTTGCCTGCCTTTGTGAATCGTTGAAGTATGCCGGAACGGTGATCACTACTTTCTTTACTGCTGCCTTCATCACTTTTTCTGCACGTTCTTTCAGCTCTTTCAAGATGAAAGAGGATAGTTCAATGGGAGAGTAGAAAATGTTACCGACACGAATCTTAACCAATTGCTCCGTGTCTTCATCAATAATTTTATAACCGAAATATCTTTCATGAGCCTTCACATCTTTATACGACTTTCCCATCAATCGCTTTACGGAATAAATGGTGTTTTGCGGATCGGAAATCAGATGCTGCCTTGCCGCTGATCCTACGACTAATTTTTCAGGTGATTCAAAATGCACGATCGAAGGAACGAGCGAATGCACGCCGTCTTCCTTTACGGTTTCCGCGTGGCCGGTTTCCCTGTTAACAAAAGCAATCAATGAATTAGTGGTACCGAGATCGATGCCTGCAATCAGCTCTTTTTTTTCAATCGAAGCCTCTTTAATATTTATGGAAATTTTTGCCATAGAAAATTAGACGGTGAATGCTGCTTAACAGCGTAATAAATTTTTGTGAGGCAAAGATAGGGGAGTCAGGGTAAAATATGATCTGCAGTTATAAAACAAGATGCAAGACCGTTTCGGAATTTGTCAACGCATCAGATACATTTTTCCGATGCCATGTTTAAAATACTGATCGGTGCCAACGTCATAGTGATCAATATCCTGGCCGTTGAGAATTGCATCTACGCGATAGAAATACAAACCGTTGGCCAGCTTATCGCCGTACTGATCGGTACCATTCCAGGCATAATCCGTAATGTTATTTCCAACATGAATGGCACCGAGTTCACTCATGAATATTTCTTTGATCACTCTTCCGCTGATAGTCATGATCTCAATTTTCATAAACTGCGGCACTTCGGAACCTGTGAGCGTAAACACAAATCGTGTGGAAGTGGTAAACGGGTTAGGATAATTCATCACATTGGAGATCATCGGCTTATTGATAACTTTGAAAGATATTCTGTAAGTATTGTTGCCGGATGAATTACCACTGCGGTCATATCCCTGCACTACCAGTTGATAGGTGCCATCGATGGGGAAATATTTTTTCAATGTTACATGCGCTGAATTATCTTTTGCAAGATTGGAGGAATCAGCAGGATAGAAGAAGGCTGTCAACTGATCGAAGATTACATTGTGCTTTCCTCCATCCGGATACAATAAATAAATGTCAAAGAGTGAAGTATCATTCAATGCAAGAAATTTGCTTTCATCTTTCAGCACCATATCTATCTCAGGCTTAGCCGAAACCAGGTCGCCATCAAGAATGTGAATGCCATCAAAAGTTACATCCAGCAGCGGATTCAAATTATCGGTGGTTACGGTGAAATCGATGATGCCTATGTTATTAAAATGAGCTTGTTCCGGCTGATCGTTGTCAGGATTCGCTTCAATAAATAAATAATTAATACCGGCGTACTGATCACTTCCGGTGCTGAAATCATAGGTGACATGAATAGTGTCATTTCCCGCTAATGGCCCATACCGTTTTATGTAAGTGTGGGTTCCGTTGGTCGCATCGGTTACTTCAAATTTCATCAGCATGCTGTCCATGTCCCATGGTGTCAGGTTTTCTATCACAGCATCCAGATGCAGCGGCAAAAACTGATGTATGGTATCGGACATTAAAAAATGCAGCGACGGATTTAATGCTGCTTCCGGCACCGGCTGATAGTTGATCCGCCAGTAATCAAGCTGAACGGGAGTCCGGTTTAAAGTATCCGTGCAAAACAGGAGCAGCTTCAGATAAGGATATTGAGAAACATCAATACCGTCAATCAAAGTGTCATTTGCTGATACATGATTCGATAGAACGGTTTCAAGGCCATCATTACTCACCCCAATTAGTTGCAGGGAAATGCTGTCTGCTCCTGCTTCCAGCGAATGCGCTTTCCAGTGCAGGGAGGTCCATGATACGGCAGGTCCGATTAGCGGTGATTCCATAAATCCCTGATCCCAGTTTCCCTTTATCACAAAACCGGTGTCGATGATGGAGTTAAAGGTATCACCCACCACTTCATACACAGGATAGGACGGATCATTTTTTTTCAGGAATGCAACGTAAGGCACTGCAGAATCAATCGTAGTGATTTTTGTAAGATTTAAATCTGTGAAATATTTCATCATGGTGCTGTCCCAGTTCCGGATGTTCGGATCATTCACCGACATCATTAACAGGTAATCGCCATTTGGCACTGTATCTAAGAAATTGCCGACATCAACATTAGTATAAGAGGTGTTGTAGAAAAAATTAGCACGGGGTGTTTCTTTGCATTGTATGCTGTTGTATAGACCTTGATAACCTCCAATGTTAGGATTCATCCATTGCAATCCATTCGCTGAGTCAATCACTTCAAATAACATGGTAACTCCATAACCCATACAATCCCACACCCTGGACATTCTCACGCCATTGATAAAGTAGCCGGGATCATCCAATGGAACAGGACCGCCTATGTAAGCAGTGAAAGCATCGTACACGCTGATGGTTTTAATATCGTCGCTGAATTTAAACACGCGTGAGTCAGGTAATTCAATATTTCCATTTGGTTGAATAGCAGATTTCAGTTGAAAGAAATGCGACTGGTTCCAGCCGGGAGAGGAGCCTGGCAGATAGATGAAAGAGGCATTGTGCCAGAGGTAACCGTTGTTGTACAATGTATCAATACTGGTGCGCCAATAATACACAGTACTATCTTTTAAGATTAAGTCAGGCTTCCAGTTTAAAATTCCACCCGACTGAATAATTTTTTTCTGTTGCAATAAAGCACTGTTGAAAAGTTGCGTAGTATCAATCTGAAATACATATTGTTTTTCCGCAGCAAAAGCATCTACCGTGGCGGCTTTCAGTACCAAATCCTGACTGCTTATAATACAATAATCATAGGGAAAAACAGGTACAATGTCATCTGAACTGATAAACAGATTGGTGGTTATTTCATTGTTCAGCTCTGATATTTCATCAATCTCCCCTTGTGCGGAAATACTGTCGCCGGCATCCACTTTAATATTAAACTGGTTCAATCCGAAAGAAATATTGGGCTCTGTTTTTATGGAAAGCCGGATGGTATCTTTAAAATAGGGCGCCCTGATACGTTGGTGGTAGAGAAATTCCTGGGTGCCGCCTGGCAAGGTGCGTTTTACATCTATAAATATGGAGTCGCTCGTGGCTTCACCGATGTTGTACAGTACAACCTGAAGGAAAAAAGAATCAAGTCCTGCAGACACAGTTGGAGGATCAAAGCTTACGAATTGCGATTCAAGATCATAATCAGGTTTTGGATGTGTGTTGATCTTAATTGAAGGATCTCCATTCAGCAACATTTGTTCTGCAACAGTTCTGTCGATGTCTGCACCCGATTGCGCAATCACGTTGCTCATCGTTTTCGCAATCAATGTTCCGAGTGATTGATTGTAGTATTTAGCAGATAAATTTTTGTAGAAGTTGGTGCTGTACAAATCAAGCGATGTGGAAACAGAAAATTGGGAGGGTGCGAGAAAGGCGATGGCGCCTCTGTCTTTCGCAAACACAAAATCATCGCTTATGCCGTGTGTAGTGTTAAATAAATTACCAATCAGGCAACCATTAGTGAGAATTACAGGATATTTTCCATAGTTGTTGTATTCCTCAGGTCTGTCAAGATTGAAATCGAATGAATTGTAGGAGGAGTGTCCGTAAAAGGTAATCAGCGAAACACCATTGGAAATCAATGAATCGAGATAGGTGGAAACAATGTATTCAATCGGATCGGTGCTCGTCTTAAAAAATGAATAAATATTACCGCCGTACATCGTGTCTGAAGCTATGGATTTGTATTTATTCAGGTATCCCTGAAAGACAGCCTGATCTATCGAGTTAGATCCTCCGGCGAGGTGCATGATATTTTTCATCCAGCCTTTATTAGCCACTGTTTGAAAGGGACTTGCCTGTGCACTTTCAAACAATTGCATTTTTGAAAGGTAAATGCCGATTTCTTCAGGTTTCAGGCAGGCAAGTCTTCCTATCGGGATGCGCGGCACCGGCGAAAAACCATATGCCGTGAGCAGCACGTCAGAGCCCGGATTTCCAAAGGTGGGCACGTGACAATACGGTCTGTTAGCCGGAATCTCCCACATGCTTACATACTCGATTGCTTTGCCGATTATAAAAATGTGCCTGTCTTGCGGTGGCCATTTTGCAAGAATGAAATCTGAAAAATGCCGGATGGAAGCAGGATGTTCATGTATGCCCCAGGCGAACTGATCGTATAGTTCACGGATATTTACAACGATGGCAGTATAGCCACTTGCATTTTTATAATTCTTGTAATCTTCAACGTAGTTATGACCAATACTGTCTTTGAAGAAAAAAGGATGTGTAATAATGATGAAGTTGCCTTGATTGATTGCATCAAAGAAATTGGTGAAATGAATTTCCTGCAATGTATCAACTGCTTTGATCACCGATGAAGGATCGTAAGCAATAAGACACAAGCTGCGTTCAATTGCAGACGGCGGCAATAAAAATTTCTGTGTGTCATTTTGTACAACTGCTTCAAGCCGCAACTTGTTGGTGAAATCATACAACACCGGCGTAGTGCCATTGGAATTGAAATTGCCGATTTCAATGTATTGATTTCCGCCTGATGCATTTAAACTGAAGGGCACCTGTGTTTGAAAATCAAAATTGAATTCTCTCGGATATTTAAAATCAAGCCAGCCAACTGATCCCCAGTCAGTAGTAGTGGAAGTGGTAAGTTCTGTAGAATAAGTAACTGTTGTAGTGGGATGAGTGAGTAAATTGTTGCCGGGAAGGGGAAGGAAAAAGTGACGAACCAAATATCCAAAATCCGACACATCATAAATGGTGTTTCCATTCACAGCGACGGTAAAACGATGATCTGTGTTTCCCCAACTGGTTGCCCATGATGTAAGTGAGCCTGTCGGACCGTCTGCATAAGGATAAGGTGTGTTGAGAGATAAGGCCTTTGAAGTCTTATTGAAATAATCTCCCGAGTAACCTTCGGTGACACTAAAATCGGAATTAAACAAAGCCTGGCCGGAAAGCGCCGTAGGACCATGGCTGTAATTATTTGGAGCGTATCGTTCCTTGCCGTAGACTTCTGCTACTGTATACCAGCAATACAACTCTTTGGGAGGATGATTGCTGATACTATTTGTTGTTTGTACAAAATGATTGTTGCTGGGCATGTTGCTCCACGTCAAAAAATAAGTCGCGGTATCATTGTACAAACTAAGGTGATTGTTGGGCTGCCAGCTTTTATCAGCATACAACACCGAATCAAGCATTCCATCATTGTGTACAGCATAAAATTCGATATAATCATTTGCTGCGAACAAACCATTTGTGCTTGTATAGACAGGCACTTCTTCACCTTTATTAAAAACCTGGAACTGATTTCCATTTACACTGCCAAGCGGAATGCCCGCTGCAGCCAATACAGAATAATTTATTCTGTAAAATCCATCATCAATAATCTGGAATTTGAAATAGGGCTGGTTGTATTGTATCCATTCATTCCCATAAACCTGGGAGTAAAGTGAATGTGAAATCAAAAGGAAGAACGATGCGAGTATCAGTCTTCTCATCTACGACTTGCTTGGTTTTTCATTAATGGCAATCCTGAGAGAAAATACGTTAGAATAGAGCGAAGAAGAAAGACTCCCAAGATTTGTTAAAGCGTAATCAATGCTGATACTTTTTATTACCAGTCCCACACCAATGCTAGGCTGAGCAGTCATATTCGTCGTTCCGTCAATGTTGGTGATCTTTTGGATATTGCCGATTCCGCCCCTTAAAAAAATAAGGTCTTTGTAACCTGCTTCAATTCCTGCATGAGGATCGATACTGAAAGGTTTTGCACTGATAAGCACATTCCTTTTACCATCTGTAGAGATGTCAATATCCACTTCAGGTAATAGCGTGATGTTTTTTCCCAAAGTAAATTTATAGGCAGTACCGAGAATTATTTTTGGTGCCGTGAGCTCCACTGAATTTTCCGGAATCACATTTTGGGTGGATGCAAAAACCGCTTGCTCTTCTTCCGTAAAATTAAATGACCAGGCATTGAATGTGGTGGTAATGTCTTTTGCCATCGCACCGAAGTGCCATTTTTTCAAGTCATATTGAATGCCTGCATCCAGTCCAACGCCCCAGGAAGAGGCAAACGATCCGACAGTCCGGTGGATGATTTTGAGGTTTCCTCCAATCCTTAATCCTTCAACACCTAGTTTTTGTGAATAGGAAATCAGTCCTGCATAGTCAGCAACGGAGAAGGTAGTCACATTATCGTAATTCACGCTTCCATCGGGCTCCAGTAAAAAAAGTGTATTCGGAATATCATCCACGCCAAATCGAATGATGGAAAATGCCAGCATCCTGTTTTTGTCCTGCATCGGTAGCGCTACCGCCGCATAATCAAACTTGGCGATGCCGGCAAAATATTCTGCATGCATCAGTCCGAGATCGAATTTTTTATCAATCAGTGCCAATCCGGCTGGGTTCCAGAAGCCTGCCGTCACGTCTCTCACAGAAGCCACTTGTGCACCAGCCATTGACAAACCACGGGCGCCGATTCCAATGCTGAGAAATTCATTGCTGTATTTGTAAAACTGAGAAAATGCGCCTGAGTAGGAGCAAAGCAGTAGCACAATAATTGTCAGTGTTTTTCTCATCTAAATTTTTGGTTGAAATCCTGGATAAACGCCCTCTCAATAAAGGTATTGTAAAAATAGAATTTTTATTCCGAACCGATGTCGGTTGGTTTCTGAAGAAAGACTGTTCAAACGGGCAGACCAAAGGTTGAAAGGATAATTGTTACATGGTTAAATTGCTTAATGGTTGCGGCAAAGCCGGTGTGCTGACTCCAATTCACAATTCCTGATTCTTAATTCCTAATGCTCAATTCTCAATTCTCAATTCTTAATTTTACCGCAAAACAGAAGCATGAATTTTATAGAAGAGCTGAAATGGCGCGGTTTGTATTTTGACACAACACCCGGAACGGAGGAACACCTCAGCAGCGGATCACGTATCGGTTACATTGGCTTCGATCCGTCGGCTCCATCGTTGGGTATTGGCAATCTTGTACAGATCATGTTGCTCACTCATTTTCAGAGAGCGGGCCATAAACCAATTGCGCTGGTTGGTGGCGCCACCGGCATGATTGGAGATCCTTCCGGAAAATCGGAAGAGCGGAAACTATTGTCTGAAGAAACGATCAGAGCCAATGAAGAAAAGATAAAGTTGCAACTGGGAAAGTTTCTTGATTTCACAGGAGTCAATGCAGCGACAATTGAGAACAACTATCAATGGTACAAAGACATGACAGTGCTGGAATTTCTCCGCGAAGCAGGTAAACACCTCACTGTGAATTATATGATGGCAAAGGATTCTGTTAAAAGCCGGCTTGAAACCGGGATTTCTTATACAGAGTTTACTTACCAGCTTTTGCAGGGATATGATTATTACTGGTTGAACAGTCACCGTGATTGCACCTTGCAGATGGGAGGTTCCGATCAGTGGGGTAACATTACGGCCGGCATTGAATTATCGCGAAGAAAATCAGGCAATGAGGTGTTTGCGGTAACCAGTCCGCTCATTACGCAAAGTGACGGAAAGAAATTCGGCAAGTCAGAAAAGGGAAATGTTTTTCTGGATGCTGCAATGACCTCACCGTATAAATTCTACCAGTTCTGGTTGAATGTTTCTGATGAAGATGCGGCAAAGTACCTGCGGATTTTTACATTGATGAACAAAGAAGAGATTGAAGCGATGGAAGCAAGTCATGTGAAAGAACCACATCTTCGCTTATTGCAGCAGGCATTAGCTAAGGACATTACCATCAGGGTTCATTCCGCAGAAGATTATAACCAGGCCATCCGCGCCTCAAAAATTTTGTTCGGACAATCTACAGGTGAAGAGTTGCAACTGCTGACGGACCGTGATTTTGAAGAAATATTTGAAGGTGTTCCCACTAAAAAAATCAGCAGATCACTTTTAGAAAATGGATTAGAAGTGATGAAATTATTGGTGGATGAAACTCAGTTTCTCCCGTCACGAAGTGATGCAAGAAGAATCATCCAGGGAAACGGTGCTTCCATCAACAAAAAGAATATTTCTCCCGAAGAAAAAATCAACACCAGTCACCTTATCAATGATCGATATCTCTTATTGCAGAAAGGGAAGAAGAATTATTTTTTGGTGATAGCTGAGTAGAATTAGGAATTAAATTGAACGTACAAAATAGGATTTTCTAACAAGACTAAAGACTAAGGACTAAGGACTAAGGACTAAGGACTAAGGACTAAGGACTAAGGACTAACAACAACCTAAACATTTCAAACCCGAAATGCAATTCCAATCCTTCATAAAAAAACTTCAGCAGCAATTATCACAACCGCTTCCAGGTGAAACGGCGCAATTTAAAATGGCGCCGGGCCGTCGCATAACGATGGAGGAATATGATCAATTGGCAAATAAAAATCCACGTCCGAGCGCTGTATTGATTTGTTTGTTTCCTTACCAGGAAAATATATACACGTTGCTCATGCTTCGTCCTGAAGAACAGGGTGCCCACAGTGGTCAGGTTAGTTTTCCCGGAGGAAGATTTGAAACAGCAGACAACGATTTACAAACCACTGCACTTCGTGAAGCACAGGAGGAAACAGGAATGGATCAGCGCAAAGTGGAGATACTTGGTGCACTCACCCGACTTTTCATTCCGGTCAGCAACAGCATGGTTCAACCCTATTTGGGATACCTGAATGAAAAACCGTTGCTGAAAAAAAATGATGCTGAAGTAAAAGAAATTATTGAAACTGACATCAGGCTTATCATGAATCCTTCTTTAAAAGAAAATGCAATATTTAAGGGTATTAACAATTTTCAAATAGAAGCTCCTTATTACAATATACAGGGTCATAAGGTTTGGGGAGCTACAGCGATGATGTTGAGTGAGTTGGAAGCATTGCTGGTTAAAGTTACATTCAATGCTGACCAGATGCAGTAGGTAATGTTATGGTGATCCGTATTAAGTAATGCTAACTTCATTGGATCATACTTTTTAGATTTGGAAAATCATTATCAGATTGAACCATCGTAGAAAAATTCAAATCTTCAGTTAATGAAACCAAAAAGAATAGTCCTGATAAGACACGGTGAATCCAAAGGAAATGTTGACCGTTCCGTGTACGCGGAGCGCCCCGACTATGCACTCGAATTGAGTGAAAAAGGTATACAGCAGGCATTTGATGCGGGAAAAAAACTCGCAACACTTATCGGAAGCGAAAGTCTCATGCTGTATGTTTCTCCTCACTGGCGCACCCGTATGACCAGTGAAGGAATCTTACAAAGTTTTAACAACAACCGGATTTTAATCAGGGAAGAACCACGTATCCGCGAACAGGAGTGGGGACACCTTAGAAGTATGGATACAAATAAAATGCTCGACAGTGAGCGGGATGCTTTCGGAACATTCTACTACCGGTTTGCTGATGGAGAATCATGCGCTGATGTGTACGATCGTGTGAGTGGTTTCTTTGACACACTTTTCCGCGATTTCGAAAAAGATAACTTTCCTGAAAACACCATCATCGTAACCCATGGTATGACTATCCGCGTATTCCTGATGCGGTGGTATCGTTGGACAGTGGAGAAATTTGAAACCGTAGCCAATCCGGGCAATTGCGAGTATTTTGTAATGGAGAAACGTGACAATAACAAATATGAACTGATGTCCCCACTGAAGTTTCATGAACCGCATCATCCTTACCAATATCCCGGAAGAAATTAATCACCCGTACATCGACTTTTATGTCGACCATGGAGCGAGCGGCTCTCCTTTGGAGAAGGTCCATCAGAAATTTCCTTCATAGTATGTATGCTGATTCATTTCAAAACAGCTGCTGACATATCTGATCTTCTCCTATTTCAAAACAAACCTCAAATACCTTACATTTGTAAACCACTCTATTACGAGCTGTAGCCATGTCAAAAAATCTAAGCGAATTATCAGGAAGAAAAGGCTTGCATAAAAGCCTTTTTGAGGAGCTTGGGCTGGCTGCTGCTTCGGAAGGAACGCTTTCCAAAAAGCAGATAGAAACACTCGCCGAAGATTTTGTGATGGGCAAAGCGAATGTATATGGTGCAGTGAGTTTTTATGATTTTCTGAGACCTGAAAACAAAGGAAAGAAAGTATATGTCTGCAATGGAAGCGCCTGCCTAACTGCCGGAACGCAGGATGCTATAAAAGAGAAATTGCGACATCATTTTAATGAAGAAGAAATCGGAGAGATGTGTTGCCTGGGCCGCTGTCATGAGAACAGCGCCTTTCATTTTGGCGGAAAGAATTTTTCCGGGAATGCTATTGATACTGATTTTAGAAATACGTCCGTAGACAGTTCACCTTTTGCTATAAACGATCAATACCAGGTGGCGCATTTTGGTACGCAGGTTCTAACAGGTGTCTTTCCGGGTATTGAAAGTTATTATTCTATTTTAAAAACTGTGCTCGAAAGTCCAACTGAATCATTGCTGGAAGAATTAAAAATTTCGGGATTAAGAGGAAGAGGAGGAGCAGGGTTTCCCATTGCCTTTAAATTGGATGCATGCAAAAAAGCAGAAGGCACACAGAAATTTATTGTCTGTAATGCTGACGAGGGTGATCCTGGTGCTTATAGCGACCGGTATTTGCTGGAACAGCAACCGCATTCCGTTTTATTGGGAATGATCATCGCAGGATTTATTGCCGGGGCTTCTGTTGGAGTGGTATATATAAGAGGTGAGTACCCTGAAGCCATTCATATCACGAAGAAAGCAATTGACGATATAAGAGCAGCAGGCTACATCGGTAAAAACATTTTAGGTTCAGGTTTTGATTTTGAATTTAAAGTGATTGCTGCTCAAGGTGCTTACATCTGCGGTGAAGAAACTGCTTTGCTTTCCAGCATCGAAGGTCAACGTCCGGAAGTGCGCGTGCGACCTCCTTATCCTGTGCAACGTGGGTTGTTTAATAAACCCACGGTAGTAAACAATGTGGAAACATTAGCGTGTATTCCGTTTATCTTAAAAAATAGCGGAGCTGCATTTGCTTCGATTGGAAAGGGAAAATCAACAGGAACAAAATTGATTTCACTGGATGGATTTTTTAACCGTCCCGGTATTTATGAAGTGGATATGGGAACATCTTTGCGTTATGTGATTGATGTAATGGGAGAAGGATTTACAACAGCAATCAAAGCGATGCACATCGGTGGTCCGTTGGGTGGATTGGTACCTGTAGAAAAAATTGATGACCTGACGATTGACTTTGAATCATTTTCGCAAAACGGATTCCTGTTGGGCCATGCGTCGGTGGTTTGCATTCCCAAAACTTTTCCATTGATACAATATATGGAGCACCTCTTTCAATTTACCGCGCATGAAAGTTGCGGTAAATGTTTCCCCTGCAGATTGGGCGCGACACGAGGATATGAGTTGCTTCAAAAAGCACAACAGGAAGATTATAAAATTGATAAAGAATTATTTACAGATTTAATTACCACGATGGAAGCAGGTTCATTGTGTGCATTGGGTGGCGGTTTACCTTTGCCCATGCGCAATGCACTGCACTATTTCGAAGAAGAATTGACACCTTTTTTCATAAACGCATAATTGATGAAAACAGAAACCATCACTCAATCAGCAGCACTGCTTCAACACAAGCAGAATGGAACGGTGAAGAATGGTTTTTTGACTTCGCAGGTTGCTTATGTAAACAATAAGCCTTATGACCTGAAGGAAGGCGAAACAATTTTATCCTTTATGCGCCGGCATTTTGGAAAAGATGCCGTGCCCACTTTATGTGATGCGCCTAATCTTGAGCCTTTTGGTTCGTGCAGGGTTTGCAGCGTGGATGTTGCACTTGTAAAAGATGGTCCGGCGAAAGCACAGGCTGCTTGTCACACTCCGATAATTCCCGGCTCTTACATCTTTCCGGATTCTGATCGCATACAAAGTCTTCGCAGAAATATCATTGAACTGGTGTTAACCGATCATCCTTTGGATTGCCTCACCTGCGAAGTAAACAACAACTGCGAATTGCAAACCGTTGCTGCGCGCGTTGGTGTAAGAGATGTTCGTTATCCGGCAGGTAAAAATCATCTGGATAAGAAAAAGGATCTGAGTCATCCTTATATGACTTCAGATTTATCTAAATGCATCAATTGTTTTCGCTGTGTACGTGCCTGCGATGAAATACAGGGACAATTTGTGCTGAGCATGGCAGGAAGAGGCTTTGACAGTCACATTGTAAAAGGCCAGGAAGTAAGTTTCAATGAAAGTGACTGTGTAAGTTGTGGTGCCTGCGCACAGGCTTGTCCGACTTCTGCTATCAGTGATATTTTTGAATCGAAGTCAATTGTGTTTGATACCAAAGAGAGAACGGTTTGTACGTATTGCGGCGTTGGCTGCAACCTCGAAGTAGCAGTGAAAGGTGGAAAAATAAAATCTATTCAGGCGCCTTATGATGCGGCGGCGAATGGCGGGCATACCTGTTTAAAGGGACGTTATGCATTCTCTTTCTATGATCATCCGGATCGATTAAGAAGTCCGATGATAAAGAGAGATGGAGTATTTGTGGAATCGACCTGGGAGGAGGCGTATGATTTTATAGCAGAGAAACTTACTCACATAAAAACTGAGTTTGGCCCTGATGCCATTGCCGGTATTTCTTCCGCCCGTTGTACCAATGAAGAGAATTACATCATGCAGAAATTTATCCGTGCTGTTATCGGTACGAATAATATTGATAGTTGCGCGCGTGTATGTCATTCGCCGACTGCATTAGGTATGCAACGGACGTTTGGAACCGGTGCAGCTACAAATTCAATCATTGATTTAGAATATACCGATTGCATGATGGTGATCGGTGCTAATCCAACTGATGCACATCCTGTTACAGGAGCAAAGTTGAAGCAGACAGCGATGAAGGGGAAAAAACTGATCATCATTGATCCGCGCAAAACAGAACTTACCAAATATGCAGATCATCATTTACAGTTAAGGCCGGGAACAAATGTTGCACTCCTGAACATGATGTTGTATTACATCATTCAGGAAAAGCTGGAAGACATTTCCTTTATTCAATCCCGTACGGAAGGATATGATGAATTCAGCCAACAGATTTTAGCATTGAATATTGAGGAGATGGAGCGATTGACTGGTGTTGATCGCAATGAAGTAAAAGCAGCCGCTATTACGTATGCTACTGCAAAGAATGCAATGTCCTTTCACGGATTGGGAGTGACCGAACATTCTCAGGGAACCTATACTGTAATGCTGATCGCAGACCTTGCCATGATCACCGGAAACATCGGCAGGAGAGGTGTTGGTGTAAATCCTTTACGCGGACAAAACAATGTGCAGGGTGCCGCTGATATGGGTTGTCAGCCACACCAGGGAGCAGGTTATTTTGATGTAACAAATGTGGAGTACCATAAAAAATACGAAGAGTTTTACAATGCGAAATTGCCGATTCACCTCGGCTATAAAATTCCGCAGATGTATGATGCTGCATTAAGCGATAAGTTAAAAGCCATTTGGGTGATTGGAGAAGACATGGCGCAGACAGATCCTAACACACATCATGTAGTGGCTGCCTTGCAGAAACTGGATTTGTTTGTGGTGCAGGAATTATTCATGACTGAAACTGCAAAATTGGCCACCGTGATTTTGCCTGGTGCTTCATTTTTAGAAAAGAGCGGAACATTTACCAATGGTGAACGGAGAATTCAGCGTGTCAATAAAATTGTGGAACCTATAGAAGGAACAAAATGTGACGGACAGATTATTGCTGACATCATGAACAGGATGGGTTATGCGCAACCTGACTATGATCCTGATACAATGTTGCAGGAGATCTCGCAGATCGTTCCCTTCTTTGCCGGTGTAAAGTGGGATGAGTTGGGCGATAATGGTAAACAGTGGCCGGTAGCTCCCGGTGGTGATGACACAGAGATATTGCATGTGGATTCATTCAAAAGAGGCAAAGGAAAATTTGTATACAACGATTTCAAAGAGTCTGCAGAAATCACACAGCATGGAAAATCTTTTCCGTATATCATCACTACCAATCGTGAACTCGAACATTACAATTGCGGCGCTATGACACGCCGTACACGTAATGCTGATATTCTTACGGAGGATGTTTTATTGATTAATGAAGCAGATGCTTCCAAACATTTCATTCAGGATGGCGACATGGTATGCGTTGAATCTGCTCGTGGAAAGGTGGACATCAAAGCCAGGATTACAGATGAAGTGAAGCCGGGTATTTTAAGCTCAACATTTCATTTTCCTGAAATCATGCTCAACAACATCACTTCCAGCATCAGCGACAGTGAAGCCATGTGCCCGGAATATAAAGTGGTGGCCTGCAATATCAGGAAGAGTAAAGGGAAATATAAAGTGGGTTAGCAGATTGGTGTAATCTCAAAAACCCGCGCGCGTTTACCTCAAAGATTTCCTGAACAGGTGATCGGGTTAGTTGGATGGTTTAATTGTTTAATTTAACAATTCAGCCATGTAACCATTTGGCCAACCCTCTCAATACGGATGTGCAACAAATAACCCATAACTCACAGTAGGCTCCAGTAAATTATAATCCTGTCCATCAGGAATGCCGTCACCTGTAATGTCAGATATATTATAACCGAAATCCGGTAAGGTAACATCCGGTTCCAGTGCATTAAAGTCTCCGCCATCTATAGAACCATTCTGATCAATATCTCCGCTATAGATCGCCCAGACTCCATCAGCAGGAAAAAGAACCATTTGCGGGTTTGGATTAAAAGGATCGGGAAAAGCTTGTGTTATGCCGGATGAGAAATCATAGAATACGGAAGTGTCCATAAGCACCGGAGCTGCACTCCATGTTTGCAAAGCATTTTTATAATGTATGGTAATGTAATAGGAATTACCGGACAATTCTCCGGGGAAAACACAATTGGCAAGACCATCCGTCTGTAAAACAGTTTTGAAGGAAGCAACCGGAAGATCGGTTGTTGCGGCATCAAACAGTTCTATTGTTACTGTATCTACCTGTATGGATGCAGGATCTGTATCAATTCCTGCATTACTCAAAACCGGCTTCATCATTCCTCCACCAATATAATATCCTTCAATAAAAAATTTTAAATGGACGGTAATAGTACAGTTATTGACCAGTACTGTTATTGAATTGGAATTCGCAGTACTGCATGCATTGCTGACATTGCACACATATGACCCGTTTGTATTAACAGATAAATTTTGATTTGTTGCACCCGGAATAATGGTTCCGTCTTTTTTCCAGGCGTAAGAATAACCTGAATTAATGTTAACACTCAACACCACGCTTTCTCCATTGCAAATTGTTGTGGATCCATTGGATGATATTAACGGAACATTGCCTGAATACGTTAATAAGACATCATCAATCCTGTATTGCGTGACGGTTCCTGTTTGAGTAAACTTTATCCAAAGATTAGCAACAGCAGGAATTGATCCACTGGCTGTACGGTAATACCAATTGGAAGTGCCGCTGCCCGATGGTAAAGCGGGGAAAGCAAGATTGGAGTACGTTATGCCATCACTGCTGTACTGAATTAATAAATCTCCACCTGTGGATGCTGTTGTGCTTTTGAATATTCCGAATGAAAGTTGAAGATCAGCCAGTCCTGAAGTATTGATACCGGAAATAATAAAATTTCTGTTTGCAGTATTCGTAATAAAAATATTTGCACCGCCCGAGGCACCTGCATAAACTCCGGACGAACTTTGTGTGTTCCGCACGTCTGCAGTCCCTGACAGCGTGAGGTTATCATTATCAAATCCATTGTTCGTTTCATGAAGGGTAATTGCTGTAGTGGTAGTTACACTTCCCATTGTTTCGGTAAATACATTTCCATTGGGTTGACTAATACTGGAAACAACAACCGGTGAGGATGTAGAATAACATCCGGTCGATAATGTCACCGTCGCAAAATAATTTCCTGCAGTTGAAACAACTATCGATTGTGTAGTTGCTCCTGTAGACCATAAATAACTATTGCCGCTGCTTGCAGTAAGTGTAACAGATGATCCGTTGCAGATGGAAACCGGTCCTGCAGGAGAAATGGTTACTGCCGGATTCGTATTCACCAGGACAGAAGCCGGACTCATTCCATTGTTTGCCGCATTTACATCACCAGTCATTACAGTATAACTATTGAAAGTATAAGTTCCTGCAGTACTCATGTTGTAGGTGCTGTCGAATGTAATGTTGAAAGAAGCATTTCCTGCTAAGGAACCTGTGGTGATTGTTTTAGAAAATGTATGATTACCCGCGGAAGGATTCGTTGTTACTATTATCACTTGTAAATTATGGGAAGGAAATTTTACAGTATCAGTTCCGAAATTTTTCACCTGCACCTGCAATGTTTGATTGGCAACCGGGCAGATGGAGGAAGCAGGTAAATTCAATGCCAGCACACCAACATCCGGAGGTGCTGCACCACCATACTGAAAATTAAATTTTCCGATCACAGGCAAATGATCAGATGCATAGTGCAACGCGTTCGCAACGTTCAAGGAAACCGCGTTGTTCGGCATCCTGTTTATGGAATCGTTGTAGTGATTGCCATCATTTCCATAGCCGGTTTGAGAATTTGCTACATAAGTTACTCCGCCAGTCTGACTGATTGCTTTCGAGTATAAAATCAAATCAAAACGATCATCGATGCCACCGGTTGATCCACCGCCAAATGATCTCGTCCGCGTAGATTGGGTGTGATGAATTGCATAACTGCTGTTGTTCCATGAACCTGTCATGGCTATCGGATCGATAAAATGCCCTTCATTGCTGCCATTTACCTGCAAGAGTTTCTGGTATCCGCTTTCCGAAGCAGCATAAAAATTAAAATCACCGCACACAATAAAATTTGATCCTGCCGGCAATGCATTGGTAACTTTTCTCAAACTGTCCACTTCAAGAGCACGTTGTATTTCGTTTGCTGTTCCTGAACTTGCTTTAAGGTGTACTGCATATATTCTGATGGTATCTCCTGAAAGAATGTGTACCAGTTTGAATTCGCTGATGTTTCTCAGATCCGTTTTTATTTTCTTGTTGCTGACAAAAACAAACTTTCCTGATTTATAAAACAGGCCATTGTCGGTATCGGGGCCATCAATAAAAGCCGCTGCTAAATAGGTGGGTGAGTAAGCATTCATCACTTTCGTCAAAAAACCATTCACTCCCGATTGAGAATTCATTTCTTCTACAACAAGAAGATCAGGATTGGTTGCAGCGATGATTGTTCTGAAGTATGGATTTCGAAGTGCAGTATCTGCTGTGATATTTCCCGGATCAGGATAGTTGAGTAGGTTATAGGTTATCAACGCTACTTCATCCGATTGCTGGCCGAGGCAATCCGACCCATACAGGATACAACCGGTAAGTACCCAAAAGAAAAAACAGGAGAGCCGCAACAATTGAAATAATTGCGATGCGAAAGAATACTGCGGAAAATGCAAGGAACTATTCAAAGTAAGAAGACCTGAAGATTGAATAATGGTGTTCGAAAGTAAAAGAGGAACCGGCATCGTAAATATAGAAACATTTACATAAGTCCGGAATGTGTGTGATGGATCATTTCAGATAAAAAGTTGCCGGAGGAATTTATTCTTTAATGTTTTTCCTATTTTCAACTCATGCTCTTCACACCTGTAAAAATCGGTCCATTGAAACTTCGCAACCTGTTTATTCGTGCCGCTGCTTTCGAAGGCATGAGTCCGCAGCATGGAGTTTCTCAAAAGTTGATTAATTATCATCAGTCAGTTGCTGCGGGAGGCATTGGAATGACGACCGTTGCGTATGCCGCCGTATCAAAAAACGGACTTTCCTTTCCACATCAGTTATGGTTGCGCGCAGAAGTTGTTCCGCCATTGAGAAAGTTGACGGATGCTGTTCACGCGCAGGGTGCTGCCGCTTCGATTCAGCTTGGCCATTGCGGAAATATGTCGAAGCGAAGTGTTACCGGTACACGACCTGTTGCTCCCTCTGCACGATTCAATATGTATGCTCCATCATTTCCCAGGGCAATGCGAAAAGTTGAAATTCCGGAAATGGCAAAATCATTTGGCAATGCTGTCCGGTTAGCACAACAGGCAGGATTTGATGCGGTGGAAATTCACGCAGGGCATGGTTATCTCATCAGCCAGTTTCTTTCTCCGTTTACCAATCATCGCAAAGATGAATTCGGAGGATCATTGATCAATCGGATGAGATTTCTTAAAATGGTAATCGATGAAGTGATGGAGGCAGCAGCAACAAAGACTGCTGTGTTGGTAAAAATGAATATGCGCGATGGTTTTGAAGGAGGAATGGAAATCGATGAATCGCTGCAGGTTGCAGCCATGCTTGAAAATGCCGGCGTTCATGCACTTGTTTTGAGCGGAGGATTTGTGAGTCGCGCACCAATGTATGTATTGCGGGGAGCAATGCCGGTTAATACACTTGCACTCCATACAGAAAGTATGATGCTCAGCATTCTTGTTAAATATTTTGGAAAGTTTCTGGTGAAAGAAGTTCCATTCACCGAAAATTATTTCCTGGAAGATGCGCGGCTGTTTCGTAAAGCATTAAAGCTGCCTTTGGTTTATGTAGGCGGAATACTATCAAAAGAAAATATTGAACAGGTTTTATCAGCGGGATTTGATGCCGTTGCCATTGCACGGGCGTTGATTCGTGATCCTGATTTCATCAATAAACTTTTGCGCTCGGAATTGCTTCATTCTGCCTGCGATACCTGTAATTATTGCGTTGCACTAATTTATGACGGGCCATTCAGTTGTATTCAAAACGACAGAATGGGTCTTTGAAAAGAAAAACAAAGCATTGATAGGCGGCTAAAATTGAATGAAGAAATGCTTGCTTCAACATTCGCTCCGTTCCGCATCCGCTCCATGAGCCTGTCAAAGGGTTCGATGTTTGCAATGATGCAGCAGGTATCATTACGTTGACGCCGCCAATTGTTGATTGCGTACATTACTTGCACAACTCCTATCGCTTCATCACTTTTGCATTGAAACGTCAAACTCAATAAAACTTCAATAATGATAAAACAGGAAACTCCGCAATCATTGCGTCATGACGACAGTACAGGTCTGAGTGCGAAGGTGCAATCGCGCAACCGGCATTCATTCAAACCAAATGGATCATTTAATGTGATCGTTGAAGGGCTCCCCTGGCTGAAACCCTACGAAATGTACCACGGACTTATCACCATGTCGTGGTGGAAATTTAATCTTACGGTGCTGATCACTTTTCTCACCGTGAATAGTTTTTTTGCCGCAATATATTTCCTGATAGGTGTGAATGAACTCACCGCTTACAGTGGCACCTCTGAATGGGAAGCCTTTCAACATTGCTTCTTTTTCAGCGCCCAATCTCTAACTACAGTTGGATATGGACGAATTGCTCCGGTCGGACCTGCTACAAGTTGGGTGGCCTCCTTCGAAGCCATGACAGGCCTGTTGATTTTTGCATTGGCAACCGGTTTATTATATGGTAAATTTTCAAGGCCCAGTGCGCGCATTATTCATAGCAACAATGCGCTTGTTTCACCTTATCAATCGGAAACTGCGTTCATGTTCCGAATCGCCAATAAACGTACTTCGCAATTGGTGGATGCCGATGTGCAGGTTACGTTGAACAAGATTGATGTGGTGAATGGAGAGGAACGCAGGATGTTTTATCCGCTTAAACTGGAACGTCATCGTATCAATATGCTGCCATTGACCTGGACAGTTGTACATCCTATCAATGAAGAGAGCCCGTTGTATGGCAAGACGATGGAAGACTGGGAAAAAGAAGACATCGAAATCCTGGTTTACTTCAAAGCATTTGATGAAACATTTGCCAATCACGTTCATTCACGTATTTCCTATAAAAGGGAAAATCTTGTTTGGGGTGCGAAGTTCATTCTCAATTTTAAGGAGTCACAAGATGGTGCCACTATTCACTATGTGAATATGATTGATGATTATGAGACGGTGGAATTGCCGGGATATCGGGCTGCGGCGGGTGCATGAGTAATGTGTTGACAAAGAATATTCTGTTTTTTTGATCGGGTAAAACTTTCAGAAAACACCAAACTCTTTCCTGTATGATTACCGGAAAAGCAATTTTCTTCCTAATTCCTAATTCTTAATTCTTAATTCCCCGAAATCTTAAGAAAAAGCTAAAGTTTTAAAAATAAGAATCCAACCTCTTATTTTTGACCCCCGTTAAAAAACGCTATGGAACTAATAGGACAAAATACTACAGTTGACATCGCTGCACTGAATGAGCGCATCAACCGCGAAAGCGCTTTCGTGGAATTGTTGAATATTGAACTGGGCAAAACCATCGTCGGTCAGAAATACATGATTGAACGTCTGATGCTGGCCATGCTTTCCAACGGACACATCCTGCTGGAAGGTGTTCCCGGACTTGCAAAAACGCTGGCCATCAAATCACTGGCAGCCGCCATTCATGCAAAGTTTGCACGCATTCAGTTTACACCTGATCTTCTTCCTGCAGATCTTATTGGAACGATGATCTACAGCCAAAAGGATGGTGAATTTGCAGTGAAGAAAGGTCCCATCTTCGCCAACTTTGTTTTAGCGGACGAGATTAACCGCGCACCTGCTAAAGTGCAGTCAGCATTGCTGGAAGCGATGCAGGAAAAACAAGTGACTATCGGCGACAAAACTTTCTTGTTAGATGAACCATTTCTCGTGCTCGCAACGCAAAACCCGATTGAACAGGAAGGAACCTATCCGCTTCCAGAGGCACAGGTCGATCGCTTCATGCTGAAAGCAGTGATCAATTATCCGAAGATTGATGAAGAGCAAATGATCATTCGTCAGAACATGCAGATGGCTGACAAAATCATTAATCCTGTCGTGAACAAGGAAGACATTCTAAGCGCGCGAAAAACTGTGCGGGAAATTTATATGGATGAAAAGATTGAGCGTTATATACTGCACATTGTTTTCGCCACCCGCAAACCGGAAGACTATAAGCTCGACAAGCTCAAACCACTGATCAGTTATGGTGGTTCGCCGCGTGCAAGTATCAATCTTGCTGTAGCAGCTAAGGCATATGCATTTATAAAAAGAAGAGGCTATGTAATTCCTGAAGATGTTCGTGCTATTTGTTACGACGTGATGCGTCATCGGATTGGACTCACTTACGAAGCAGAAGCCGATAATGTGACACCGGAAGATGTGATCAGTGAGATATTGAATGCGGTGGAAGTTCCTTAGCGTTGACAGTTGACAGTTGACAGTTGTGAGGTTATGTCAGGTGTTGACTGATTGAAGTTGAATGGAGCTATAAAATTTGTAATGACAAAATATTCGACATACACTGAATTGAATGTTTGGAAGAAAGCGAGAGTCCTTGCAGTGAGTGTATATTCTCTTACTGCTCAATTTCCTAAATCTGAACTTTATGGACTCACGTCTCAAATAAGAAGAGCCTCTGTTTCAGTTGCAGCAAATATTGCCGAAGGATGCGGCAGGCAATACAAAAAGGAAACATTGCAGTTCTTATTCATTGCAAGAGGTTCACTATTTGAGTTGGAAGCTGAGCTTTACCTGGCGTTCGACTTTCGCTATATAACCGATAAAGAATTGCAAATTTTATTGGAGACTTTAATCGAATGCAGAAAACTTCTCAGCGGATTCATCAACTATCTGCAAGCAGCAAAATTGAAGTAACCAAAAAATCGACTTAAGACACCAGACAACTCGCAACCGACAACTGACAACTGACAACTGACAACTGACAACTCACAACATTGCCACACCCAATGATCAACCTTCATCCTTCCTCCTCCGACAAGCGTAAAAAACTCCGTCGCATCGAGATCAAAACGCGGAAGTTGTCCAACCAGATTTTTTCGGGCAGTTACCACTCTGCGTTTAAGGGAAGGGGAATTTCTTTCAGTGAAGTGCGTGAATACCAGTTTGGTGATGACCTGCGGACGATTGACTGGAATGTAACCGCAAGGCATGATAAACCTTTTGTAAAAGTATATGAAGAAGAACGTGAACTTACATTGATGCTCATGATTGATGTGAGCCGTTCGTCTTTTTTCGGAACGCAGAATGAATTTAAAAATCACATCATCGCCGAGATCAGCGGCATCCTTGCTTTCTCCGCCATCACCAACAATGATAAAGTAGGCGTGATTTTTTTCAGCAGCAAGGTGGAAAAATTTATTCCTCCAAAAAAAGGAAAGACACACATCCTCCGCATCATTTCAGAGATCTATGATTTTCATCCAATGCATACGGGAACCAACATGGCCGAAGCATTGAAATATTTGAACAACGTGGTGAAGAAAAAATGCATCACCTTCCTGATATCAGATTTTATGAATCCGGTTACCGAAAATGGAAATGGTAAAGAATTGAAAAACTCGGTGAACATCGTCGCACGAAAGCATGACCTTATCGGTTTGCACATCTATGATGAAAGGGAAGTTAATCTTCCAAATATCGGCTTGATAAAAGTGGCGGATGCGGAAACCGGCAAAGAATTCTGGATCGATACTTCGAAAAGGACATTGCGTGAAAAATACACGAAAGACTTCAGGGAAAATCTTCGTTTTGTAAAAGACCTTTTTGGAAAAAGCGGCGCGCAACTGGAATCCATAAAAACGGAGGACAGCTATGTTATTGCTTTGATGAATATGTTTAAACAACGGGAGATGAGAAGATGACGGGAATGAAAATTGGAAAGGAAAAATCTGCGATGGAGAAATGGTTCCACGCTATTCTTAGAAAGTTTTTATTGCATGCACCATTGTTAGGGCTGGCAATTATATGCTTTGCACACACAAATATCTCAGCGCAAGACAAATCAGTAACACTGAAGCCTGATTCCACGCACATCGTAATCGGAGACTTTCTGCAATTAAAACTTACGGTGCTTGCTTCCGATGAATTCATGGTCAGCTTGCCGGCGGTTAAAGACACGGTGGGAAAAATGGAGCTGGTGAAGGTGTCAAAGATTGATACTGCTATTCATGATCAAAGTAAAGCATTCACACAAACATATACGGTATCAGCTTACGATTCGGGAAGCTATCGTGCTGGTCCGGTATTGGTATTGTTCAAAAGTAAAAACGGAAGTGTCGACAGTTTGTATTCAGACTCCTTTATGATTCAGGTCTCGACGTTGCCTGTTGATACTTCGAAGGCATTCAAAGCAATCAAGGAACCCGTTGATGTGCCCTATACATTTAATGAATTCATTCCGCTGATTTCAGGAGGCTTGCTTTTGATTGCTATCATCATAGCGATGGTTTGGTATTTCCGGTGGAGAAGAAAAAACAGGAAACCAAAAGTGATTGAAAGGCCAAAACCGAAAGATCCACCGCATGTTTGGGCAAGAAAAGAATTAAAAAAGCTGGAGGAAGAGAAACTTTGGCAGAAGGATGAAATCAAGCAGTATTATAGCAGGCTGACGGATATTTTGAGACTGTACCTTGAATACCGATACAACTGGTTTGCGCTGGAATCGACTACAGAAAAAATCAGGGAAGACATCAATGACTATGCAATGAGTGAAGATGCAAAGAAGAATTTACTGACTGTTTTAAATGAAGGTGATCTTGTAAAATTTGCAAAGCGAATTCCGATGCCGGATGAAAATGTGAGGGTGTTGGAGAGAGCTTATCAGTTTGTTGATTTGACAGAGATGAAGGAAACGGTGAAGGAGTAGATGTGATGTTAAATAATATCGAAAATTATCCGCCAGGCATCCTTGTCAGCACAACCATCATTGATTGCAAAGGCTTTGCCTGAAATCAATGAACTGATTTCAATTTTTGTGAAAAGCATTGCAACTGCAGCAACCAATTTGAAAACTGAATTATAAAAAGAAAACAAAAGTGAACCCAACGAATAATAAACAAACTCGTTCTGAAATCAAAACTCATTAATCAATATTCCAAATGAAAGCTTAAACCTTAAACCTGTAAGAAAGAACAACTAATAGCATAAAGCTTCATTAACAAACTCGTTCTAAAATCAAAAATCGTTAATCGGTGTTCGTTATTCCAAATGAATAATTGAATCTGTTCGATATCTAATCCATGTTTAGCAACCTTTCACATATAGTTTTCGCTGACCAATGGGTTCTCTGGCTCCTTCCCGCAGTAATAGCGCTGGCGATCGCATGGTGGTATTTTCTTGCTAAGAAAAATAATCCTGCTATGGAACTGTCTTCCACGCGCTCCTTTGCAGGTTATAGAAATCCGTTAAGAGCTTCACTAAAGAAAATGTTGCCGGCATTGCGTGTGCTCACTATTTTATTGTTGCTCGTAGCGCTTGCCCGGCCACAGACTTCTTATGATGAGCAAAAGGTAACTACAGAAGGAATCGACATTGTACTTGCTATTGATGTTTCTTCTTCCATGCTGGCGAAGGATTTTTCTCCAAACCGGATGGAGTCGGCGAAAAAGGAAGCCACGAATTTTATTGATGAAAGACCACATGACCGTATCGGCCTCGTTATTTTTTCCGGAGAAAGTTTTACGCAATGTCCGGCAACCATCGATCATGCTGTTTTAAAAAAACAATTATCACAAATCAGGAATGGTTTGCTGGAAGACGGAACTGCTATTGGAATGGGCCTGGCCACTGCAACCCAGCGCATGAAAGAAAGCAAAGCGAAAAGTAAGGTCGTTATCCTGATGACAGACGGCGTAAATAATAAAGGACTGATTGATCCGCTAACTGCCTGCGATATTGCGATGCAATATGGAGTGAGAGTGTACACAATTGGAATCGGTACCAATGGCAAAGCGATGACACCCGTTGCCATGAGTCCTGATGGTGATTTTATTTTTGACTACCAGGACGTTCAGATTGATGAAGAATTGCTGAAAGATATTGCAAAGAAAACCGGAGGTCAATATTTTCGCGCTACGAATAATAAGAAACTTAAAGAAATCTACGCGCAGATTGACAAGCTGGAAAAGACAAAAATTGAAATGAGTGCTTTTCAGCGAAAGACGGAGAAATTTCATGCATTCGTTTTATTAGCCGGACTAATTTTACTGGTTGAAATTTTATTGCGTTACCTCTTTTTAAAAAGTGTACCCTGAATGTTTCGTTTCGAACATATAGAATATCTCTGGCTGTTGCTGGCAATCTTTCCGGTAACCTTACTATTCCTGTTTTTTTATTGGTGGAGAAGCAGGGCGATTGGAAGAATCGGTAACAAAGCACTTGTATTGCAAATGATTCCTGACTTCTCTAACCGCAAGCAGGTGTTGAAGTTTACCTTGTTGCTGTTCGCATATGTTTTTATTGTGTTGGGATTTGCAAATCCTCAATTGGGCACCAGGCAGGAAAAAGTGAAACGCGAAGGAATTGATGTGATGATTGCACTCGACGTTTCCAATTCCATGATGAGTGAAGATGTAAAGCCAAGCCGTTTGGACCGGTCCAAAAATTTCATTTCAAATTTCATAGATAAACTCAGCAACGACCGGTTAGGTATGATTGTATTTGCAGGTAATGCTTACATGCAAATGCCTTTGACGGTGGATTACAGTGCTGCCAGGTTGTACCTGCGTACTATAAATCCTGTCATGATCCCTACACAAGGAACAAATTTTGCGGAAGCGATTGATCTTGCAAATCAGGGTTTCGTAAAAGGTGATAATAGCCACAAAGCGCTCATCATCATTACAGACGGCGAAGACAATGAAGGAGGAGTGGATGAAAAAATTGCGGAAGCAGTAAAAGAAGGCGTGAAGATTTATACGATTGGCGTGGGTTCAGAAAGCGGCTCACCAATTCCGGAGGGCAATGATTTTAAACGGGATGAAAGCGGTAACATCGTGCTTTCGAAACTCAATGAGCAAATGTTGCGCGACATTGCATCGAAAGGTAGTGGGAAATATTTTTTGTTGGGAAGCGGAAATGATGAAGTAGACGCTGTACTGAAAGAATTGAAAGGGATCAGCACAAAAGAATTCGAAGAAGTGATCTTTACCGACTTTGACGATTATTTTCAATGGTGCCTGGCTATTGCAACCGTCTTGTTAATGGTTGAATGGTGGTTGAGTGAAAGGAAAACCAGGTTTTCTTTAAGATTTTAAATGGTATTAAACTCCACTAAAAATGAAAAAATAGGATCATGGCCTTCTTCAAAATATTGACAAGATTTTCTTTCGCAATTATGTGCTTCGCGTTCATCGGCATACGCTATTCGAATGCTCAAATCCCTTTTTCCAACCAGCCGGAAAAAACACAAACACGTTCCGGCAACAATGAATACCAGAAGTCAAATTTTACAGAAGCCGAAGCGAACTACAAAAAAGCACTCGACATAAAAAACAATATGCCCGAAGCAACTTTTAACCTCGGCGATGCTGTATATGAACAAAAGCGCTACGAGGATGCGCAGAAACAATTCCAGCTTGCTGCAAAAACAAATGCGGATGTTAGCATGCAGGCAAAAGCTTTTCACAATCTTGGAAATGCTTACCTGGAACAAAAGAAATATGAAGATGCGATTGCCGCCTATAAAAATGCTTTGAAGATCAATCCTGCTGATGCGGATACAAAATACAATCTTGCGTTTGCCAATGCCATGCTGCAAAAGAATCAGGATGGAGACGGAAATGATAATAAAAAACAGGATCAAAAGAACCAGGACAATAAGGATCAGAAGGACCAGCAGAATAAAGATCAACAGAACCAGGATCAGAAAGACCAACAAAATAAGGATCAGGAAAACAAAGATCAACAGGCAAATAACCAGGATCAAAAAGACAACCAGCAGCAACAACCTCAAAAATCCGGGCTTACCAGGCAGGAAGCAGACCAGTTATTAGCTGCACTTGAAAATGAAGAACAAAAAGTAAATCAGAAAATGCAGAAGAAACAAATGAAAGGGGTGAGGGTGAGAATTAAGAAGGACTGGTAATTGAAGTGGTTTCTTTCAACAGTCGCAGTGGCGTTTCTTTGAAATTTGTAATGCTGATAGAAAGTACCCTTCGACAAGTTCGGGGAGCGGCATCGATGGAAAGCGCTTCTTCGCAAGGCACCGTTCCTGAGCCTGTCGATGGGCTTTAAATAAAATGATAATTAATTGATGCGATTCACAACATGCTATATAGGAATAATGCAGTTTACTTTTAAAATACAAACCATCGCGATAAGACTTGTCTTCATTGTATTGTTCATGAGCGCATGCCAGTCTTTCGTTCATGCACAAGTAAGATTTTCTGCAACGGCTCCGAAATCAGTTCCGGAGAATCAGAATTTCAATCTCACTTTCACGGTAGAAAATGCAAATGGCGGTAACCTGAAACTCCCATCGCTGAATGATTTTTCATTGCTCGGTGGTCCGAATACATCGTCAAGTATGCAGATCATCAATGGCAGCGTATCTCAATCTGCAAGTTATACATATGTGCTTCGTCCTAAAAAGCAAGGCACTTTTAAAATCGGCGCAGCAACAATTGAAGTAGGTGGCAATACGATGCAGTCAAATGAATTAAGCATTACAGTAACTGCTCCTTCTTCCCAACAACAAACACAACAGGGAAATACTTACAATCAACAACAACAAGAACCGCAAAGCAATGCCGATCTTGCAAAGCAATTGAAGGATGATGTCTTTGTAAGAGTATTGTTAAGCAGAAGCGCTGTTTATAAAGGGGAATTGCTGACTGCAACTTACAGACTTTATTTCCGTCAGAACCTGAATGGTTTCACGCTCAGCAAAGCACCATCGCTGGATGGATTCTGGAGTAAAGAAGTGGAGTTGGATCCAAACAGGAAGCAGGCCGTTGAGATATTCAACGGACAGAAATATTACGTGATTGATATTCTCAGATACAATTTGTATCCGCAACGTTCGGGTACTTTACAGATAACACCCGCTGAAATTTCCACCTCAGCGCGTATCGTGGTACAGTCGAAGTCGAATGATCCTTTTGAAAATTTCTTCAACATGGGACAGGCACAGGATGTGCCGCTCAAGCTGAAAACAGAAGCTGCTTCAGTAAATGTGAAAGATTTGCCGGAAGATGGCAGGCCCGGAGATTTTACGGGCGCTGTCGGCAAATTTAATTTTGAAACATCATTGTCTGCAACAGAAACAAAAACAGATGACCCGGTAACCTATACGATAAAAATTTCGGGAAGTGGCAACCTGAGTTTGATTGATGCACCATCTGTTCAGTTGCCCGGTGGTTTTGAAGTGTATGATCCGAAGGTGAAAGAGAAAATTTCAAACAATGAGGCTGGCATCAGCGGATCGAAGCAATATGATTATCTGATCGTACCACGATTGCCGGGAGATTATAAAATTGGCGGACAAAATTTTTCTTATTTCGATCCTGCTTCGGGTAAATATGTTACGATCAATGCGCCTGAATTTCCGCTGAAAATAACAGGAGAACCTTCTAAAAATGCGAATACCGGATCTTCATCTTACACAGCACAACGCGATATTTCTATGCTGGGCGAAGACATCAGGTATATCAAAACTTCAGTCCCTGAATTTGACCGTGATCAAAATTCATTTTTTGGTTCAGCAGGCTTTATAGCGTTATATACATTTCCTTTTCTTGCTTTTATCGGCTTACTCGCGGTAAGAAAGAAAAATGAAAATCTTGCTGCAGATATTACCGGAACAAAAAGAAGAAAGGCATTGAAGGTATCGAAGAAACGTTTGCTGCAGGCAGAGAAGAACCTTGCACATAAGGAGAAGAAGAAATTTTATGAGGAAGTATCGCTTGCCATCTGGGGTTATCTCGGCGACAAGTTGAACATTGATCTCGCGGAACTTTCGAAAGAATCAGTGGATGAAAAATTATTTGCGAGAAATGTGAAGCCAGATACAATAGCGAGATTGAAGCAACTTCTGAATTCATGTGAAGTATCACTTTACGCGCCATCAGCAGATGATTCCGGGATGAAAATCGATTATACCACCGCGCTTAATTTAATTGCAGACCTCGAAGATGAAATCAGAAGTTAGAAATGTGATGACCATTGATTTGAAATGGATGTTGTTAACAACTACATTCACTATCGCATGCTTATTTCATAATCAATTGTTCGCGCAATCAGCCATTGAACTTTTCAATCGTGCCGGGGAATCTTATAAAGCGAAACAATTTAGGGAGAGCGCAGATGATTATGAAAAATTGCTTTCGCAGAATTTTAAGAATGCAGAAGTGTACTACAACCTCGGCAATTGTTATTACAGAATGGACAGCATTGGTAAATCTATTCTCAATTATGAACGGGCGCTTAAACAATCTCCAAAGGACGAAGACATTATTTATAACCTGAAGCTGGCAAAGTTGAAATCTGTTGATGCAATTCAACCTGTTCCGCAACTTGCCCTCATCACGTGGTGGAACAATTTTATTTCCTATAATAGCTCCAAAGGCTGGAGCATGCTTGCCCTTGTTACAATCTGGCTCTGCCTTTTGGTGATTGTGTTTTATTTATTTGTATGGAGAAGAAAAATCCTGAATTTATTTGCGATGTTGTTGATTGTCGTATCATTTTCCGCTTTGTCATTAGCTATTATTCAGCATGAGCATGAGGTAAGAGCAGACTTGGCTGTAGTGATCGTTCGAAATACATTTGTAAAAAGTGCTCCTGATGCAGGAGCAGGTGATCTTTTCCTGATTCATGAAGGTGCAGCTATTCTGATTCTTGATCGTGTTGGTGACTGGAATAAGATCAGGTTGGAAGACGGTAAAGTAGGCTGGATGAGAAAGGAAGGTTTTGAGATCATTTGATTTTGCATCCAATAAATTGATATTCTCACATGTGATTGTATTCTTATTCAAATGTTTTGATCTTCTGAAAAAACTATTTATTATTTTACCGGAAATTTATTCCACATGAAAGCCACCGCTACGTTAAAAATTTTATCTGTACTGCTGTTGATCTGCACTATTTTAATCCTTAATTCCACGGGGCAGGTGAGAAGTGATGAACCACCTAAACCACAAAACTTAAAAGTCTTACCTAAAGATATTTCTCATGATGAGTTGATTAAAACCATGCGTAATTTCTCCACAGCTTTAGGTGTGAAATGTATCGAATGTCATGTAGGAACGCCCACTGCAGATGGTAAGATGGATTTCGATTTCGCCAGTGACACCAAACCTGAGAAAACAACGGCACGGGAGATGATGAGAATGGTGACGGCTATTAACTCAAAGTATATTGGTAAAATGAAAGATGATAAACTGGAGCGCATCACTTGTGTAACCTGTCATCGTGGAAGCACAAAACCTATGGTGAATGTGGATTCGTTGCCCGGACATTCACAGCATTGATTTATAGGATTTCCTTAGTAGCGACGCATTTCAACTTGAAAGTTTTGTGCGGACTTTTATAGTATCCTTTGCTTTAGGGTGTATGACAATTCCGTTATTTTTTTTCTCGTAAAAACTAAAAGCACGCAAAGTTAAATGCCCTTCTTTCCTTTGCGATCATTGTGACATTTTGAGCGAATCTTTTCAGGGTGTATAACAATTCCAATGTTTTATTTCCCGCAAAAGCGCAAAGCACGCAAAGTTAAATGCCCTTCTTTCCTTTGCGATCATTGCGACCTTGCGAGCGACTCCTTTCAGGGCGTATAACAATTCCCATGTTTTATTTCCCGCAAAAGCGCAAAGCACGCAAAGTTAAATGCCCTTCTTTCCTTTGCGATCTTTGGGACATTGCGAGCGACTCCTTTCTGGGTGTATAACAATTCCAATGTTTTTTTCCCGCAAAAGCGCAAAGCATGCATAGTTAAATGCCCTTCTTTCCTTTGCGATCTTTGCGACCTTGTGAGCGATTCCTTTCTGGGTGTATAACAATTCTAATGTTTTATTTCCCGCAAAAGCGCAAAGCACGCAAAGTTAAATGCCCTTCTTTCCTTTGCGAGCTTTGCGACATTGCGAGCGACTCCTTCGCTCCGCGAAATTGATTCAATATTTTCTCCTCCTCTCTCAGAGAGTGAAAATTCGGTCGCTGAGCGAAGCCGAAGCGCCCGAATTTTCAGCAATTAATTGTTAGGCTGCGGTGCGCCTTTCGAAATCGCTCAGGGAGCACCTTCGACTTTTGCCTGATATCAGTTCATGGCCACGAGACCAATCCCGATGATGTTTTTCTGAATAACGTTAGTGCATCTTATTATTTCAATTCATCATCAGCAAGAAGAATGCTTCAATACATTTATTACTGCATGCAATCCACCGGTTTTATATTTTCTCCGGTTCAAAATCAAGCACGACAGAATTCATACAAAATCTTTTCCCGGTAGGAGGTGGCCCATCATCGAACAGGTGTCCAAGGTGCGCACCGCAACGCCCGCACAATACTTCCAGCCGGTCCATGCCGTAAGAATGATCAGGTTGATAGATCACACTTTTCTCACGAATGGTTTCAAAGAAACTCGGCCAGCCGCAGGTGCTCGCAAACTTTGAATCAGACTTAAAAAGTGCATTGCCACAGGCGGCGCAATAGTAGATTCCCAAGCCTTCGTAATTCCAAAACTTTCCGGTAAAAGCCGATTCCGTCGCCTTATTGCGTGCTACCTCGAAAATGGAATCAGGCAACACCTTTTTCCACTCTGTGTCAGCAACATGAAGTATTGTAGTATCGGTTCTGGAGTAATAGGGATTTTCGGGATGCATATTTTTATTTTTTGAAAATGAAGAAGCGGTTTGATTTTGACAATCGTAATAGCAAAAGATAAAAAGCAGGACGGTCATTAATTTCACGGACAGGAAGATTTCTTTTCAGGTTTACGAAAATCGTAAATAGGATTTTCACTACGGAAAGATTATTTAAGACTTTTGCGTGCAGAGAAATACTTACTACAATATCGGTGACACTAATTTTGCAATGGCTTCTGTCAATACGATCCATTTGCTTCTTTTCATCCATTCGTCAACTAAAATTTCCTCGCTGTCTTTCACATCATTATGAAAAGATGCCTTTAGCTGTTTATTGATTTGCTGGTCGTAAATCACCGCTACTGCTTCAAAGTTAAGATCGAAACTGCGGAGATCCATATTAGCGGTTCCCACAATGGAAAGATTGTCGTCGGCGGCAATAGTCTTGGCATGAATGAATCCCTTTTTATACAGGAAGATACGGACGCCTGCCATCAGTAATTCCCCATAGTAAGCTCTTGATGCAAAATTTACGAACCTCGAATCAGAAATTCCGGGAACCAGTATTCTTACATCAACGCCACTTAATGCAGCTTTTTTAATCGCATCCAGAATGCTTTCGTTCGGAACAAAATAGGGTGATGTGATGAAGAGTTCTGTCTGAGCTGTTGCAATGGCTGTAAAAAATGAAAGCATGATAGAAGCACGATCAGAATCCGGACCACTTCCCACAATCTGTACTAATTTGTTTTGTTGATTTCTAACAGGTGGGAAAAATTCCGGCACCAGGTCGAGCTCATTGTCGCAACAGAAATTCCAGTTCGAAATGAAAAGATATTGCAGTGAATAAATGCATTCGCCGCTTATTTTCAGGTGCGTATCTCTCCAGAATAAGGGTTTGGGTCTGTCATTAATGTATTTATCGGAAATGTTGATGCCACCAATAAATCCCACTTTTCCATCCACGATAATAGTCTTCCGGTGGTCGCGGTAGTTGTAACGGTTAGCAAGAAAGAAGAATTTAATTTCATAAAATGGCCTCGCATCAACACCTCCATCACGCAGCTCTTTAACAATTTTTTTCTTGATGCCATGACTGCCAAAGTCATCATAGATCAATCGGACAGTGACACCTGCCTTTGCTTTCCGTATCAACAGATCTTTAATCAGGTTGCCAATTTCATCATCATCGTAAATGTAATACTCAATGTGGATGTACTGCTCAGCCTGCTCGAGTGCGTTCAGCACCACGGGAAATTTTTGTTCGCCGTTGATCAGCAGCTCTACTGAATTTGTGTTGCTCAATGGTGAAAACGAATCTTTTAACAACAGCGATACAAGTCCCTGTTTGTTGCCAATGGTAGTTGCATATAGCTCCTGGTTTTCACTTGTTTCCGTATATGCCCATTGTCTTAACCGGTCCCGTAATTCTTTATTCTTGAATAGTTTTTTCTTATACAGCTTGTTCTTTCTGTAATTCATTCCAAAAGTGAAATAGATGATGATTCCTATGAAGGGCAGGAAAAATATTATCAGCAGGTAGGCTAATGTTTTGGTGGAATTTTGCGTGTCAAGAATCACTTTTACTGCTACACGGATAGTGATAAGAATGAAAGCAATGAATAATAATAAATTTACATAAGGGTATGGAGTCATGCTGTTAATTTCCATCAAGATAAATTAATTAGGCAAGGTGGTTGCAGGAAAGCTTTCGCTTTTAGGGCTGCTTCAAGCACTGATTGATGATTTAAAGACATTGTTGTTAAGTGAAAATAAATGAAAACGGTGACATGCCGGAGGATGATTTATATAAATACGCAATCTGTTTATAATGATTAAATGAGTTGAGCATTCAACGTTTCTTATTCTTCAATTGCATTCCACCGCGACCAGTCCAGCTATTGCTCCCCCAACCATTGTCGAAACGCCGTCGCCTTTTCCCTGCTCACAATAACATCCTCTTCAGAATCCGGTTTCAAATCCAACTTGAGCTTTGATCCGAACCACAAGTGCACCTTTACAATAGCGTTCAGTGTAACAATAAACTGCCGGTTCGCTCTTATGAATTTCTTCGCATCAAGAGATATTTCAATTTCATCCAGCGTCTGATCAATGATGTACTCACGGTTATCAAATGTTTTGATGAAGTTGTTTTTTTTCCTGGTGAAGAAGTAAGCCACTTCGGATACTTCTACAGGTATCAAACGGTCACCTTGTTTTATAAGGAAGCGTTCGCGCAAGGTATTTTGTTTCTGAAGTTCCAGCAGCAGAGATTGAATCAAACCCTCCTGTTGTTTTTGAGAATACAGTTTCTTTACCTGTTTCAACTTCTCTATGCTTCGCTGCAACTCTTGTTGCTTTACAGGCTTCAATAAATAATCGATGCTGTTTACTTTAAAGGCCCTGATTGCATATTCATCATACGCTGTAATAAATATAACCGGACAGCTTACAGATGCTTTCTCAAAAATGTCAAAGCTTTTCCCATCTCCCAGCTCTATGTCCATCAACAACAAATCTGGAGCAGGATGATCGTTTAGCCATGCAATGCTTTTCCTCACCGAATCCAATATCGCCATCACTTTAAAAGCAGGATCGATTTCCATCAAGATATCTTTCAACCTTCTTGCCGCCAGGGCTTCATCTTCTATGATGGCAATATTCATCTGTTTGAGTTTTTTATAAGCGGTACGGAAACAATAAACTTCCCATTGCTGTCAGCTATTTCCGGAGCAGGAGCATGCAACAACTTGTATTTCGAAAAAATGCTGGCCAAACCTTTTTGTGTAGAGTTGAGCTGCACTGATTTCGGACGCAAGTCATTAGTTACTTCCAACCGGTTGTTCTGTTCAGACGAAATCGTTACCTGCAAAGGAAAATCGGCAGAGACCTCATTGTGTTTTACTGCATTCTCCAGTAACAATTGTAAAGTGAGCGGTGGAATCAATTGATCCATATCTTCTTTGCTTACCGCAATATTCATCAGGAGCCCATTCTCAAACCTTGTTTTCAACAGGAAGAAATAAGCCTGGATGAAATCCAGTTCTTCAGCTACGGTGATCAGCACTTTATCATTGCTTTGCAAAAGGTATCGGTAAACGAATGACAGCTCTTCTACAAATTTCTTTGCCCGGTGCTGATCTTCATCGATCAATCCGATGAGTGAATTGAGTGAATTGAAAAGAAAATGCGGTTTCACCTGTTCTTTCAATGAATCGTACTGGCTCTGCAGATTTTCCCTTTTCAAAGATTCCGCTTCCACCGCAAGTGTTTTCCATTCAGTAAGTGAATACATGAGTTCATAAATAGACACTATCATCATCGAGAAAACAAGAATTAAACCACCGGTGTAGAAATAGTCGGTGATGGAAAATACTTCGCCATAGTAATTGCTGAAACTCAATAATCCGGTTATCAAAAACCCTTCTGCCATAGAGACTACAGCAGTAGAAATAAAAAGCAGCACCATCCGCAGGAAAGTATTTGCAAAACCCGGATATCTTCTTCTCCAGAAAGCGATCACTTCTCTTGCAATGCTCCAACAGATAAAAACGAATATAAAATCGGTGAGCAACTGCTTCCACCACGACCTGTTCTCTGAAATGATTGCACCTGCGTTCACGGCAATGGTATACAACACCGATAGTAAAGGCATGCCGATGAAACGCAGGTATTTATCCTGTAGAACATCAGAAGTTTTTTTCATGGGCACCTTCACGCGATTCAGTATTATTTTTTGTAAAGATGAAATTTCAGGTTGCAAGAATGTTGATGGAGCACAGATAAGTATCAGGAAATTTTAAAGCAATTCCATGGCTTTTTCCAACTCTTTGTCTACACCGGAAAGAGTTTCCTCTTTTGTATTTACCAGTTGAATATCCGGTTGCACGCCAATGCCTTCCAGGCTGTTTCCCGACGCATCCCTGTAATCTCCAATGCTGATAAAATAAAACCATCCGTTGGGCAGTTCACGGGCAATGTTATCAGAAAAAGCACCTGAAGTATAATCCCCTAACTGCGTTACAGTAGAAAGCTGCTGCATGGCAAGTGTGAATGTTTCTCCTGCACTTTCCGTCCAGCGTGAAGTAAGTAAAATTACCGGTTTGAGATATTGAGTTTTCCCTTCAGGTTGCACATACCATTCAAACGGTTCCGTAAAATCATTGTGCGAGGGTCCTGATTTTTTCCGCACCGTCATGTACAATGCCTGCTGCGATGCAAATCTTCCTGCCACCAATTGAGCAGTAGCATCATTGCCTCCCGGATTATCGCGAATGTCGATCACCATTCCATCAGTGTGTTGTAACTCATCCATAATCTGATCCAATGCATCTTCAAAAAAATGCTGTGAAGGAATGAAATCACCAAGGTGAAGGTAGCCGATGTTACCGGGCAATGTACCATAATCTATCGCTGCGCCGTAATGAGTGAACCCTGTCACATAATTTTCTTTTACAACATCCAGTGAAAAATCTGTCTGCACTTTCAACGTATCAAAAATTCCGGATTCAATGCGTGGTTCATTCGCGGTAGTAATAACGTACACGTGGTTATCATTCAGCGGATCAATCATGGAATGAAAGATCTCTTTTAATCCGGCATCTGTAGTCTGCATCGTAACCAACTGGCTGTATTGATTATAAGTTTCCTGCCAGTCGATTTCCTTAGCGTCAAAAAGTCCGTACCATTCATCGTATCCTTTCCATAGTGCTTCGAAATTGGAAACAGGATCATTGGACACTTCCGGTTCAAGTAATGTTTTTTCGCACGAAGCAAATGCAATAGAAAGAAAGGAGAGGAGAAGGAGTTGCGTTCTCATGTTGTTATTTTTAGAGTAACTGTTTAGAAATTTCTTGCATGTTCAAAACGTGTAATCAACTGTCGCTACAAGGAGATTGGAAAATAATTTCAGTGGCAGGGTTTCATTATCCTTCAGCCACTCAAATTCATAGGTCGCACCAATGCGCCACTTATCCGACAATTGACGATGGTAACCGAGTTGCAGATTGACTTGCTGATAATGACCTAAGGAAACGAACTGCGTTCCATCAAAGAAAGCACCCAGTAATTTCATTTCTGGCTGAGACACCGTACCGCTGTAGGGGAAACGGGAATTCAGACTAACAACTGGAAGCTGCAGACCTGCAGTCCAATCATTTTTAGCATCAGGATGAAAATGTATGGTTGCAGCTGCAAGAAGGGAAGCGGTATTGATAATACCGAGGTTCACAAATGTGGAAGGATACATCAGTTGTTCGCGGATGCCGCCACCGGCACTAATCGTATACGATGCTTTGCGTACCACATCATATTCATAGCCAAGCTCCAGCACAGCAGTGAGTGTATTTCCCTCTACGAAGAAAGAATCCGTGATAATATTTCCGTAGATGTCTTCCGTGGTATTGTAAAGTTTACGGTCACCATATGCGGGTGGAATCAATGTTCCTGTAGCGAAAGAAAATGAACCCTTCCAGTTCGACCTGTTATGCTTTCCCTCATAATACAGATCAGCAGTTATTTCATTCGCTCTGTATATTAAAGGAGAAAATTGTGCATCCAGCAAATGAGTTTGTTGTCCGCCTAACTGCATACCGAGACGGTTAAAGTGTTGACTTGTATCCTGGGCATGCAAGGCAGTCCATGCCAGTAGCAAGAGCATTAAAGAATAAAATTTCATGAGTTTTTGTTTTTGATGAAGCAAAGGTGTTGCAGCATTCTTCCCTGCAAAAGTGCTTTCCTTTAAAACGGATGAAATGGGAATTGAACTGTAATAACAGTTTATTGAAGCGAAGGAGGCCACTGGTAAAACAGCATCAATGCAACGTCATTATATATGCGATCAAAACGGTCATTATGTATTTTAATATGTAAGACCACTAAATATCTACATGGTTACGGTGAATCTCAAAGAGAACGGAAGACGCAATCAAGCCGTCATTGTGTTCAGGATTCATCGAACATCCCGCCCAATTATAGCCGTCATTGCGATCCTGTCCCACCAATGCCGTTAAAGCACTAAATACTGGCGGGAAAAGCAATGGCTGATATAAGCAACGACGTCACCCTATGTTTACAAGCGGTGCATCAACATCATCATTGTCCGCAGCGCGCTTAGAGCAATCCCGTTTTCTATTCGGTTTCTTCATTGCAGCCTTAATAACGGTAAAGCTATTCACTGATAATAGCAACGCCGTCATCTTTCGATAGCAAAGAGGGGTGAAAGCTTTCGTTGCGAATTGCTATTTTATTATTTCCAGTTTTTTTGTGGCTGCTGTTCTGCCATTAATCAACAATGAATACTGGTAGACGCCGTAAGCAAGATCGCTGGCTTTTATGGTGAGCGAACCATAACCATTTTCATGAATAGAAACAGATTTAATCAAATGTCCATGCTCTCCATAAAAATTGATTTGTGCACCTGTTACATTTTCAGGAACGTAATAGCTGATCGTGGTAGTTTGGCTGAACGGGTTCGGTATGTTTTGATCAAGTTTCGCCGTCGTTAGATCCATTGATGTTAGTATGTTTTGTTCATAAGAAGAACCAGTTGCCTGAGTTAAAAGATTTTCCAGCTTCTCAATTCTTGCCGTCAGCATTTCAATCCGGATGTTCTGATCATTGATATCCGCGTGCTGTTGTTCGATAAGCAACTGCTGCTCCTGCACTGCCTTCACCAGCGGCACTACAAATTCTGCATAGCGCAATCCGTAAAAATCACTTTCATTTTTTGGAGCATCTACACCACTGAAATCAAACTGCAGCGCTTTTGCTGCTTTCTCAACTTCCTGCGCAATAAATCCTGTGTACACTATATTTTCTTTGTCAGCTATGGATGCCAGATCAGCAGGATGATCATCAGCAGTTCCTTTGCTGCGCTCCTCTGTATCTTCCCCATTAGCTTGTCTGATACCAGTAATATCCAATGTATAAGTAACGGGCTTCAGTTGCGTGATGAACTCCAGGCCGGGTACATCTTCAGATACGTTTTTCTTAAAGCGGCCATCGGACAGATTGGTCCATCCGGCATAACCTCCGATAGAAGTTACAGCAGCGTTACCGATACGAACCTGGTTGCTGGCAGTTATTCTCGCCGTATTGCCCAAAGCCATGCTATTGCTCCGGTCAGTTAATGTTGTATTATCAGCATCGTTTCCCAAAAATGTACAATTATCATTAGAAGCCGCTAAGGAGTTCGCACTGTACCCAATAGCTACATTGTTATTGCCATCGGTATTCAGGTAACCGGAGTATCTACCGAAAAACATATTGTAACTCCCGGTAGTGTTGGCAATCCCCGAATTGTTGCCGAAGAAGCTATTATACGTGCCGGTGGTATTGGCATTGCCTGAATAGTATCCGAAGAATGCATTGGAAGAAGCAGTGGTGTTTTCACCGGCATGGTAACCTACGGCAGTGTTGTCATTCGCATCATCATTATTCTGCAAAGCGGAAGCCCCGATAGCGGTGTTGTTAGCACCCCCGTGATTCAGTATCCCGGCACTGCTCCCTAGAAATGTATTATAGGAAGCCGTTGTATTCTGACCTGCAAAAGTGCCCATCACTGTATTACCGGTTCCATTCACGTTTACCAGCAATGTATAGGCGCCAACGCCGGTATTAAAATCGCCTTCATTCAATAACAATGATTCCTGACCCACGGCGGTATTGTCAAGGCCGCTGATGTTATGAAACAAAGCATCTTTTCCGGTAGCGGTATTATTCGAACCATCTACATTTAAATACAGCGCTCTGTATCCGGTAGCGGTATTGTCCGTACCATATTGATTTGAATACATTGTTTTATAGCCAAATGCACTGTTATAATTAGCATTTGCATTTGAATAAAGGGCCTGGTATCCGACGGCCGTAGTTTGAGGCGTGGTATTGTTGAAGCCAGCATAAGAACCAATGAGTGTGCTTTCATATTCGTAAGTACTGATGTAGCCTGCAGCGTCACCGATGTACACATTGTCGTAGCCCGTGGTGGTATGTAATCCTGTAAAGTTGCCCATGAATACATTTCTTGAGCCAGAGGTCAGGGCGCTGCCCGCCTCGGATCCTATACCGGTGTTGTCAGTACCAGTCAGAGAAGTATTGCCTGCATTGTAGCCGAAGAACCAGTTCAGGGTACCGACATTGGTAATGGCTCTTCCCCCATCGATGTATAGGTAGCCATCTAGATAAAGATCCTTCCAGGATTTCGCGGAGGTGCCCAGGCTGGATTTATTATCGGTTCCCGGAAGCAAACTCTGGTTAACTGCAGTCGGGGATACAAGGTTTGACAACGAAGTGTTGGCTTGTGCAAAAGTTTGTTCCGCTGTATGCAGCAGCAAAAAAATTGTTGCTGCAGCAAGGAATAGAGAAGATGTTTTCATGGTAATTCGTTTTTGGTGATAGCAGTTATGCTATCGGAAAAGTAGGGCGTAAAAGCACATCTATGAAATATGTTTATTGAATGGGCAGATGCATTTATTTTACGGGAAGGAATATGTCATACATCATTGTTCCATGAGCAATCCCGTCACGCACCTGCTTCTAAATTCGGCATGAAGTATCAATTTTGAGATGGCTCTGTTAAAGGTTTTATTATTTCTTACAGCTACTAGTAAGGATAGAAGTAATGATTTGTTATATTTGAAATTACAAACCTAAAAACATGGATTATTTATTGATTGGTAGTATGTTGGGAAGAAATATTTCTGCACACGACACAACTACTTTTGCATATATCACTCCCTTTCTGGTGGGCAGTCCCAGCCCACCGAATGCTTCTAAGGCAGGTTACTCCTGTCCGGTGTTAGGACATAATGGAAGGTTATATGTAAAACTAAATAATGAAATAAGCGCCACACAAATAGAATCCTATGATAGAAAAACAGGGAACTTCATTTCTACCTGTGTGAAAGCGAGTGGTATGGGGGCCTGTAACTTTTTGATTAATAATGAAGGCGAACTTTTAGCATTTGACCTTAATGGAAATATTAACCGGCACCATGCTGACTCAGGCTCTTTGATTGATGTGTATGTTAAAAATACGTATCTCAAGGAGACTTTAGAGAAATACGATTCAGCCTATCCGCTAACAATGCGCTTGCAATCTGATCAGTATATTCTCATATCTGTAATTTACAATGGGATTGGGGCTGATGCGCAGGCATTGCTTCGATTCGATCAGCGAACCGGAAAATTTCTTGATGTGCTCATTCCCAAAACCGATCTGAACTATCATCTTTCCTTAGACTTTATTGTAGGTCCGGGACATCATATTTTTGCAACTAACTTTAATACGGGCCAGGTATTGCGGTATGATAGAAGCAGCGGGAGTTTCCTCAGTGTTTTTGCTTCCCACCCATCACTTATACATCCTCATGGCTTAATTTTTGGTCCTGATGGAAACCTTTACGTTACTGATCCGAGTCAAAATGTTGTTTTCCGGTTTAATCATTCAGGAGTATTTCTTGGATCTTTCACAACGCCTCCTGCTTTCGCTGGTCCTACGTATATGGTTTTTGTGAATAACCCGCCGTCGGTCATTCCGATATTCTGATCTTCTTTCTTTGGATTGCCTTCGGGCAAAGAAGTATTTATCAGATTTCTTACGATAGCGAGTAGTGAAGAGTCAGGTCGCGACTTTCCGTACGCGACCTGTCTCTTCAATCAAGGAACCATCACCCATGCCGGATCACTCGGCGCTCCCGTTGCTCCAGATCCCGTTGCAACCGCCCTGTACCATGTCTTCTTTCCACTATAAACTGCCAGTTGAGCAATCAGCGTGCTAAGCGATTTTTTATCCATGTGCATCTGAAGCTTTTTCGTTTTGCACCTTCTACTGCATCTTCATACGAAGCAGACAGCTTATCAGCTGCCGCAGTAACGTCATCCAGCTTGGGTTTGGGATTTGTAATGGAAAAATGAACTGAGTGAACCAGTAGAAGATCTCTTGCATAAAAGGACTGATTTTTTTAATCAGAACCAACGCGGTGTGACTTCACCGAGCCGGAAGCATGACCTCAACAGTCTTTCCGCCATAACCGTATTTCTGGTCCCGGGCCTGGACAATGACCTTTGCAATGCCTTCCGGGATCTTTATTCCGTAAAGGTCACGGGCAAACGGCTGCTCAGTTTGATGATCGTGCATCAAGATACGTTCACCAAGCACTATTCCTTCTGTGGTAGAGACGTGGAAGCCGTCAGCGTATCTTGAGGGAGTATCATACGGCGAAGAAACGGTAACATAGAAATCGAAGACACCTGGCGCAGCAACTTTGACGTCCACTGCAACTACGTCAGGAAATCGCTGCTCTTGCTGCGAATTTGCGGGCGATGTTAGCATTGCTAATGCGACAACAACAAGGCCAAGGTGCGATGAATGCACAACCGGTGAAGACATTTGCTGCAACTCTGATACTACGGATAGAATCATGTGGTGGCTGATTATTATGCTGCTGCCAGTATCGGCATTGCAACAAATTTATTGCATCTGTATTTGATGCGCAACTTGTTATCTCATGAAAAGAGACGAATTCTTTTATCGGCTAAGAAAAGAGATTGGTCTTTTAAAGTGCACAGCTTTTTTTGCAGTAGCCCATGCTATAACAGACCGAAATGGGAATAGCGCATCGGGATTCTTTTGAGAAAGTTTCAATCCTTCATGTAAGTGTGCTTTGTGATTTCGGGCAAAAACAGCAACACCATTCTGAAATTTTTGTGTTATTTTATTCATGTGGGTTAACTATTTATTGAAAATCAAAAGTAGTTCCTTTTGATACTTTTTTGTCTTTCTTTAAAGTCTATTCACACAATTTAAAGACTTTTGTTTTGTCTATAAATCAATTGCTTTAATAATTGCAGAAAAATATTTGGAGATGTTATTTCTCCATAAGTAATTTGGATGATAAGTCCTGAAAGCGAATTGCACGTCATTCATTTCCAGTTTTGAAAGTTGTCTTACAGTAAATGGAGAAATCCTTTTGTATGTTAAATGTCCAAAGTTATCTGCAATAACTTCATCGTAGTCTGGTCCAGTAAGAAAGAGAATCACATTCGGTTTAGTGATTTCAATTTCTTCTTTTACGACAGAAAAATGCTTTCTTTCAATTTCATAAATATAGTCTGGTGGAAACCCTTTTGATCCAAGCTTCCCTATTTTGACAATGTTATTCCAAAGAAATCCGATTTGTAATTTGGGCTTGTCCTCCAAGATCATTTTTCTAAATTTTCTAAAGCCATTCCAGTATTGACCAGGATATATATTGGTTCCAAACTGCCTTTCAAAAAAGCTTCGGTAACCGTCTAAGGTGATTTTTTTGTCTAAATTAAATTTTTGATGCCAATCATTTGTTTCCTGACCAAATATCATAATACGCAGGTCTGCGTTCATATATTCCTCTTCATTATCAATATTTATCAATAGCGGATTTGCGGGCTTAATTTCTCTTAACGAATCATTGTTTATGTCTTTCACTGCAATAGACAATTCGTTCCATTTTGATTCATACAAACTTTCTAATTCTTTATTCATAGATGTCTTTGTTTAGTCAGTGATAGTTTTATTGGCAAGGAAAGAATGAACATTATTCTTAAATTTATTAAAAGGCAATTTCTTTCAAGATTTTGGAATGGTAATTTATAATGCTCATATCCCGTATTTTTAATTTCCTGCCAATTCGCCAATAGATTTAGGCAGCGTCTTCCATCCAAAAATTGAAAGAACCTTTTCAATGGAATAGATTTCTTCTTTTATCCAAGACAGAGCAATTTTCTCTTTATCAGTATGCTTCTTGCGAGGAAGTACGAAGTATCTATATGGGGCATTTTTGAATTGCAGATTTTTTTTGCTCAATCCTACTCGAAATGATTGAAAAATAGGTTCAGGTTGATATTGGCGATCTTGAAGATAAAGAATCTGGTTTTCAAAAACATTCAGTTCTTCAAGATCAGAATATGCCTTATTAGTAATCTCTTGCACATGATTTGCTATCAATGATGGTCCATAAATGTATTCCGTATTGGTTATAGCCCTGATAAGAATTCCAAAATGATTCTTTCCATTGCCAAGACATAAGTCCATTCCCATTCTGTTTGGTGATTTATAATTTCCAGAAAGATTACGATGAAAGTACCATTTACCATGCAATAGTTGTCGCGGATGACAATGGCAATAATCATCCTGATGAATTTGATCGCCTTTAAAATAGAATTCAATCTCTGCAAGATTCCACTTTTCGATATTCTCCCTGCCGATGCAAAGTTGCGTCTCAAGGATAAGAATAACAGCAAGTTCATCGAATATAGGGATAAACTGACTATCTAATTTAGATAGGCCTATATCCCTTGTTAGAGATTTTATTTTTTCCAAAAGCATAATTACTCAAAAGGATTGTTTTTCATCTGAATAGATAAAACGTAACTTAATGGTTCTTCAATTTTACAATGTTGGGTTCAATAATTCAAATAGATGATGATATTGACCGTTACTCAGCCTTGTTCTTTGCATAATTTGATAATCAAAAGAAAGGATTTCGCAGATAGGAGTGAGAAATGGGGAGAGACAGATATAATTTCACTTTGGAAATTTCCCTTGTTTTTTCCAAATCTTTCCTTACTTTTGCATTCCCATTTTTGGGATCACCCTCATTAATTATACCAGAAAACCATTGCAAATAACCAAGAAACGCAAACAGGTCAACACTAAAGTTAAGAGTGCCCAGACCTACACCTTGTCGGATGCATCGAACCTGATCAAGGAAGTTTCAACACCTAAATTCGATGCCTCTATCGACCTGCACATCAGGCTCGGAGTAGATCCCCGCAAAGCTGACCAGGCCATTCGTGGCGTAGCGAACCTCCCGCATGGAACCGGAAAAACCAAACGCGTTTTGGTTTTCTGTAATCCTGATAAGGAAGCTGAAGCCAAAGAAGCAGGTGCTGACTATGCAGGCTTACAGGAATTCGTGGAAAAAGTGGAAAAAGGCTGGACGGAGATCGATGTCATCATCGCTACTCCCAGCGTAATGCCTAAAATCGCGAAACTCGGTAAGATCCTCGGTCCGCGTAACCTCATGCCGAACCCTAAATCAGGAACAGTTACAGAAAACGTGGCAGACGCTATTAAAGAAGTGAAAGGTGGTAAGATCGCTTTCCGGGTAGACAAGCAGGGAATAATCCATGCATCTATCGGCCGCGTTTCTTTCCCGAAAGAGAAGATTCTGGAGAATGCTACCGAACTCATACATACTATCGTGAAGATGAAACCATCTTCCGCTAAAGGAACCTACCTTAAAAGTGTGTTCATGGCCAGCACCATGAGCCCTTCTATATCTATTGACACTAAACCGCTCATGAACTAAGATGGATAAGGCAACCAAAAAAGTAGCGATTGCAGAGTTGACCGAGAGGTTTTCGAAAGCAACTAATTTTTACCTGGCTGATGCTTCTCATCTGAATGTGGAGCAGATCAATAAGCTGCGTCGTATCTGCTTCAAGCAAGGCGTAGAATTTAAAGTAGCCAAAAATACATTGATCAGGAAAGCGCTCGAGTCCATCGGTAGTGGTTATGATGGCTTGTTTGATGCACTGCACGGACCAACTTCTGTAATGTTCTCCGAAACAGGTTCTATTCCTGCCAAGGTGATCAAAGAATTCAGAAAAGCAGGCGACAAACCTGTGCTGAAAGCAGCTTACATCGACAGCGCGATCTATCTCGGAGATAACAATCTCGAAGAGCTGTCGAAGCTGAAGACCAAGCACGAACTGGTGGGCGAGATCATCGGTTTGTTGCAGTCACCTGCAAAGAACGTGATCAGTGGATTGCTGTCAGGCGGACAGAAGCTTTCCGGTATCTTAAAAACTTTGGAGGACAGACCTCAAAACTAAAACCTTTGCCTGATGATGGTGTTAAAGGGAAGCTTCCTCTACCTGCGCATCAACTGACGGTTTTTTTTATCAATCAATCAATTCGCGAATCAATAAATCAAAACTAAAATGGCAGACTTAAAAACATTTGCTGAACAACTGGTTAACCTGACAGTAAAAGAGGTGAACGAACTCGCCAAAATACTGAAGGATGACTATGGTATCGAACCAGCAGCCGCAGCTCCGGTAATGGCAGCAGGTGGTGGTGCAGCCGCAGCAGTAGTAGAAGAAAAAACCGCTTTCGATGTTATTCTGAAAGCAGCAGGTGGTCAGAAATTAACCGTTGTAAAGGTTGTGAAAGACCTTACCGGACTTGGTTTGAAAGAAGCCAAGGACCTGGTAGACGGTGCTCCGAAACCTGTTAAAGAAGGCGTTTCTAAAGAGGAAGCTGAATCAATCAAGGCCAAGCTTACAGAAGCCGGTGCAGAGGTTGAAGTCAAATAAGATTCTTTTTTGATGGAGAGCGTTTTGAAAATTGACCTTTCCCTCTCTTTTGGAGAGGAATCGAGGATGAGGATTCAAAACGATCTTATTAATCAGGTTTTCCGCCGTAAAAGGGGAAACCTGATTCCCTTTTTTAACGAAAATAAAGGTTTCAAAAAAATCAAATGGCATCAAAGACTAACGAAAGAGTCAATTTCAGCAAGACACAGATTAAGCTCGAGTACCCTGATCTTCTCGGCATTCAGCTTCAGTCATTCAAAGATTTTTTCCAGTTAGAAACCACTCCTGAAAACCGGAGAAACGAAGGCCTCTACCGTGTGTTCACTGAGAATTTCCCGATCAGTGATGCCCGGAATATCTTCGTATTGGAGTTCCTGGATTATTTTGTAGATCCTCCCCGCTATACGATTGAAGAATGTATCGAGCGCGGATTAACGCACAGCGTTCCCCTGAAAGCAAAGCTGCGCCTGAGTTGTAACGATCCTGAACACATCGATTTCCAAACGATTGTGCAGGATGTGTTTTTGGGAAATATTCCCTACATGACACCGAAAGGTACCTTCCTCATCAATGGTGCGGAACGCGTAGTGGTTTCCCAGTTGCACCGTTCACCGGGCGTGTTCTTCGGACAGTCCGTTCACCCGAACGGAACCCGCATTTATTCTGCAAGGGTGATTCCTTTTAAAGGCGCCTGGATGGAATTTGCGACGGACATCAATAATGTGATGTACGCTTATATCGACCGTAAAAAGAAATTCCCGGTAACCACCTTGTTGCGTGCAATAGGTTGGGATACTGATAAAGAAATATTGACGCTGTTTGAATTGTCGGATGAAATTCCTGCAAAAGCAGCTGACCTTAAGAAAGCCATCGGCCGTAAGCTCGCAGCTCGTGTATTGAGAAGCTGGAATGAAGATTTCGTGGATGAAGATACGGGTGAAGTGGTAACAATCACGCGTAACGAAGTGGTGTTGGAACGTGATACCATCTTATCGGAAGATGACATCGCCAATATCCTGGAAACAGGTGTTGACACAGTTATCCTTCAGAAAGAAACGGTCGGTGCTGATTATTCCATCATCTACAACACGCTGCAAAAAGATACTTCCAACTCAGAATTGGAAGCGGTTCAGTATATCTACCGCCAGTTGCGCGGAGCAGATGCGCCTGATGATGAAACAGCGCGTGGCATTATTGAGAAGCTGTTCTTCTCTGATAAACGCTATGATCTGGGTGAAGTAGGCCGATACAAAATCAATCAGAAATTAAGAAAAGACACGGAGCTTGATACCAAGGTATTGACGAAGGAAGACATCGTGGCGATTGTGAAATACCTGGTACAGTTGGTGAATGATAAAGCTGTTGTAGATGATATTGATCACCTGAGTAATCGTCGTGTAAGAACAGTGGGTGAACAGTTGTACGCTCAGTTCGGTGTTGGTCTGGCCCGTATGGCCCGTACCATCCGGGAACGTATGAACGTGCGCGACAATGAGGTGTTCACACCAATCGATCTGATCAACGCACGTACACTTTCTTCTGTGATCAATTCCTTCTTCGGAACATCACAGTTGTCACAATTCCTTGATCAGACCAACCCGTTGGCGGAAATCACCCACAAGCGTCGTATTTCGGCGCTTGGTCCCGGTGGTCTCTCCCGCGAACGCGCAGGCTTTGAGGTACGTGACGTACACTATTCCCACTATGGCCGTCTTTGCACCATTGAAACGCCGGAAGGACCGAACATCGGTTTGATCTCTACACTGTGTGTGCATGCAAAGATCAACCGCATGGGATTCATTGAAACACCTTACCTGAAAGTACATGATGGCAAGGTGGAATTGCGGAAGAAAGTAGAGTTCCTTTCCGCAGACGAAGAAGATGAAAAAGTAATTGCGCAGGCCAATGTGCCGATCAATGATAAAGGCGAATTCAAGATTGAACGTATCAAGAGTCGTCACCAGGGTGACTTCCCGATAGTTGGTCCATCTGAAGTGGAATATATGGATGTGGCGCCTAACCAGATTGTTGGTTTGTCTGCTTCCCTGATTCCTTTCCTTGAACATGATGATGCCAACCGTGCGTTGATGGGTTCAAACATGCAACGTCAGTCAGTGCCGTTGTTGAAACCGGAATCACCGATTGTTGGAACAGGTCTCGAAGGCAAAGCTGCTGTGGATTCCCGCATGTTGCTGAATGCTGAAACAAATGGTGTGGTTGAATATGTGGATGCGGAAGAGATTGTGGTAAACTACGAACGTTCTGAAGAGCAGGATATGACCAGCTTCGATACCGGTCGTACTGTTTATAAATTATTGAAATTCAAGAAGACGAACCAAAGCACCTGTATCAACCTGAAACCTATCGTGAAGAAAGGTGACAAGGTGAAGACCGGACAGATTCTTTGCGAAGGATATGCAACGCAGGATGGTGAACTGGCACTTGGACAGAATCTGCAGGTGGCTTTCATGCCATGGAAAGGTTACAACTTCGAGGATGCTATTGTATTGAGTGAGCGCATTGTTCGGGAGGACATCTTTACTTCCATTCATATTGAAGAATATGAACTGGAAGTGCGCGACACCAAACTGGGAGAAGAAGAGTTGACTCCCGATATACCAAACGTAAGTGAAGAAGCTACCCGCAACCTCGACGACTTCGGTATCATCCGCGTGGGCGCTCATGTGAAAGAAGGAGATATCCTGATTGGAAAAATTACTCCGAAAGGCGAAAGTGATCCTACTCCGGAAGAGAAACTGTTGCGCGCCATCTTTGGCGACAAGGCAGGTGATGTGAAAGATGCTTCGTTGAAAGCGCCTCCTTCTACGGAAGGTGTGGTGATTGATAAAAAGCTTTTCTCCCGCGCTAAAAAAGATAAGAATTCAAAAGCGAAAGAGAAGATTTCACTCGAAAAATTAGAGAAGGAACATTCCAAGGCAGTTGGCATCATCAAAGAAACATTAATTGAAAAGCTGATGAAGCTGCTGAAGGACAAAACTTCGAAAGGCATTACCAACGTGTACAAAGAAGTGGTGGTGGCGAAAGGAGTGAAGTTCACGGTGAAGGTGTTGAATGATATCAATTACCAGGAAGCTGATCAGGGCAACTGGACGAATGATGACCATACGAATGAGCTGATCAAGCGGTTGCTTCACAACTATACGATCAAGCACAACGAAGAAGTAGGGCGTTACAAACGTGAGAAGTTCAATATCAGCATCGGAGATGAATTGCCCTCCGGTGTATTGAAACTTGCAAAGGTTTATCTTGCCAAGAAGCGTAAGCTAAAGGTGGGAGACAAACTTGCAGGTCGTCACGGTAACAAGGGTATTGTTGCGAAGATTGTGCGTGATGAAGACATGCCATTCCTTGAAGATGGAACAGCGGTCGACATCGTACTCAATCCGTTGGGCGTTCCTTCACGTATGAACCTTGGTCAGATCTATGAAACCGTTTTAGGATGGGCTGGATTGAAGCTGGGCATTAAATTCGGGACACCGATTTTCGATGGTGCATCTATTGATGAGATTGAAGCTTATATCACAAAAGCAGAGTTGCCTACTTTGGGTAAAACGTATCTCTACGATGGTGAATCAGGAGACCGTTTCCATCAGCCTGCAACGGTTGGTGTGATCTATATGCTGAAACTTTCACACATGGTGGATGATAAGATGCATGCGCGTTCCATCGGTCCTTACTCCCTCATCACGCAGCAGCCATTGGGTGGTAAAGCCCAGTTCGGCGGACAGCGTTTCGGTGAAATGGAAGTTTGGGCACTCGAAGCATACGGTGCATCGAACATCCTCCAGGAATTGCTGACCATCAAGTCTGATGATATTGTAGGAAGAGCGAAAGCGTATGAGGCCATCGTAAAAGGGGAGAACCTTCCGAAGCCGAATGTGCCTGAATCCTTCAACGTGTTGGTGCATGAATTGAGAGGTCTTACACTTGATCTGAAGTTTGATTAGGATCCTGTTTTAATAAAAGATTCCACGCCGGAATTTTGAATAGCAGCCACCTTGCGAAAGCGGGGTGGCTTTTTTATTTCTCGCATTCTCTCTTGAGGAAATTTATTGATGATGATTTGTTTGACAGTAGTGTAGAAATTGAATGGGTGCATTGTTAAATGGCTAAATGGTTGCGGCGAAGCCGGAGAATAGTTGCACAAGGAGTAATCAATATGTTATACTTTATATGCGGTTAGATGAGTGGATGAATTGTTACACTGTTAAATGGCTAAATGGTTGCGGTGAATCCGGAGATAGGGCAGATCGGTCAAGCAATGATGCATTGATTGAAGTGTCTTTGCAAATCTGAGATGACGGCATTGACTGAACGATTTCGCAATTGATAAGATGACTTTGATAGATGCCCTATTCTCCGGCTTCGCCGAACAATTTAACAGTTCAACAATTTAGCCTTTTGGCCAGATGACCATATAGCCATTCAACCATATAGCCATATAACCCCATAAAAATACCCACCCAATTCAACTACATTTGACCACAAAAACCATCAATATATGGGAAGAAGAAGTTCGCGGAGACGACAACAAATACCCTGGAGAACCATTTTGCGAATTCTTTTTTACCTCGTTATTATATTTTTTCTCTTCAAATATGGAGAAAGGATACTGAATGGTTTTTTAGACCTGATACATTTATAAAGTCAGTGCATTAATTAAGACTTGGATTTTCGGGGAAGTCGGCAAACACCTGGTAGCGGTCACCCATATTGTGTAATACAGTGCGCCAGAGTTCTTTCGGATCTTCTTCAAAGAGATAGGCAGCAAGACCTTTTCCGATGAACCAGGAACTTTCTTTTATTTCCCGCGTCAGCTGGCCTTCTTCCCAACCAGAGTAGCCGAAGAAAAAACGTATTTCTGATTGTTGAATCTGTTTTGTTTCCAGTAGAAATATCAGGCGTTCAAAATCGCCACCCCAGTAAATACCTTCCTTCACTTTGGTGCTGTCTGTGAGCAGGTCCCCGCGCTTGTGAAGATAATGCAGCGTGTTTGGTTGTACAGGGCCACCATAGAAGATGTGATTTTCAACTACCGGAAAATCTTCCACCACTTCATGCACTTTCATTTCAGTAGGTTTGTTGAGGATGAGTCCGAATGCATTTTCATTTTTGCACTCGCACAAAAAAACCACAGCGCCTTTGAAATAAGGATCTTCCATAAATGGTTCTGCGATTAAAATTTTTCCCGAAGCAACCTTCTCCATAATGTTACAGGTTAGTGCGATAAAGTAACTGCATTGGAATTGAAACTCCAAAAAAAATCAGCAGCCTTTCATTCAATGTGAATAAGTGTGGATGATGTTCGTTCATTCGGAAATTAAATTTATTTTTGCAGCCTTGTTTTGGTGAATGGTGAATTGTTAATGGTATGGTAACGCCACTTGAGCAGCAACACAATGACTGATGACAAATGACCAATGACTAATTACGGTCCCGTAGCTTAATTGAATAGAGCATCTGACTACGGATCAGAAGGTTGCAGGTTTGACTCCTGCCGGGATCACCAATACAACATTGAAACCCTTGTAATCATCAGATTACAAGGGTTTTTTTATTATGGGGTAAACATAGGAAATCAGTCGGCATATAATACAGTTCCCCAGACTCGCGCTCGTTTGCAGACAAGCACTGAGGGAGGCGAACGAGTGCGCTTCTCATTATATCCTACAGCACAACCCTTACGAGTAAAGGAATATGAGAAACTGGTTTTTCATTGAATCAGATCCACATCAAGATACCCTTTTCCACCTGCATAATCAATTGCTGAACTATAGCAGTATTCCTGCGGCTCCCGGACAAAGCCTGCTTCAACAGGGTTATAGTGCAGGTAATGAAGGCGCTCAGCTCTCATCTCATTGGTTACTAATTCAACAGGATGGTTACCATCTTGCCATACTTTATAATGCGTGATACGAGTCAGTGGCATACCCACTTCAATGAACTGCTTTAATATGCCTCCCTCAATTGCTTGTCTGCATACGAGCGCGAGTCAGAGCATACGATGGAATGGTACGGATGAGTTAGGAATTCAGCTCGGTGCGTTCATTGAAATAAATTCCGCCCAACATGACAAAGAAATATGGGACGACGAAAGATATGAATGATGGATGACTAAGCCAACCGTTCTAATGCTGGTTGGTGAAAACACCAACCAGAGGCTGAAAAATTATTAGATGTTAATCCTTAATAATTTTGATAATTGAATCATCTCCACTTTTTGACGAAACCGAAATCAAATACATGCCTGGCTCTAACATTTCTGGAAATATAACTGTCAATTCATGTTTTCCTTTCAATTGGATTTCATGACTCATTAATGAATATACTACCTTTCCCTGCATATCAATTAAATCAATCGATACCTCCTGAGTCCTTTGAAGAAAGTATTGAACCACACCGTTTTGCGCTATAGGATTGGGATAGAAGAATAGTGAATTTTGTTCAATAGCAAGATCTGGAATTGCTGTATTAAGGCTTGTAAAATATCTAACTAGTGCAAACTTATCGCCTATATATCCGATGGCTAGTACTTTTCCATCAGGTTGTAATATTATTGAAGTTGCTTCTCCATCAAGTGCGCCAGCATTGTTTATTGCAATTCCTGTCGAAGCAAAGGTTGTATCGAGGAAACCATCTGAGTTGTAACAAAGCAATGCAAAATCTTGTCCGTTTCCATTAGTTGCGCCACCCGCCACAAACATTCTTCCATCTGATTGAACAACAATATCCCACGTATAACTAAGAATACTATTCTCGGGCGTAATAACAAAACCATTATCGCCAAAATTGACGTCTAAGCTTCCATCGATATTATACCGCGCCATAGCATATCCGTGTAACACTCCATCAAAATTAATTCCCGTGAATTCAATCTTTTCGTCAGCTTGAACAATTATTGATTTAACTAGATTATCGGTGTGATTAATATCACTAATAACTATTCCTATATCATTGAAAGTTGAGTCGATCGTACCATTGGAATTAAATCTGGCAACAGCAAAATCATAATTGTTTATTCCATTATATACCTGACCACCTACCAAAATGCGGCCATCTGGCTGTTCAGCTAACGTTCCATACCAAGAGCTTTCGTTGTCAAAATTAATAATTACTATTCCATTCGTACCAAAAGTACTATCAATAGAACCATTCACATTATATCTAATCAACTTATTAATGCTAATTTGCATAGAATCAATTGTTACTCCTAGAACAATTAATTTGTTGTCTGTCTGGAGTTCAATTGTCGTTAGAAATTCAATATTATCAGGAAGCAACAAATCTCCATTAGCAAAACTAGTATCGAAAGATCCGTTTTCATTAAATTTCGCGATTGCAGGAAGAAAGTTGTCATTGGTATGGCCTGCAACAATAATTTTACCGTCTGTGCTGATTCCTATCGAATTTGGCAATCCATATTTAACCGGAACAATTAACCCTCCATAAGCAAAAGTAGAATCAAGCGTTCCATCAGTATTATACCTGGCAAGTGCCCAGTCATATTCAAACCCACCACCCGGACCATTATTAATCGCCATTCCAGCCGCGATAATTTTACCGTCAGATTGTAAGGCAGAAGTATAAGATTTAGAACCTAAGCTAATCAAAGTAAGAACATGACCATTATCGCCAAAACTCATGTCCGGTGTTCCTGGTTGAGCATTTAATATTTCAAGCTGCATGAAGATCGAAAACATTATTATAGAAATAATTTTGTTGTTCATATACAATGTTTTACTTGAATTATTTTATCATTATTGTCCGACTAAAAATAGAGTAAAATTCGATGTGCCCTTTAGCTGATAAGGGTTCTAAACAAAAATCTCTTGTTTCAAAAATGGGGGTAGTTGGCAAGTTTTTTTAAGTAATAAAAGTATTAGGCGCATTGTGTGATTTTCTCCATGCTTTGTAGGTGTCTTTAATAAACCCAGACTCGCGCTCGTTTGCAGACAAGCACTGAGGGAGGCGAACGAGTGCGCTTCTCATTATATCCTACAGCACAATCCTTACGAGTAAAGGAATATTAGAAACTGGTTTTTCATTGAATCAGATCCACATCAAGATATCCTTTTCCACCTGCATAATCAATTGCTGAACTATAGCAGTATTCCTGCGGCTCCCGGACAAAGCCTGCTTCAACAGGGTTATAGTGCAGGTAATGAAGGCGCTCAGCTCTCATCTCGTTAGTTGCTAATTCCACAGGATGATTACCATCTTGCCATACTTTATAATGCGTGATACGAGTCAGTGGCATACCCACTTCAATGAACTGCTTTAATATCCATTCTCTTCGGCTTTCATTGATCTCCTTCATGCATTTTACAACTTCATCTGCAGTAAACTTTTTTAAGTCGCGGAATATTTCATGCAATTTATGGCTACCCTTTCTGCTTGCAATTAAATGCAGATGACTTGGCATCAAATTCCATCCATGAATAACCAGGCCTTTTTTCTGCTGGCAATGGCGTATAGAATTGAGAACGATTTCCGCATAGTCCTTCCTGGTAAATAAATCAATCCAATTTACGATAGTAGAAGTAGTAAAATAAATGCCTTCCGGATTCAGAAATTTATATTGTTCAGACATGATACTATAGATTGAAGAAATGAAGATACTATTTAAAATAAAGAAGTGAACGCGCACTCGTTCGCCTCCCTCAATTGCTTGTCTGCAAACGAGCGCGAGTGGTTGGGGTCTTTCGTTTGGGAACCTTCATCCTTCCTAAAATAATCAATTTGCTTAATCTGTTTTTATGAGCTTCAATACCCTAGTGTTGATTGCCTGTTTTAGCTGCACCAGGTAAACCCCCGCAGTTAAATCTCTTCCTATTTCAACTGTTGTTCCACAGTTTGTAATAAACTTATCAACTAAAGTGCCCGTAATAGTTGAAATTGTTACTGTCACTTTCTCTAACATCTCACCTGTAATATACAGGTTGCAGGTATTGGAAAAAGGATTAGGAGCAACAACCGCATCAAGTGACAGATTACTTTCAACACACAGCGTATCTTCCAATATCCTGAATGGTGATTCAATTTTCCATAATTCGTAACCATGAATTAAGTCGTTAGTAAAAAAAAGAACAGCATTACCCACATTACCAAAATTAGGTTCCTGGAAAATGTTTCCGGATGAACCCGGAACCACTTCTCCAATAAGGTATGTTCCCGCTGTTGTGCCATTGGTCCGGTAGGGTTCAACACCATGATCAGCCGTATAGGCCATAAAAACGGCCACAGAATCTATCACTTTAAGATCGTCAGGATTAGAACTTATTGAACCTGGTTGAATATCTTTTAAGATATAAGTTCCTGCAATAGTCCCATCGGTGCGATACAATTCCCTTCCCCCAACACCATCGGCAGAAAACAAGAGCACTCCATTCAAATCAGCAAACAGGTAGGGCAGCGAACTGGATGTTCCTGAACTGATACTATAAAAAAGTTCTGCAGTATTCCCATCTGTTCTCCAAAGTTCATAGTCCGGAGGAGATCCTGTTTTTCCTGAAAAATATAAGTACCCATTTGAGGCCCTTGTGGATGTAAATTGTCCAGCAGAAATCAACACTGTTCCGGCAGGAGTGCCATTAGTTTTGTATAATCCGCCGCTATATGGGTAGTCACCAAACCGGTAACTGAATACAATTATATTTCCAAGGCTTTTAACATCAAGTATCTCACTGCTTTCGTTACTGCCATTGATATCCTTAATTAATTTTGTACCAAAAGCAGTACCATTTGATTTCCATAATTCCCTTCCTTCATTTTCTGTGCCCGCGCCAAAGTATAATACACCATTGTAGTTATACAGCTCTGATGGATCAGAAGACAGTACACCAGGATTTATATCCTTTACTATTTTTGTTCCGGCTGAAGTGCCATCACTCTTCCAAAGCTCGGTTCCATGAATTGGGTCGAATGCCTGAAAAAAGAGTAAGTCACCTACTTCACAAAACAGGGCTGGAAAGGAACTTTCTGTTCCGGGTGCAATATCTTTTACCATTTTTGTTCCGGCTGCGGTACCGTCACTCCTCCAGAGTTCATATCCATGAATACTATCATTTCCGCCAAAGTAAATAGTTCCTGCAATATTGGTAATGTAATAAGGCGAAGTGAAGTCAGTTACTCCTCCAGGATAAATATTCTTTACCATCTTCGTTCCTGCAGATGTCCCATCACTCTTCCAAAGTTCATAGCCTTTTACTCCCTCGTTGGCCACAAAAAAGTAATTCCCATTCATTACAGCATAGTTATCGTCGTCAAGATCGGCACTACTCAAAGTAGGACCATATATGTCCTTCACCAATTTGGTTCCAGTAACAATGCCATTAGATTTGCACAGCTCACGCCCTTGATCCAGTGTGGTAGCTGCGAAAAATACTTTATTGTTTAACGCAACCAGGTATTCCGGTTCTGAGCTTTCATCTCCGGGATATATATCTTTTACCAAAGAGGCTCCTAATGCAGATGGTTGAGTGCTCCATAATTCAATGCCATGAAGGCTATCAAATGCCTGGAAATAAAGCGTTCCATCCAGGTAAAAAAAATCAGCCGGTTTGGAATATCCGATGCCTGTATTAATATCCTTCACAAGCACCGTTCCCGGTGCGGTTCCATCTGTTCTCCATAATTCACGACCTTCATTAGGTGTGTAAGCCTGAAAGTATATGTATGATTCCGCTGCAGTAAAATCCTGTGGCACTGAACTATAAGGATTCGAAGGACCTATGTCCCCAGGGGCAATATCCTTGATCATATAGGTTCCTGCGGTAGTTCCATCACTGGTCCATAATTCTCTGCCGTTAATTCCATCGATGGCAGAAAACAAGAGCATACCGTTTAACGATGTCATGTTGCTAACACTTGAGCTGCTTGATCCTGGCCATATATCTTTCACCAAACCGGTTCCCGCAATAGTGCCGTCTGACTTCATTAATTCGCTGCCGAATGTGCTATATTGACCACAAAAAAATGCATAATCACCATGTACAACCACGCTGTTTATAAATCCTGAAGGCACTGTATAAACAACAATGGCTGGGTTAATACCATCATATATCCAAACCTGGTTATTTTCGGAGTACACCAATTTTCCATTTAAATTTTGAAAGTAATTGGGTGTACCGTTAGTAGAAAATGGATTAAGGGTTTGCGTTCCGGCAGTAGTTCCATCGCTTACCCAAACATCCATAGTACCATTGGCGCCTTTGGCAACAAAATAGAGTTTGCCGTCAATGGCAATCATACCATTTGTACTGTTGCATCCGCTGAACTCTCCGGATTCGGTATCTTTTACCAGGTATGTTCCACCGGATGTTCCATCAGTTCTCCATAGTTCTGTCCCATGTGCACTATCGGCTGCTGTAAAATAGAGAACATCGTCAACAGCGCAGAATTCTGAAGGATTGGAAGAGTTTGCACCAGCATTAATATCCTTAACCAGAATAGTTCCCGGTGCATTGCCGGAAGTACTCCACAGTTCCGAGCCACGATAGTCTGTTGCTGCAAAATAAATTTTTCCCTTGAAAAGGATCAACTGTTCAGGGTTCGCATCATCAGGTACAATGTCGGTATTGATGTCTTTTACAAGCTGCAGTTGTGCAAATGCATTTAATTCAATGGAAATCATCAGAATAATAGGCAGTAAATTTCTAATCATAAAATGAAAATTTTATTTGGGGACAAAGTAGGAGTAATGATATCAATTTTAACTCAAAATATTTAGGTAAATAAAACAGCTTAAACTTAGACTCGCGCTCGTTTGCAGACAAGCACTGAGGGAGGCGAACGAGTGCGCTTCTCATTATATCCTACAGCACAATCCTTACGAGTAAAGTAATATTAGAGACTGGTTTTTCATTGAATCAGATCCACATCAAGATACCCTTTTCCACCTGCATAATCAATTGCTGAACTATAGCAGTATTCCTGCGGCTCCCAGACAAAGCCTGCTTCAACAGGATTATAGTGCAGGTAATGAAGGCGCTCAGCTCTCATCTCATTGGTTACTAATTCAACAGGATGGTTACCATCTTGCCATACTTTATAATGCGCGATACGAGTCAGTGGCATACCCACTTCAATGAGCTTCTTTAATAGGACGGGGAAGAAGAATGCTAATAACATGGATTTTCAATTGTGGCAGTAGTACAATGAGCTCATCGAATTGAGCACCAATGACTTATTGAATAATACCATGCACTACATACACTACAATCCTGTAGAGGCCGGATTTGTGAGCCAATCGGAGGGCTAGTTTTATAGCAGTGCGAGGGATTATAGCGGAGAAAAAGAATTGTTAAAAATTATTTTGCTTTACAGTTTTTAAAGGTGAGCGGACGCTTACAAGTATTTCAACCTCTCTGCATCGTACTTCACCATACACTCTTGCAACCTTTTAAATATTTAATGAGCCACTACAACTTTCTCACTCCATATAATTTTTCCTTTTTGCGTTACCGTTGCAAGGTAAATTCCGGAGACAAGATAGGAAACATCTACTAACCTGTTTTTGAAATAGTGAAACAAGTTTGTAGTAGCGACTATCTTACCATTAATATCAAACAAAGTTAAGAATGCGTCGTCCTTGATTTCATAAACAATATTTATCCTTTTAGCTGCTGGATTTGGAGTAATAGCAAATCTGGAATTTTCTGCTGCAACGAAATCAGATGATGTTTCTTCAATGGTATCACAAGGTGAATCTTTCAGTCTTCCCAAATCGTAATTGGGAAAAGATGGAATATTATTGGTGAACGCATTCTGAGTGAGAATAAAAGAGTGAGGACTAAAATTACAAGACAATCCTAAGCTGTCAGGGGAGTTGATTACATTCAAATATTCAACACCATTCCAAGGTGAAACATAAATCTTACCATCCGGTGCAAGCTGATGCATAAAAAATAAAACAGCAATATCAAAATACGGATTAACAAATGAATCCCATTCTGCAATATGAATTGGATATGTGCCCATATCTGGATTCCACGTATCATATTGGTAAAGATTCAACAAAGATGATGCAAAAATAAAACGACTATTTGGTGAAAATGAACTACCATAAAAAAATGAATCGGGACTAAAGACCTGAATAGGGTCGGTAAATTCCCCTGAACAACGATCGAAATTCATGTAATCAAACCAACCACCATAGTTTGAAATACAATATTTGCTTCCATCAGGACTAAATGTCGCTTGTACGCCGATGTCATTCATTGAATCAGAACCAATAATTTGTTCATAAATGCCTTGAATCCCTTGAGGTGTAAGCAATAATTTATAATACTTACTTGTATGAAATCTATGTGCAATTACCCACCAATCCCTTCCGTTTGCATGTTTAATAGCAGTTAACCCACCCCATAGCAAAGTATCATTAATGATATTTTTGTTTTTTAATGTATCTACTATTCCGCCAAGACCATTATCGAGGTTCATATCGATCACGCTGTAACTCAATCCTAATGGTTGAACTTCAGAAGCACCATAAGAAAATATACTTTCACCGCTTTCATGAAAGACATAATATCTTGTGGAAATACCAGGATCGGGTAGAATCAGAATTCCTTGGCAATTGCTCATGCCGAACGGATCATTAAAATCGGTCGCCCAGCCAGGATTGAAGTTTGTTGAGTTTTGGAGAGTATCGTTATTTTTGTTTGAGATAGTGATTCCGTTAGAATAAAAAAGAAGATTTCCTGATGTGTCACTTATACCAGCGTTTGTAATAAAAAAAGTCATTGTCCTAGAAACTTCAGAAGTGTTCATAGTTTCATCGAAATATCTCATTTCAGATTTTGGAGCTGAATAAAGAGAGTATCCAAGCTCCCAGACATTGTTACGGTTTTGAGCTGATACAAAAAAGGGAACAAAGGAAACAAATGTTATCAAATTCTTCATTGCACCTTGATTAGTTTAGTGAACCAAATAACTTCCTTATTCTCAAGAATATTTATAAAATAGATTCCGGCTGATAAGCTGCTGCAATCGATCAGATTCATTGGATCTTAAACGACGTTTTCAATCAATTTATCCCCAGACTCGCGCTCGTTTGCAGACAAGCAATTGAGGGAGGCGAACGAGTGCACTTCTCAACATAACCTGCAGCACAATTATTGAATCAGATCCACATCAAGATACCCTTTTCCACCAGCATAATCAATTGCCGAACTATAACAATAATCATGAGGCTCCCACACAAAGCCGGCTTCAACAGGGTTATAGTGCAGGTAATGAAGGCGCTCAGCTCTCATCTCATTGATTACTAATTCAACAGGATGGTTACCATCTTGCCATACTTTGTAGCGAGTGATACGAGTCAGTGGCATACCCTCTTCAATGAACTGCTTCAACATCCATTCTCTTCGGCTTTCATTGATCTCCTTCATGCATTTTACAATTTCTTCAGCCGTAAACTTTTTTAAGTCGCGAAATATTTCATGCAATTTGTAGATTCCTTCGGTGTTTAGAAATTTATATTGTTCTGACATGATATTATATATTGAAAAAATGAAGATAAGATTATAATAGAGAAGTAGGACATACGCACTCGTTCGCCTCCCTCAATGCTTGCCTGCAAACGAGCGCGAGTGAGGGTATGCAATGGGAAAATGAAAAATTTGAAAATTTGGAAAAGCAAGGATGAGTTGGACAGTGACTTCGTTGAGAGTAATTTGGCAATTAGGAATTAAGCAGATCGATAGTTAATTCAAAAATTGCCATTATTTATGATATTGCATTCATGATCTTGAATTCAGCCGTTGAGTCTGTAATCACAAAAAAATTTCAAGCCTCATTCCAAATAAAATTAATAATGCGATGTGCTATAACTATGAAGATCTGGAACACCGTGCCCGCAAACGTTGGCAGCACGATCATCCCGGGGAAGGTTCAAAATTCAGCATCACCCATTCTTCCGGGCCATTGATTATATCCACTAAGGATGATGAAAGTTTATTTCCCGGCAGGAAAGGAAATATTATTCTGCTTGGAGAAAGTGAAGTCAGGCCAGGTCGCTTCGGTTTGGTTTCAAGCTGGAATAAAAAGTTAAGCGATGCAAAGAGCACCTTCAATGCACGCAATGATTCCATCACCATAAAACCAACCTGGAAAGGACTCTGGAAAAATAAACAACGATGCCTTGTACAGACTTCCGGTTTTTATGAGACCGATAAGAAAACAAAACAGAAATATTTTTTCACGGTGAAGGGTACTGATGCATTTTACTACGGTGGCTTATATAATTGGTGGACGAACCCGGAGAATGCTGATAAGCTGCTGACGTATGCAATCATTACCACTGAACCCAACGCATTGGTGATGGATTACCACAATCGAATGCCGTGGATCATAGATCAGGATATTCAGGACAACTGGATGAATCCTCAATTTAATCCGGAAGAATTACTTAAAATGATGAATCCATATCCGCATTTCTTAATGGATATCATTCCTGTTAAGATTGAAGATCAGAAATCCGGACAGGCAGATTTGGGATTCTGACTGATATCTTTCAACATCATAAAATTCATACCGCCCATTTGCCTTTTAAATGATAACCGATGAAAATGGTAAGTATTCCGATGACGAGGTAAAACAATTGCAGCCAATGCTCCGCACCGATCAGCAGCAGCTGAAAGGTGATCCATCCGGAAAGGGTGATGCCGGCTGCCATAGCCCAAGTGTACTGGTTGGTTGCATGTTTCATGTTTTGCACGATTGCCACAAGGTGCATTCCGCCTACAACAACAGAAAGTATCAGCCCCGGAATAAAGAAGTTATTGAATGGAGTTCCATTTAGCAATTCTGTCGACAAATTCAGAGTTGATCCGTCGGGATGAAGGAGGAGGAGCACTCCTGAAAAAGTAGACGACATGGCTACAAAGCCCAGGAGCAGGTGTAAGAAGGTTTTCATTTTTTTTAAGTATTTGTTTTAGATAAACCTGTTTGATCTGCGCATGCATTTATTTCAATGGATCTTTTATGCTTTTGAAAAACCATAACAACAATTATCATGCACTTGTAAGCATAAAAATTACCTGTGAGTGCCGGAAGCGGAAGAAGTTTCTGAATCTGATTATAATTTTGGAACGCTTCCATTCTGATTTTTTTACCTCATGCTTTATTTGAAATGAATTTCACCTCGTTTCCTGGTATTCAAAAATCAGGATCACTTCTTCCTTTACACCAATTTCATTGTTATGCAAGTCGAGTGTTTCCTGTATGCTGTAGTAAAGCACGCTATTTTGCTTTCTTTCAAAAATGACGATCGTCAAAATGAATAATGATGGTGGTCATAAAAAATCATTTCAACGTACGTTTAAAAGAGGCTGCTTCTTTTCATCTCTGACAGTGAAGGCTAATGACAAACTTCATACGATCATATGATGAATGTTGTTGTTTTGAAAATGTGGTGAAAATAATTTTGAAGCGGATTTGAAATTGGTGCTGTGAGGAAGAGGATAAAAATATAAAGTGGTGATGTGATAGAGGAAAAAAACAGCATGATTTTTAGATACAGAAAAAAGAAATCAACGATTAAGCCGGCAGCTAAAGATATGGCTGCAAGTAGTCAGTATCTTTTTGGCTTGTGCCCCGCCTTCAGGGTGGCGGGGCTTTTTTTATTCAACACGGGTTTTTAAAAATGAAAATCCCATCTTGATATTTTTGATTGGAAAGAATATGGGTTTTACTGGTACTTACGAACAACCATAGTGTTTAGGAATTCAAAACAAGGTAAGGGCGACCTTGGTAACAAAGGAAGTTAGCGTTTTGAGAGATGATGTAAGGAAATTTAATCAGCTGACAATCATAATTTCAGAATCATCATCGTACAATTAAATGGTCCGTTATGGACCTGCCTTCAACTTATACTGTTAATTGGTATTAATAAAATTTTACGAGTGCAATATGCCGGTACTCTTTCAATGAGTCCTTTTCCGCGAATTCAATTTCACCACCATTTGCAAGCACCATTTCAATTATTCCATCCACTGCATCTTTAATGTTGCCTGCATTCACTGACAGATCTGCGGCATTGCCGATTACGGTAGCACTACTACCCTGATAGGCAGCAAAGGTGTAATTCTTTTCTACTACTAATAATCTGCCGTTATGATTGCTGGCTTCCTCCCAAACATCCCTGATACCTTCTGCCAGCTTCTTTTTTCCCGATGCTTCCTGCAAAAGATTTAAAACAGCTTTCTGTTTTTCTTTTTGCCATGCAGTTATATAAGGAGCTACCACCTTTATAATATGTTCATGATTCGATTCTGCAAAATTACCATGCACGTAAGATTTTACGGCTGTAGAATTTTTTGTCAGGTGCTTAAAATGGCCTGCAATTCTTTCGGTTCCCAATACAAAAACAGGCAGTTTATATTCATGGAGTATTTTTTCCAGTGAAGTATCTACGGAACGTAAAAATTTTTCCATTACAATTTCTTTCCTTTCTGCTGTATCTGAAAAATTTGCCACTTTTTCCGCGATGTCATTTTTAAATGCATTGGCCGATTGCGGCATGTCTGAATCAAGTTTCTCAATGGAATGGTTATTGCCGAGGAATATGCTGCTTTCATTTATGCTAAGCACGAGCAGCAGGTATCGATACGACAGGGCCTTTGCATAGATAAGATCACGGACTTCAAAAGATTCATCTATCGTAATTTTTTCTTCAACCGG